>NZ_CP011789.1:2135000-2440000 GCF_001636055.1 Pseudomonas putida
CCGGGCACCTGCAGGTGTTGGTGGTAGAGGGGCGCCTGGAGAGTTTGCGCGCAGCTCCCGACAGCAGGCTGAGCGAGCGGGAGCTGGCCATGGCTTTTCCCGGCGCGCCCGGCGAGCGTCTGAACCTGCGTGAGATCGAGCAGATGGTCGATCAGCTCAACCGTCTGCCTTCGAACAAGGCGCAGATGGAACTGGTCCCCGGCGAGGCGGTGGGTGGCAGCCAGGTGCTGGTACGCAATCAGGCGCAGAAGCCCTGGCGGGCTTCCCTGTCGCGCAACAACGAAGGCCAACGCAGCACCGGCGAGCAGCAGGTCAACCTAGGCTTCGAGTGGGATAGCCCGCTGGGCCTGGCCGACCAGTTGGTGCTACGCGGTGCCCACGATGTGGTCAGCGATCACACCAAGGGGGCGAAGAACGGGGTACTGGCCTACAGCCTGCCCTGGGGCTGGTGGAACTTCTCGTACAGCTACAGCGCGTCCGACTACCGCTCCGTAGGCCAGGCCAACGGCTTCGACTTCAAACAGACCGGCGACAGCCAGAATCATCAATTGCGCGTCGATCGTGTACTGCATCGCGACGCTACGAGCAAGACCTCGGTCAACCTGGGCGTTGCCCATCTGCGCACCCGCAACTACATCGAAGACAGCCTGCTGCGCGCCAGCAGCAATCGTCTGAGCGAAGCGCAGTTCGGCATCAACCACGGTCGGCGCCTGGGCACGGCCTTCGTCAACCTTGACTTGGGCACGCAGGAGGGCATCGGTGCCTTCGATGCCCAGGGCAACGGCAATCCGCGACCTGGCGAGCCGGTCGCGCGCTATCGCAAGTACACCGCGACGGTCAGTTACGTGCAGGGCTTTGAGGTATTCGGCGAGCAGTTGAGCGTTACCAGCCTGGCTACCGCCCAGCGCAGCGAAGACGTGTTGTTCAGCCCGCAGCGCATAAGCCTGGGTGGGTTGTCATCGGTGCGTGGTTTCAAGGACCAGTCGCTGTCCGGCGACAGCGGCGCCTACTGGCGCAGCGACCTGCGCTGGACGCGCCCGGTGACCTGGTCCGTCGCACAGCCGGTGATTGCCGAATACGGGATGGGCCTGGGCTACGACCTGGGTGTGATCCGCAACGACCGCTACAACGGCGACCGCCATGGCCGTGCCAGCAGCCATTCGCTGGAGCTGTTCGCCCGGGGCCGTCACCTGGCGGCCAGTGTGACTTTTGCCCGCAGCCTCGAACGCCCGGATGCCCTGCCCGACAAGGAGCATCCGGTATACCTGCGCCTCGATTTCTTCATCTGATTCGTGCTTTGAGCCCCGAGAGAACACATGGACGTTCGCCTTTTCACCTTCCTGGTTCGCCAGCCTTCGGCGCGCCTGCAACCCCGCCTGCAATTCTGCGGTGTGTCCAAGCGCGCGCTGGCCTTCCTGTTGGCCAACGTCATGTTCTGGCAGCCACTGTGGGCGCAGGCTGCCGAAGGAGTGATGGTCAGCGGCGGCAATACCAGTGTCGGTCAGGCGGGCAACGGCGTGCCGATCGTCAATATTGCCGCGCCCAACGGCAGTGGCCTCTCGCATAACCAGTTCAGCGATTACAACGTCGGCCAGCAGGGGCTGATCCTCAACAACGCCACCAGCCGTACGCAGCAGACGCAACTGGGCGGCATCATCGTCGGCAACCCCAACCTGCAGGGCACGGCGGCGAGCATCATCCTCAACGAAGTCAACGGCGCCAACTCCAGCCAGCTACGCGGCTATACGGAGGTGGCGGGGCAGTCGGCCCATGTCATCGTCGCCAACCCGCATGGCATCACCTGTAATGGCTGCGGCTTTATCAACACGCCCCAGGTGACCTTGACTACGGGTACGCCGGTGATCGACAACGGTCAATTGACCCGCTACCAGGTGGAGCAGGGCAGCGTGGCGATCGAAGGTGCCGGGCTCAATGCCAGCAACGTCGACCGCTTCGAGATCATCACCCGCAGTGCGCAGATCAATGCTGGGCTGCAGGCCAAGCGCCTGGATATCGTCGCCGGACGCAACGATGTCGATGCCCGGACGCTCGCGGCGACGGCTCGAGCCGAAGAGGGTAGCGCCAAGCCGACACTGGCCATCGACAGCTCTGCCCTGGGCGGCATGTATGCCGGGGCCATCAAGCTGGTGGGCACCGAAGCCGGTGTAGGGGTCAAGCTCGATGGCCAGATGGCCGCCAGCGGCGGCGACATCCAGCTCGATGTCAACGGGCAGCTCACCCTGAACCAGGCCAGCGCCAGCGGCGCGGTGACGGTGCGGGCGGCAGGTGTCGATCTCCAGGGGCCGGTTCATGGCGCGTCGCGCGTCGAAGTGCTCAGCAGTGCCGAAGTGGTCAATCGCCAGGCGCTGACCGCAGGCGGCAAGCTGCAGGTCCAGGCTGTCGGCACCCTGAGCAACCTGGGCGTGATCGAGAGCGGGGTCAACACCGACGGCAGCCGCAATACCCAAGGCGATATCGACCTGGCCGCTGGTGCGCTGGTCAATACCGGCAAAAGCATCGTTGCCAGCCGTGACCTGAACGCCGACATTCGTGGCTCGCTGGACAACCGCGGCGGCACGCTGAGCGCTGCCCAAGACCTGCGCAGCCACGTCGGTGTGCTGGACAACAGCGCCCAGGGCCGCGTTCTGGCAGGCCGCGACCAGACTGTGCAGGCTGCCAGCCTGATCAACGATCAGGGCGGGCAGGTCGTTGCCACGCGTGCCCAGCAGATCACCGCCACCCGGGTCAGCAACCGCGCCGGGCAGCTCGCCGCTGGCGAGCGCCAGGCCATTGCCGCGCAGCAGGTGGACAATGACAGCGGGCGTATCAGTGCCGGCCGTGAACTGGCCGTGACCGCCAGCAGCGCACTGGATAACCGCGCCGGTACCCTGGCCGCCGACCGTGAGCTGCGCCTGCAGGCGGGCAGCCTCGGCAACCGTGACGGTGGACGCATCGCCAGCACCGGCCAGCTCGATGTCCAGGCCGGCAGCCTCGACCAGCGCGGCGGCGGCCAATTGCACGCCGACCAGGCGTTGAGCCTGGACCTGCGCGGCGGGCACCTGGAGAACAGTGACGGCGGCTTGATCAGCAGCCCTGGTACGCTGCGGCTGCTGGGCCTGGGCAGCGTCGGCAACCGCGCCGGCGAGATCTCCTCGGCGCAGGGTTACCAGCTTGCCACGCGCCAGCTGGATAACCGCGGTGGCAAGGTGCTGAGCGGCGCCGACCTGCAACTGGCGATTGTCGAGCAGTTGAACAACGGCGCAGGCCTGATCGCGGCACAAGGGCTGGCGCTCAGTGCCGCCGAACTGCTCAATGGCCAGGGTACCTTGCAGGCGCGTGGCACCCTGGCTGCACAGGTCAAGGGCCGGTTCGACAACCGTGGCGGGCTGACCAGCGCGGTCCTGGCCGCCGACGTTCAGGCGCTCGCGCTGGACAACCGTGGCGCGCGCATGACCAGCCAGCAGAGCCTGAGCCTGAGCAGCGCCAGCCTGGACAACAGTGAAGGTGGGCGCCTGGACGCCGATCAGGCACTCACCCTCGATCTGCTGCATGGTCATTGGAACAACGCTGGCGGGCGCCTGCACAGTGCAGGTGCGTTGGTGTTGCGCAATCTGGCGAGCGTGGACAACCGTCACGGCGAGATGCATGCCAGCAGCGGTTTCACCTTCGCCGCCGACAGCCTCGACAACCAGGATGGCAGCCTGTCGTCCAATGGTGCGTTGATCCTGCGTATCGCCGCCGTACTCGATAACAGTCGCGCCTTGATCAGCGCCGAGCAGCTGGACCTGAGCGCCGGTGACGTGCTCAACCTCGATGGCCGCGTGCAGGCCCGTCAAGGGCTCACCCTGAGCGTTCAGGGCGCGCTCGACAACCAGCGCGGCAACCTCGGCGGGCAGACCCTCGATGCCCACCTCGGCCGCCTCGACAACCGCGCCGGTCGCGTGCAGACCGATGCGGGACTGACCCTGACCAGCGCCGCTGTGCTGGACAACCGCAGTGGCGCCGTGATCGCCGGTCAGTCGGCAAATATCGACAGCGGTGACCTTGACAACACCGGTGGGCAACTGTACGCCGCCGATCATCTGAGCCTGAATGCCGCACGCCTGGACAACGGCACTGCCGCGCGCCTGCATGCTGGTCAGAGGTTGCAGGTCAGCGCCACGCAAATGCACAACGCCGGGCAAGTGTTCAGTGGCGCCGATCTGCTGCTGAACCTGCGCGGCGGTCTGCTCGACAACCAGGGCGGCCTGATCAATGCACCTGGCCAGTTGCTGCTTCGACAACTGGCTCAGGTCGACAACCGCGGCGGCGAGATCTCCTCTGCGCGGGCGTTCGAACTGCTGGCTGACAACCTCGACAACCGGGGCGGCAAACTGCTCTCCGAGCAAGCACTCACCTTGCGCATCGCTCGCGCCCTGGACAACAGCGTCGGCGGGCGCCTGGCTGCACCGCTCATCGATCTGCACAGCACGGCACTGATCAACAACGCCGGAGTGCTCGCCGCCACTCAGCGCCTGGACCTGCAGGCTGAAAGCCTCGACAACCGCCAGGGCGAAGTGCGTGCTGCGCACCTGAATGCGCGACTTGGCCAACTGGACAACCGCCAGGGCCTGTTGCAGGTCGAACAGGATGCCGAGTTGCAGTTGACGACGCACCTGGACAACCAGAACGGCACGTTGCAGGCCGGCGGGCCGCTGACGCTCGACGCCGGCAGCCTCGACAACAGCGCCGGGCAACTGACCAGTGATGCGGGCCTGCGCGCCCGTATCGCTGCCGGGTTGCTCAACCGTGGCGGCCTGCTCGCAGCCGGCGCTCAGTTGCAATTGAGCGCCGGCAGCCTCGACAACCAGGCCCAGGGACGATTGCTGGGCAAGGCCGGGCTGAGCCTGAGCGGCGAGTACCTGGACAACCGCGCTGGCCGTCTGCTCAGTGGCAATGCCCTGACCCTGGTGCTCGGTCAGGTGGACAACCGGGGCGGCATGGTGAGCGCCGAGGCCGGCATCGAGCTGCTTGGCCAGCGCCTGGACAACAGTGCCAGCGGCCTGTTCGAAGGCAAGGGCCCGTTGCGCCTGGAACTGGCTGAACTGAGCAACGCCCAGGCCGGTCGCGTTACCAGTGGCGCGACCCTCAGCCTCATCGGCGCCAACCTGGATAACCGCAACGGCGGTCGTGTCACAAGTCAGGGTGCACTGCTGGCCGAACTCATCGGGCTCGACCAGCGAGGCGGCGGGCAGCTGCTCAGCGACACCGCCCTGACCGTCGACATGCGCGGCGCGCGGCTCGACAACCGTCAGGGCCTCATCCACACCGCCGGCCAACTGCTGTTGCGCCAGCTTGGCGAGGTCGACAACCGCGCAGGCGAGATCTCCAGCGCGCGCAGTTTCGAGCTGGTCGCCCAGCGTCTGGACAACGGTGGCGGCCAACTGATCAGCGATGACGCACTGCTCATCCGTGTGGCGCAACAGTTGCGCAATACCCAGGGCCTGGTACAGGCCGACCAGCTTCAGGTGGTGGCCGGCACGCTGGATAACCAGCACGGCACTCTCGGCGCCGGGCAACGCCTGAACGTGCAGGTGGCTGCCGAGGTAGACAATCGCGGCGGCGAGCTGTCCAGCAGCGGTCAGACCCAGGTTCGCGCTGCCAGCCTGGACAACCAGGACGGCGCCGTACTGGGCGACGACAGCACGACCCTGACCCTGAGCGACGCACTGGACAACCGCGGCGGTACCCTGGCTGCCGGCAACGCCTTGCAGGTCGAGAGCGCGGGCCTGGACAACAGCGCCCAGGGCAGCCTGGTCAGCGACGGCAGTCTGCACGTACGCAGCACCGGCCTGTTCGACAACCAAGCTGGCGAACTGCGTGCCCGTGGCCTGATCGACCTGGCCCTGGGCCGTCTGGACAACCGTGGCGGCGTCGTCTCCGGCAAGCAACTGCTCAGCCTGCAGGCGAACAGCGTCGATAATCAGGCTGGCCTGCTGCATGCCGACAGCCTGTTGCAACTGCTGGTCGACCGCTTCGATAACCGCCAGGGGGTGACGCGCAGCAAGGACCGCCTGGATTACCAAGGTGCCGCGCTGGACAACCGCGAAGGCCTGCTCAGCGCCAGCGGGCCACTTGATCTGCGCCTGGCCCAGGTCGACAACAGCAAGGGTCGTATTGCCACTCGCGGTAATCTCGACGCCAGTGTTGCCACCTTGCAGCAGCAGGGTGGCGAGTTGATCGCCGAAGGTCGGCTCACCCTGCACGGCGATAATGCCGATAACCGAAGCGGTGGCCTGATCGCCGGCAACACGGGTCTCGACCTGCAGGTCGGTATGCTCGACAACCGTGGTGGCCAGCTCAGCAGCCTGGCGCAGGCTACTCTGGGCGGCACACAGCTGGACAATAGCGACGGTGGCAAGCTGATCGCCGGCACGCGTCTGGCCCTGACCGTCGAACGCCTGCTCAACCGCAATACGGCGCTGGTATTCGCCCAGCAGGTCGAATTGCGTGCTGCGCGGGTGGACAACCAGGGCGGTTCGATCGCTGCCGGGCAGGCTCTGCACCTGGTGCTCGACAACAGCGGCGTGCCACTGACCGAGGCGCTGCTGGACAACCGCGGCGGACGCCTGGACAGCGCTGGCCGCCTGATCCTGGAAGGCGGGCAACTGCTCAACCAGGCAGGCCAGCTTTCCAGCCACGGTGAATTGTCCCTCACGGGCATCCAGGCGCTGGACAACCGCGGCGGCACCATCGAGACCGACGCGGCGCTGACACTGGCCAGCGCCAGCCTCGACAACCGTGACCACGGCCGCATCACCGCCGAGGGTGACAATCGCCTGAGCAGCGGTGCTTTGAGCAACGGCCAGGGCGGCCTGATCAGCAGTGGGCAACTGCTGCAAGTGCGCGCCGGGCAGGTCGGCAACCAGGCCGGCACCTTGGCCGGACGTCAGGTACAGGCCAGCGTCAGCGGTCTCGATCAGCACGGCGGTGAACTGTTCAGCCTCGATGGCCTGAACCTGGACCTCAACGGCGGTGTGCTGGACAACAGTGCCGGGCTTATCCGCGGCCCGGGCAGCCTGCTGCTGCACAACCTTGGTCAGGTCGACAACCGCGATGGCGAGATCTCCAGTCTGGTCGGCTTCGAGCTGGCCGCGGACGGTCTGGACAACACCGGTGGCAAGCTGCTCTCCGGCGCCAGCCTGACCTTGCGCATCGCCCGGCAAATGGACAACCTGCGCGGCCTGGTCAGTGCGCGCAGCCTGCAGTTGCAGGCTGCCGGCCTGGACAACGGCGCCGGTCTGATCAGCAGCCGCGGCGACCTCCAGGTGCAGGTCGACGGCCTGCTGGGCAACGCAGCGGGCACATTACAGGCTGACGGCAAGCTGTTACTGGTGGCCGGCAGCGTATTCAACGGCAAAGGCCAGTTGTCTGCCAGATCGGGTCTGCAAGCGCGCCTGGGCAGCCTGGACAATCAGGCTGGCCAGATTGCCAGCGACACTACGCTGAACCTGCAGGCCGACACCCTCGATAACCGTGACAAAGGCCTGCTCGCCGCCAAGAGCCTGTTGACCGTGCACAGCGCTGCCTTCGACAACCGCGCTGGCGAAGTCTCCGGGCAGGGCGAAGTGCGCCTGAGCGGGCAGCGCTTGGATAACGGCGCTGGCTTGATCCTGGCCAAGGGTGCGCTGGTCATCGAGCAGCACACTCTGCTCAACGCCATGGGGCTGGTGTCCAGCGTGGGGCCGCTGACCCTCACCGGCACGCGGCTGGACAACGCCGGCGGCACACTGCGCAGCGGCGCCGACCTGAGTGTCGAGCTGGACGACGGCCTGCTCAACCAGAATGGGCGTCTGGACAGCGACGGCACGCTGAGCGTCAGCGCCGCAAGCATCGACAACGATCACGGCGTGCTGTCCGGTGCCGGCGACCTGCTGTTGCGCAGCCAGGGCACGCTGGGCAACGCCGGGGGACAGATCCTGGGCGACGCGGGCCTGGAACTGAGAGCGGCGCACCTGGACAACCGCGACGCTGGTACGGTCAGCGCCAAGGGCCTGCTGAGTATCAGCGCCGCCAGCGTCGACAACCTTTCCGGCGCCCGCCTGAGCAGTGCCGATCGCCTGCGCATCGAGGCTACCCAGCTCGATAACAGTGGCGGACGCATCACCAGTCAGCAGGCCTTGCAGGCCAACCTCGGCAGCCTGCGCCAGCATGGCGGCACGCTGTATAGCGCCAGCGGCGTGGCAATCGATCTGGCCGGCGGCACCCTCGACAACCAGGGCGGGCTGATCAATACCCCAGGTCAACTGCTGCTTACGCGCCTTGGCCGGGTCGACAATCGTGGCGGTGAAATTTCCAGTGCCAACGCCTTCACCCTGGCGGCCGCCGAACTGGACAACGGCAACGGTCGCCTGCTCGGCAACCAAGGCCTGAACCTGATCGTCGCGCGCAGCCTGGCCAACCTCAAGGGCCAGATCGCCGCCGCCAGCCTCTCGGTCAGCGCCGCCAGCCTGGACAACGGCGCGGGCCTGCTGACCAGCCGCGGCGATCTGCAACTGGACGTTGCCGGTCAGTTGGCCAACCAGGGTGGCGGGCTGCTCAATGCCGGTCGCGCACTCGTGCTGAACAGCGCGAGCCTGGCCAACCAAGGCGGTCAGTTGCTTGCCAGCGAACGACTGACCCTCGTGACCGGCAAACTCGACAACGGCAACAAAGGCTTGATCAACAGCCAGGCAGGTCTGGATCTGACAGCCACCGACGTCAACAACGACGGGGGCGAACTTTCCGCTGGCGCGGCGCTGCAGATCAAGGCACGCCAGTTCAGCCAGCAGGGCGGACGCCTGCTCGGCGACAGCACCTTGGCCCTACTGCTGGGCCTGGATGGCGGCGGCCTGAACAACCGCGATGGACTGATTCGCGCCAAGGGTGCCCTGACCTTGGCCAACCTGCGCGACCTGGATAACCAGCGTGGCGAGATCGCCAGCGACCTGGGCTTCGACCTGGCAGCACGGACCCTGAACAACGACGGCGGCCGGCTGATTTCGGCCCAGCGCCTGGGTGTCGGCAGCGGCGTGTTGAGCAACCAGGGCGGCCTGGTTTCCGGCTGGCAGGGCCTGTCGGTCAGTGCCGACAGCCTGGACAACCGCAACCAGGGCACGCTCTCCAGTCGCGCCGGCGACCTGGACCTGAGCGTCACTTCCAACCTCGACAACAGCAGCGGCGGCGCCCTGGTCAGCCAGGGCGCGCTGCGCCTGAACGCGGCTGCGCTGGACAACCGTAGCGGCTACCTGGCCAGCGGCGGACTCCAGCGCCTGCACCTGCTCGGCGCCCTGGACAACCGTCAGGGCCGCATCGATGCCGGTGGCGACCTGTTCATCCAGGCCGCCAGCCTCGACAACCGCAGCGCCAACGTCATCAGCCAGGGCTTGCTCAGCCTGGACCTGGCCAGTCTGCTGAACAACGCCCAGGGCCAGTTGCTCGCGACCAGCGCCTTGCAGGTGCTGGGCAACGCGACGCTGCTCAACCAGGGTGGTCAACTGGCCAGCCAGGGCACCCTGCAGTTGGCAGGCAGCCGTCTGGACAACTCTGCCCAGGGCACCCTGGCCGCCAACGGCGCGGTAGCCGTGACGCTCGCCGACACCCTGGCCAACGACCAGGACGGCCTGATCTCCAGCCGTGACGCCAGCGTCAGCCTGCAAGCCGCCAGCCTGACCAACCAGGGCGGTGCGGTACAGGCCGGCCAGGCGCTCGATGTGCGCCTGCAGCAAGTGCTGGACAACCAGCGCGGCAAACTGATCGCCCAGCAGGGCCCGCTGGCGCTGTCGGCCAGCAGCACGGACAACCGCGGCGGTGTGCTGGCCAGCCTTCACGGGCTTTTGCAGGCGCAGGTCGCTGGCCTGTTGCGCAACGACCAAGGCGGCACGCTGCAGGCCAGCCAGCTCAACCTCGTTGCCCTCGGCGGTCTGAACAACCAGGGCGGTCGTCTGGCGGCGCAGGCAGGGCCTCTGGTTATCCGTACGCAACAGTTGGACAACCGTAATGGCGGGCTCTACGGCCAGGGCCAGGTCACCCTCGAGGCGACTGCGCTGGACAACAGCGCCGGTGGCAAGCTCGCCGGTCAAGCGCTGGACTTGACCCTTGGCGGTGCTTTGTACAACCGCGCAGGAATCATCGAAAGTGACAGCCGCCTGGGCCTGGTCGCTGCCACCCTCGACAACCAGGGCGGTCAATTGCGCAGCCTTGGCGGCGCCCAGAGCCGCCTGCAGGTTACCGGGCTGCTCGACAACCGCACTGGCGCCCTTGAAATCGGCAGCCAGGACTTCAACCTGCAGGCCGGCACCTTCCTCAACCAGCAGGGCCGCCTGCTGCACGGTGGCAGTGGCGACCTGCAGATCGGCATGGCCAACCTCAGCAATGCCGGCGGTGACATTGCCACCCTTGGCGGCCTGACCCTGGAGGCGGCCAGCTGGACCAACAGCAGTGTGCTGCAGGCCGCGCGGCTGACGCTCAACGTCGGCGAGCTGACCCAGACAGCCTCCGGGCAGTTGCTGGCGACCCAGCGGCTGTCGGGAAGTGGCGGCAATTGGCTCAACGACGGCCGGATCATCAGTGATGGCAGCCTCGACCTGCACCTTGGCGGACGCTATGCCGGCAATGGTCGCATCGCCAGCCTTGGCCAACTGGGCATTGATGCCGGGCAGCTAGAGCTTGGCGTCACTGGCAGTATCGCCGGGGGCGACAACACGCGTATCGCAGTAGCCGGTCAAGTGTCCAACCAAGGCCGCCTGACCTCGGCACGCAACTTCGAAATGCTGGCCGGGAGCATGACCAACGTCGGTACCCTGGCCGCCTCGCAGGACTTGACGGTCGTCAGCCAGGACTTGCGCAACGTCCAGGCTGCCGATGGCAGCCGTGGTTTCATGTTCAGTGGCCAGAACATGAGGCTTCAGGTGGGCGCTTTCAGCAACGAATACGCCGATGTCTACAGCCTCGGCAATCTGCTGGTTGGCGGTGTGACGGGCGGAACGCGGGCAAACAGCGTGCTCAACAGCTCTGCCAGTATCGAAGCGGCGGGTGATATCGACCTGCAGGCCGCGAGCGTGATCAACAAGCGTGAAAAATTCCGTTCGGACACGCAGGTGACCAGCGGCTCGATCAGCATCTACTGCGTCCAGCATTGCGGTCGCCCTGGCGGCAAGTGGGTGCGTGGGCCGGCGTTCATCTCGCAGACGGTTTCCACCGTTGTGCATGAAGATTCGCCCATGGCAATGCTGATGGCCGGCCGTAACCTGACGATTGCCAGCACTGCACTGAACAACGAATTCAGCCTGATCTCCGCCGTCAACGACCTGGCCATCGACAGCGCCAATATCTCCAACGTGGCCGGCGGTTCGGCTTCGGGGACTGACCGCCATCAGATCGGCAAGGACGTGAAGATCTCCGGTCGTTACTTCTACGAAATGATCGATGCGGTGGCCGCCTACGATCAGGCCCATCCGCAATCTGGGCCGTTCGATCCGGTGGCTTTCAAGGCCTTGGTCGACAAGTTCGATCCGGGTGTGTTCATCGGGATCGATGACAAGATCAAGGTCGAGGGTGGCGCCCCCGTGGCCCCCGCGATCATCCAGGCCGGTGGCAAGGCAAGGCTGACCGCCAGCAACGACATCAGCAACATCGTGGTGCAGAACACCGCGTCATCCATCAGCCAGCGGTCTTCGGACACTACGGTCTCCGGCGGGGCCCAGCCGACCATCGTGACGATTCATCAGCAACTGCCGCCTGACCTCGCCCAGCAGCAGGTCAACCCGCTGACCCTGCCCGGCTTCAGCCTGCCTACCGGTCAGAACGGCTTGTTCCGCCTCAGCGCCCAGGCTGCCAACCAGGCCAAGGCCAGCGCTACGTCCAGCGTCCCGACCCAGTGGCAACTGGGCAGCGCGAGCATCGACCTGCAACAGCGCCAGCAGCCCACGCCGCTTGTGCAGGGCCGCAGCGTCGACCTCGCCGAGCTGGCCACCGTCGCTGGCAGCGACCGCGCCCTGCAGGCGCATCAGCGTCAGGCCGCAGGTCTGGACCCGGGCGCCACCAACGTGCGCGTGGCGGCCATCGATCAGGCCCAGGGGCCGGGTGCACTGCCCAGCCGCAGCGGCGAAGTGGCCGCCAGCCAAGGCACGTCGAGCCAGGTAGGAGGGGCCGCCGACGGGTTGCACTGGTCCACTGCACAGCCTGGGCCGAGCACGCCAATCACGCTTGCCCAGCCCTCCACCGAGACCATCGTTGCCCGCGACACCAGCCTCCCGGCAATGACGTCGGTGGCCGCGCCGACGCTCCAGCAGGCCCTCCCGACCGTCGCCAGCACCGTCTCCACCGCCATGACACTGCCCGCGGCGCAGAGCATCCCGCGGGTGCAGGGGGTTCCGGCCAATACTGGCACCCCGCAGCCGCACAAGTACCTGATCGAGACCAATCCGGTACTCACCGACCTCAAGCAGTTCATGAGTTCGGACTATCTGCTTGGCAACCTCGGCTACGACCCTGACCAGAGCTGGAAGCGCCTGGGCGACGGCTTCTACGAGCAGCGTCTGATCCAGCAGGCGGTGGTCGCCCGCACCGGTCAGCAATTCATCGATGGCCAGGCCGACGGCGAGGCCCTGTACCGCCACCTGATGGACAACGCTCTGACGAGCAAGAACCAGCTCGACCTCCAGGTCGGCGTCAGCCTCAGCGCCGAGCAGGTCGCCGCTCTGACCCACGACATCGTCTGGCTTGAACAGCACGAGGTGATGGGCGAGCAGGTGCTGGTGCCGGTGCTGTACCTGGCCCACGCCAACAACCGTCTGGCGCCCAACGGCGCCCTGATCGCCGGCAACGACCTGACCTTGGTCGCCGGCCAGAACCTGGACAACAGCGGCACCTTGCGGGCCAGCAACAACCTCTCCGCCAGCGCCGGCCACGACCTCGACAACAGCGGCCTGATCGAGGCCGGTAGCCGTCTGGACCTGCTGGCTGGCAACCGCATCGTCAATGGCGCCGGCGGCCTGATCAGCGGCCGCGACGTCAGCCTCACCAGCCTCAGCGGCGATGTGGTCAACGAGCGCAGCGTCAGCAGCCATGCCAGCGGTGCCGGTGCGTACAGCAAGCGTGCTGACTTCGTCGACAGTGCCGCGCGTATCGAGGCAGCCAATGACCTTTCGATTCATGCTGGTCGCGACCTGATCAATAGTGGCGGTGTATTGAGTGCTGGAGCCGACCTGGATATCCGCACCGGGCGCGATCTGCTGATCACCTCGGCGCAGCAGGTCGACAGCACGCAGATAGGCTCCAACTACCGCACGCAGACCACGCAGCAATACGGCTCGCAGGTGACCGCAGGCGGCGACCTGGCCTTGAGTGCCGGTCGCGATTTCACCGCCATCGCCAGCACCCTGGAGGCCGGGCGCAATGTTGCGGTCGATGCACTGGAGAACCTGACCCTGGCCTCGGCGGCCAACGAGTCGAACTTCTACAGCAAGACCAAGAAAGTCACCCGCCAGGAAGACCACGTCAGCCAGGTCGGTACTTCGGTCAAGGCAGGAGGTGATGTTGCGCTGACCGCTGGCCAGGACCTGGCGCTGATTTCCAGCCGCGTGAGTGCCGGGGACGAGGCGTACCTGTATGCCAGGGAGCAACTGTCGTTGCTCGCCGAGGCGGACAGCGACTACTCCCTGTACGACAAGAAGAGCAAAGGCAGCTTCGGCAGCAAGAAGACCAAGCGCGACGAAGTCACCGATGTGCGACATGTTGGCAGCGAAGTCTCGGCGGCAGGCGCTGTCACGCTGGCGAGCGGCGGCGACCAGCGCTATCAGGCGGCGAAGCTTGAGAGCGGTGAAGACCTGACCTTGGCCAGTGGTGGGGCGATCACGTTCGAGGGCGTCAAGGACCTGCATCAGGAGAGTCACGAGAAGAGCAAGTCGAACCTGGCGTGGAACAGTGCCCAAGGTAAGGGAAGTACGGATGAGACGCTGCGCCAGACCTTGATGGTAACCCAGGGGGAATTGGCGATTCGGGCCGCTGGCAAAATAAATATTGATATTAAGCAAATTGACCAAAACACCGTCAGCCAAACGATTGATGCAATGGTCCGAGCAGAACCCCAGCTGGCGTGGATCAAGCAGGC
Source organism: Pseudomonas putida (assembly GCF_001636055.1). Classification (NCBI taxonomy): domain Bacteria; kingdom Pseudomonadati; phylum Pseudomonadota; class Gammaproteobacteria; order Pseudomonadales; family Pseudomonadaceae; genus Pseudomonas; species Pseudomonas putida. The sequence goes on from NZ_CP011789.1 coordinate 2,149,132, forward strand.
CGAGGCCAGCGGACAAGTGGATTGGCGAGTAGTAAAAGAAATTCACGACAGCTGGGATTACAAAAATTCAGGACTGGGAGCAGCGCCCGCCCTGATTATTTCAATTGTCGCGAGCGTCTACCTTGGTCCTCTTGCAGGTGCCATGGCCAGTAACTTTGCAGTAGGAACCATAAACGGTGGTGGAGACATTGGTGCTGGCCTAAAAGCGGCAACCAGCAGCAAGGCCATAAAGGGATACGCTACGCAGATGGTGACAAGCGGAATTTTGAGTGGAATAGACACAGCAGTTGCGGGGTGGAATCCCGATGGCCCGTTGGTTCTGAGTGCCAGTGGCATCAATAATCCAGGGTATAGCTCTGGTATGTTGGATTGGAATTCGGTCAGCCAGAACATCCTTCGTAGCAGCACGCACGCTTTGGTCGCTGGCAGTGTGAACACAGCGATAAATGGAGGCAGCTTCAAAGATAATCTTGGGGCTGCTGCTGTGTCTGAAGGATTGGATTTGGCGGCGGCCTTCGGTAATAAACAGGTCGGTGATTTGGCTAATTATCTCAACGTCAGTCCTGGCTCTGCACAAAAAATCCTGATGCACGCAGTCTTGGGTGGTGCGCTGTCATCCGCCAAGGGAGGAGACTTCAAAACAGGGGCACTGGCAGGTGCGGCAGCGCAGGGGCTCACGGCGGCTACAAGTGCAGGTCTAGGCAAGTATCTCGATTCACGGTTTGCTACGGACGACCAGTTCAAGGTGGCGACCGCCCAGATTATTGGGGTTTTGGCAGGAGCCCTGGGTAATGGGAACCCTGAAACCGCCAGTTGGGTGGCAGGAAACGCTCAGCGCTATAATGACTTTTTACATCCCGGGGGAAGTTGGGGGGCGGAAGCTGCTAGCTTAGGAGCATATATGGCTGAGCAAGGCAAGACACCCGAGCAGATTTCTGATGCGCTCCAGTCCTTGGCTAGAAGCGATGGGTACAAAGGCCCGGGTCATGATTATGTAGCTGGTTGGGTGTATTCTCCAGCTGTGTTGGGCACGGCTTTATCGCCTCCGGCAGGACTAGCTGGCGCAGCGATGGGCGGTGTCATTGGCGGTGGTGCTAACATTAGCTATCAATTGTCTACGGATAAGCCGTTTAGTTATGTGGATGCCGCCATTGCTACCACTGTGGGTGGCGCAACTCAAGGTCGCGGGGTCGCATTCACTATTGGTGCAGGCACGGGAGGGGCATTTTTAGGGAGCTTGATTAAAGGTGATAGTCCAATATATCCAGTTTTAGGTGCGGCCATCGGCGGTGCTGTGGGTTTGAAAAGTGGGCAAGTTGTAACTGATAAATTGAAGCCGTATCTCGGAAGTTATTCTGAAATTGTAGGTGCCTCTTTGGGGTCTCAGATTTCCGAAGCTACAGGTGGCAAGATAGGATCAATAGGAGATAGCAAATAATGAAACCCAAGTCGAGGTTTCAAGCTTATATACTATTTTTAGTCTATTTGGTTGTTTTGTTTTTCTTTGGAGGGGTCGTATCAAATTTTTTAGGGGCTATAGCCCTGTATTTTAAATATGACACATGGCATTTTGGCTGGGCTGATATTTCCGGCGTGTTTCCTGGATTTCTAGCCTATGCGGTCCCTGTCTGGTTTGGGATATGTCTTGCTTCATATTTCAAATGGGGCGGTGGGAAGTAAATTCCGAAGTAATTTCCGAGCGTGGATTGCTTGAGTCTCAAGGTTTCAAACTTAAGTGAAGCATGCCTGCATTGACCTAGTGTGAGCAATTTAATGCGTCGCAGAGCTACATAGCTCCATTATTAACTGCACGGGCGAAAGTAGAGGCAGCCTAACCCACCCCGGCCAATGCTTCCTCGCCGGCCAGGCCGCCGACGAGAAGCTGTTCCGCTACCTGATGGACAACGCCATCGCCAGCAAGGACAAGCTGTCGCTGAGCGTGGGCGTGTCGCTCAGCGCCGAGCAGGTCGCCGCCCTGACCCACGACATCGTCTGGATGGAGCAGGTCGAGGTCAACGGCGAGAAGGTGCTGGCGCCAGTGCTGTACCTGGCCCACGCCAACGGTCGCGTCCCCCTCAACGGCGCGCTGATTCAAGGCCGTGACGTCAACTGATCAGCGGCGGCGACCTGGTCAACGTCGGCACCCTGCGTGCCACCAACAACCTCGCCGCCAGCGCTACCAACATCAGCAACAGCGGGCTGATCGAAGCGGGCGGGCGCCTGGACATGCTCGCCACCGACTCGATCCGCAACGCCCAGGGCGGGATCATCGCTGGCCGTGAAGTGAGCCTGACCGCGCTGACCGGCGATGTGATCAACGAACGCAGCGTCACCCGCCTGGAAGGCCGGGCCGGTGGCGAGCATGTGACCAAGGACCTGGTCGACAGCGCTGCGCGCATCGAGGCGGCGAACGACCTGACCGTCACCGCTGGGCGCGATATCGGCAACGTGGGCGGGGTGCTCAAGGCGGGTGGCGATATCAGGCTGGATGCTGGTCGCGACCTGTCCATCGTCAGCCAGGAAGGCGTCGACAGCCACGAGTATCAACGCCGCCGTGTCAGCGGCCACGACACCAGCATCACCCAGTATGGCAGCGAGATCAGCGCAGGCGGCAATCTCACCGCCACGGCAGGCCAGGACCTGAGCATCGTCGCCAGCGAAGTCGAGGCACGCCGCGACCTGGCCCTGCAGGCCGGCCGCGACGTGACCCTGGCCGCTGCGGCGAACGAGGAGCACAGCTACGCCAAGGGCAAAAAGGGCAAGACCAAGTACGAGCGGCAGGAGGATGACGTCGAGCAGCAGTCTGCCGTGGTGAAGGCCGGCGGCGACCTGGCCATCGACGCCGGACGTGACCTGCGCCTGGTGGCGAGCAAAGTCAGCGCCGGCGAGGAAGCCTACCTGGTGGCCGGCGACAAGCTGGAGCTGCTGGCGGCCAACGACAGCCAGTACTCCCTGTATGACATGAGCAAGAAAGGCGGCTGGGGCAGCAAGCAGACCCAGCGCGACGAAGTCACCGACGTCAAGGCGGTGGGCAGCGAAGTCAGCAGCGGTGGCGACCTGACGTTCAAGAGCGGCGGCGATCAGCTGTACCAGGGCGCGAAGCTCGCCTCGGGTGCTGATCTGACCATTGATAGTGGCGGCGCGGTGACGTTCGAGGCGGTCAAGGACCTGCATCAGGAGAGTCACGAGAAGAGCAAGTCGGATCTGGCGTGGACCAGCGCCAAAGGCAAGGGAAGTACTGATGAGACGCTGCGCCAGACCCTGATGGTAACCCAGGGGGAATCGGCGATTCGGGCCGCCGGCAAAATAAATATTGATATTAAGCAAATTGACCAAAACACCGTCAGCCAAACGATTGATGCAATGGTCCGAGCAGAACCCCAACTGGCGTGGATCAAGCAGGCCGAGGCCAGCGGACAAGTGGATTGGCGAGTAGTAAAAGAAATTCACGACAGCTGGGATTACAAAAATTCAGGACTGGGAGCAGCGCCCGCCCTGATTATTTCAATTGTCGCGAGCGTCTACCTTGGTCCTCTTGCAGGTGCCATGGCCAGTAACTTTGCAGTAGGAACCATAAACGGTGGTGGAGACATCGGTGCTGGCCTAAAAGCGGCAACCAGCAGCAAGGCCATAAAGGGATACGCTACACAGATGGTGACAAGCGGAATTTTGAGTGGAATAGACACAGCAGTTGCGGGGTGGAATCCCGACGGCCCGTTGGTTCTGAGTGCCAATGGCATCAATAATCCAGGGTATAGCTCTGGTATGTTGGATTGGAATTCGGTCAGCCAGAACATCCTTCGTAGCAGCACACATGCTTTGGTCGCTGGCAGTGTGAACACAGTGATAAATGGAGGCAGCTTCAAAGATAATCTTGGGGCTGCTGCTGTGTCTGAAGGATTGGATTTGGCGGCGGCCTTCGGTAATAAACAGGTCGGCGATTTGGCTGATTATCTCAACGTCAGTCCTGGCTCTGCACAAAACAAGGTGGCGACCGCCCAGATTATTGGGGTTATGGCAGGAGCCCTGGGTAATGGGAAAGCGATGGGTACAAAGGCCCAGGTCATGATTATGTAGCTGGTTGGGTGTATTCTCCAGCTGTGTTGGGCACGGCTTTATCGCCTCCGGCAGGACTAGCTGGCGCAGCGATGGGCGGTGTCATTGGCGGTGGTGCTAACATTAGCTATCAATTGTCTACGGATAAGCCGTTTAGTTATGTGGATGCCGCCATTGCTACCACTGTGGGTGGTGCAACTCAAGGTCGCGGGGCAGGTTTTACCCTAAGTGCAGGAGTGGTTGGAGCTTATTTGGGTAGTTTAATCAAAGGCGAGTCGCCGACATACTCTCTCATCGGAGCGGCTTTAGGCGGTGTAGCAGGTCTAAAAACTGGTCAGACGGTAACAGGAAAGCTTAGGCCATACCTCAAGAACTCCGCAGAGGTGACTGGAAGCGCCATCGGTGCCTTCGCGTCTGAAAAAGTAAGTGGTGAGATAGGTTCGTTAGGAGATGGGAAGTGATTAAGCCTCGATCAAGGTTGCAAGCGTTCATTTTGCTATTTATATATCTAATAGGTGCGTTTTTTTTAGTTGGTGTTGCTTCAAGGTTTTTAGGTTCGTCAATTAATTACTACAATTTTGGAGTGTGGAGTTTTGGTTGGTCTGATGTTCCTGGAGAGCTTCCCGGTGCGATTGCATATGCAGTGCCGGTTGGGGTTGGAATTTGTGTTTTGTCATATATGAAGGATGGTCGTGGGCGTTGATCTTTATAATCGCTGCTCATGAATTTTCTTGACCTATATGGCTCAATGAAAACTGGCGCGTGCGGGTAGTACGGCAGCGAGATCAGCGCAGGCGGCAACCTCACCGCCACAGCAGGCGAGGACCTGAGCATGGTTGTCAGCGAAGTCGAGGCACGCCGCGACCTGGCCCTGCAGGCCGGCCGCGACCTCACCCTGGCTGCTGCGGCCAACGACAGCCAGTGCTCGCTGTACGACATGAGCAAGAAAGACGGCTGGGGCAGCAAGCAGACCCAGCGCGACTAAGTCACCGACGTCAAGGCGCTAGGCAGCGAAGTTAGCAGCGGTGGCGACCTGACGCTCAAGAGCGGCTGCGATCAGTTGTACCAGGGGGCGAAGCTTGCCTCGGGTAATGACCTAACCATTGACGGTGGCGGCGCGGTGACGTTCGAGGCGGTCAAGGACCTGCATCAGGAGAGTGGCGCCAGCGACCGGTGTTGCAGGTGTCGTATCAGGTGCGGCAATTTCCGGCGGAGCGAATATCGGTTATCAGTTATCCACCGATAAGCCGTTTAGTTACGTGGATGCATCAATTGCTGCTACTGTTGGCGGGGCCACTCAAGGCAGAGGGTTAGGGTTCACTCTCGGTGCTGGGGCGGGTGGCTCTTATTTAGGAAGTTTGATCAAGGGTGAAGATCCGACGTATTCACTTTTGGGAGCAATTTTAGGCGGGGTAGTGGGTTTCAGAACTGGGCAGGTGGTGTCTGGCCAGCTGAAGCCATATGTAGGAACTTCGGCTGATGTTTTAGGTAATATGTTTGGTTCTGTTGCTTCAGAAGTCACTGGAGGAAAAGTGGGATCTTTGGGAGAGGGCAAATGATTAGGCCAAAATCAAGTTTTCAAGCTTTTCTGTTGCTGTTTTTTTACTGTTTTTTAGGGTTTATGCTAGTGAGTGTTATGGGGGTTGTTCTAGGGGCGGCAATAAATTTTTTTAAGATAGGCAGTTGGATGCTTGAGTGGTCGGAAATTTTCCGGCTGGTTCCTGGAGCTTTAATCTACACGGTGTTTGCTACGGTGGGCATATGGGGGCTGGCTCGGCTGAAAGACCATAAAGAACGTAAAGCCTCCAGAGATAAAGAGGAGAAACGGTGAAAGGTATGCCTCTATGTGCTGTAACCAAGCTCGGTTCTGTAGGAGATATAAAGTGAAGCTGGAAAGAGCTGGGTTTTTGTTGATGGCTATGTTGTTGGTGTATTCTGTATTGTTTTTTCTTGGAGTTGGGGTGTTGGGGCACCTTGTAGGGTCGATTATTGGTTATTATAAGTTTGATTATTGGGTATTTGGTTGGGAGGATATTCATAAGTCTATTCTTGTTGGATTGTCTTGCGGGGTTCCAGTCGCTTTAGGGATATGGGTGAAGTCAAAGGTGGCAGAGGTTAAAAAAAGCGCAGCGACTGATTTTTTATTTGTGGTTGTGTTGGGGTTGTCTGGGCTTTAGAGGGGCGGAATTTGTGGGGGTCTAAATTTATCTAGGATGCCAATTGTGTATTTGGTCGGATCAGTTCGCTTATAGGCGCAAGAATAGAGCGTGGCGATGTAATTCAAGGGCTTGGAAAGCTAAAGACTTCGAATGTGTCGTATCGAAAAGGTGAGATGAAATTTATTGCCCTTGATTCAATTGGGCTTAATAAATTCAAAGATTGGTTTCGCCCTCAGAGCTCCGTCGGTTGCTTCAAGTGTCGCGCGTGCGCGTGGCCGCCATCGATCAGGCCCAAGGGCCGGGTAAACTGCCCAGCCGCAGCGGAGAAGTGGCCGCCCGCCAAGGCACGTCGAGCCAGGTAGGAGGGGCCGCCGACGGGGTGCACTGGTCCACTGCACAGCCTTGGGCGAGCACGCCGATCACGCTTGCCAGCCCGTTACCGCGACCACTGCAGGTGGTGCCTGGGCAGCAGGTACCGGCGCTGCCCTGAGCGGGATTGGTTGGGCCAATGCGGCGGTGACGGCCGGGCTGACCGGCTTGACCAGCAATGCGGCGATCAGCGCCATCAACAACCGCGGCAACCTGGGGTTGGTGGTCAAGGATACCTTCAGCAGCGACAGCCTGAAGGGCGCGGTGATCTCCGGCCTGGTGACCGGCGTCACCGCTGGCTACATCGATCCCAAGTTCAGCGGCGACAATGCAGGCTTCAGCCGTACTTATGGCTTTGACCTGAGCAAGCTCGAAGGCATAGGTGGCTTCGGCCTGCGGGCCGGTGCGATCGGTGTGACCTCGGGTGCGATCAAGACCGTGGTGAACGGTGGGAGCCTGAGCGACAACCTGCTCAACGCATTGGTGTCACAGGCGTCCAACGTCGTCGCAGCCTCCGCCTTCAATGCCATCGGCAACCTCGCAACGAAGAACCTGGCCGACGCAGAAAGCCGCAGCGATGCCGCCGCTATCGCGTTGTGGCAGGAAGGTGGCGCAGGCCGTGTAGCCTTGCACGCGTTGGCAGGGGGCGCCGTTTCTGTGGCCTCCGGCGGCGACTTCGCCAGCGGAGCGACGGCTGCCGGGGCCAACGCCGCTATGGCGGGGGCGCTGGATGAGCTCTACAAGAAGCAGCCTGCGCTGCGCGATACCTTCTCGCAACTCACCGGACTCGCTGCGGCGGGGCTGGTCAACGGTGACGTCGAGAAAGGTGCCTGGATCGCCCAGATGGCCGACCGCTACAACCGGCAGGCGCATCCGAAAGAGGTGGTCCAGATCAAGAAGCAGGCACCTGCACTCGCCCAGGAGCTAGGTATCAGCCCCGCCGAGGCGGAGCGGCGCATGGCCGAAGCCTTGGCCTACTACACCGACAACGAGTGGCGGCAGGTGATTACCGCCAATGGCAGGAGCATCGACGCCAGTACCCTGGCGCACCTCGGCCAGGCGCTGGCGCCAATGGCGGACAGCCTCGACGTGAGCCGCGCCAATGGTGACGTGCCTATGGTGGGGGAGGCGGGCAAGCAGTACACCGCGCAGCAGACCGTGGCATTGCTCAAGGACTATGCGAGCACGCATAGCGCCGAGTTTAATGATTCCACCAAGAATCGCGAGTTCCTGCGTCCTGGGGGGGACCCCGAGTACGCCGCGTACTACGCCAATAACCTGAACTTCGGCAAGTACGATCCCACGGCAGAAACGCTGGGTTCGGTGGCGGGTGTAGGCACGGCGCTGGGCGACATGCTCAAAGGCTTGTATGGCCTAGGCAAGGGGTTGCTGACCGACACCCAGAACACCGCATCGCAGGTGCCTCATCAGGTGATCAACGCCTTGAGTCACCCTGAAGCGGTGGTGCAGGAGTGGCAGGACATGCGCGCCGAGGCGACCCTGTATCGGCTGCAGGGCAATCCTACGGCAGCGGCGCGGGTGGAGGCGGAGTGGCAGACCAAGTTCGTGATGAGCCTGGTGCCGGTACCGGTCGGCAAGGCCGGGAAGCTGGGTCAGGTGAGCAAGACGGTGGCCGAGCGCGAGGCCATTGCCGAAGCGGTGGGTGGTGCGACGGGCAGACAGGTGCCGGGGTTGCCGTCGTATTACCGCGATGGTTCAGGGGTTGGTGCGAACGTGGTGGCGCCGGAGGGGTATACGGCGGTAGTGAGCCTAGGTAAGACTGTTTCTTTGGTCTAAAAGATGCTGCTAAAGGCAGTTGGAACGATTATCGCAGGTGCGGGCTTGCGGCACATGAAGCAGCTTGCGGGCACTTGATTGCGAAGCATTTGAGCCGATTTTAAGTGCCGTAGATGCCTGTTCGCAGGCCCCGAGCCGGTTCCAACCGTGTACTGTCGATGATTTGAACGGACCTCCAACGCCTCCGGTCCCATGCTGTGTACCCACCGTCCACAGCAAGAGGCCACTGCCATGAGCACCTACGACTGGGACCTGATCGAACGCTTGCTGCACGAGGTGCAGAACGGCGCAGGTCAAAGCTTCACGCCACGCCCCTACGCCGAGCAGCATGCTGCGGCGATGGCCGCCAAAGGCCAGCCGGTGGGCGATCTGGATCAGCTGAAAACCCGCGCCTGTGAATACGAAAAGCTGCTGTTCCAGCGCGGCTTCATCGAAAGCCGGCCTGAAGAGGATGGCGGCAATGGTGAGAACTTCGTGCTCACCGAGCGCGGCTCGCGCCTGCTCAGCCTTATCGACAGCGCGATTCCAGGAGCGGACAGTCCACGCTTGAAGCTGGATCAGCAGGCAGATGCGCTGGATGAGTCCACCTTCGATCAGGTCTCGAGCAAGCCGCAGATCACACCAGGTGCGATTTAGACTGGTATCGGCGGGGCGGGCGCACCGATAATCGGCAATGGATCCATTTTCTGACTGCCGAGCGTTGCCCATGCCCCTGACCCGCTACGAGGCCCGCCCATGAGCGCGGCCCGCAAGAACACTGACGCTTTTGCCCTGCAGGTGATGCTGGGGTTGTGCCTGATCTGGGGCTCGCAGCAGGTGATGATCAAATGGGCTGCCGTGGATATCGCGCCGGTGATGCAGGCGGCATTTCGTTCTGGTATCGCTGCGCTGCTGGTCGGGCTGCTGATGTGCTGGCGGGGCGGCTGGGCGCAGTTGGGCAGCACCTGGCGCGCGGGCTTGCTGGCCGGGGCGTTGTTCGGGCTGGAGTTTCTGTTCATCGCCGAGGGGCTGAAGCTGACCTCGGCGGCGCATATGTCGGTATTTCTCTATACGGCCCCAGTGTTCACCGCGCTGGGGCTGCACTTCATATTGCCCAGCGAGCGTCTGCGTTTGTTGCAGTGGCTGGGGATTGCGCTGGCGTTTGCCGGGATTGCCCTGGCCTTTGCGGGCGGGCTGTCGCTGGATCAACTCGATGGGCGGGTGCTGCTCGGCGATGCCATGGCGGTGCTGGCCGGGCTGATGTGGGGTGCGACCACGGTGGTGGTGCGGGCTTCGCGGCTGTCGGAGGCGCCGGCGACCTTGACGCTGTTCTATCAGCTGATGGTGGGCTTCGTCGGCTTGCTGCTGATGGCGTTGTTCAGCGGGCAGATCGGTGCGGTGTCGTTCACGCCGTTGGCACTGGGCAGCGTGCTGTTCCAGGGGTTGGTGGTGTCGTTCTTCAGTTACCTGACCTGGTTCTGGTTGCTGCGCCAGTACCTGGCGTCGAACCTGGCGGTGTTTTCGTTCATCACGCCGTTGTTCGGGGTGACGTTCGGGGTGTTGTTGCTGGATGAGCCGCTGAGCGTGAACTTCGTGGTGGGGGCGGTGATGGTGCTCGGTGGTGTGGTGCTGGTGAGTGCCGAGCCTTGGGTGCGGCGGCAGTTGCGTCGGGCGGTGGGGTAAGGCGGGCTGTGGCGTGTCTGATTTTTCCTAATTCTCGGGCGCCGGTGTCAGGTTTTGAGTCGTTAGGATCTATCCTACGCGGCTTGCGGAAGCGTCTTAATTGTCGTGGAAATGCGTCAGGGATAACTTCGCCGGGTCGTCATTTGGCGACCGGGCGTGAGAAACCCGACGACGTGGCAGCGGCACTTCTTTATGGCAGCCGTGTGCGGACGGGCTTCGGTCCGGCCGGGCTCTCACGTCCTCGGTTTCTCACTCCGTGCACGGTTGCCACCCTAATTCCGTGAGAAAGAGTGGGGTGGTGATATCTCTGACCAGACGTGAGATTTGACCCCATGAAAAAGCTCGTCCCCGATCCACCCCGCCTTAAGCACGTTCCCCGCACCACAGTGAGGAAACGTGAACATGACTGATCTATCCGATGGCTACACCACCGCCGGTGTGGCGACTTTCCTGGACATGTACCGCGTACAGCCTGGCATTCCTTTCGAGCGGGTGCTTGAAGAAGTGTCGGTGATCCTTGGCTGTGTCCGCGAATTGAGCGAGCAGGAACAGGTGGACCCGGTGAGCATCACCGCACTGCACTACCTGAGCGCGATGGCCAAGGCGTTGCTGAACGACCTGGAGGTTGGGCGTAACTCGGTGCATTGAGGCCACTGCCCGGCTACGAAACCGCCTCGACCCTGTAGGAGCGGGCTTGCCCGCGAAGAAGATATCGCGCTGCCTGGCACGGGCTACGCCCGTGTTCGCGGGCAAGCCCGCTCCCACAGGGATTGGGCTGGTCTTTAGATTTTGAGCAAGACAGTTGTTCCCACAGGGATTGGGCTGACCTTTAGATGTTGAGCGAGACAGCTGCTCCTACACTGTGGTCGCCAGTTGCTCGGCGGCGCGTTGATCCGATCTGCTTGTCGCCACCAGCAACCCGGCGACCCCCAGCCCCGCAGCCGCCAGCAACAGTGCGGGTTGCAGCCCGCCGCTGAAGTGGTTGCTCAGCGCGGCCAGCAAGGGGCCGCTGAGTTGGCCGAGGGCGAAGCAGGCGGTCAGCAGGCCGGCGTTGCGCTGGGTGGCGTGGGGCGCGAGCTCTCGCGAACGCTGCATCACCAACTGCATGCAGGCCAGGAACGGCGCACCGCACAGCAGTACCCCGAGCCCCAGTCCGATACCGCCGCCCAGCAGGCAGGCCAGCACGCCCAAGGCTTGCAGCCAGAGTGTGGCGGTCAGCCAGACGCTGGTGCGACCCGGGCCGCGCAGGCTGACGATCACCACGCCAAGCGCTGCGGCAAGGCCGAAGCCGGGCCAGAACAGGTCGGCAAGCCACTGCCCCTGGAATTGCTGGCTGGCCATCTGCGAGAGGAAGGTGGCGGGGAGGATGTAGCCGATGCCGTACAACGCATAGACCACCGCCAGACGGGCGATGCTGCGCTGGTGTGGAGCCTGTACCGCTGCGGTGTTGGTCGCAGGCTTCAGCAGATGAGCGCGCGGCAGCCACGGCAGCACAGCCAGCAGCATCACCAGCGCGGCCACCGAGTACACCAACCACAGCGCCGCCGAATCGAGGCTGAGCAGGTGCGCACCGAGCGCGAGGAAACCGGTGACGGCGATCCCCACGCCTGGGCCTGCGAACACCAAGGCGCCGAGTCGCGCGCGACCATGGCTGCTGGCCACGTGCTGGCTGAGGCTGGTCAGCATCACCAATGCCCAGGCGCTTGCCACACCGGTGCCGAAGCGCAGCAGCAGGTGGCTCCAGAATCCGTTGGCAGCCCAGGAGGCCAGGGTCAGCAGCACGCACAGCCACAGCCCGGCATGCAGGCGCAGGCGCACCTGGTGCGGGTGGCGGGCGAACATGCCGTCCACGGCGCCCAGAAAATAGCCGAGATAGTTGGCAGCGGCCACCAGGCCGCCTGCGGTCAGGTCGAACTGGCCCTCGGCAATCAGGCGGGGCATCTGCGGGGTCAGGGCGAAGCGGCCGATGCCCATGGCCATCATCAGTGCGACGGCACTGGCCATGAGTTGCAGTAGGGGCGACATGGTAAGACTCCTGCGCAGTGGTAAGCGGTGGATGGCAGGTTAGGAGTTCTTGACTTTCAATAAAATTGAATAATGATGATCAAGTTGTTCTGTTTTGGAGAATGTCGTGGATTTCAGCCAATTGCGGATCTTCCAGGCCGTCGCCGAGGAGGGTTCAGTGACTCGCGCCGCCGAGCGCCTGCACCGGGTGCCGTCGAACCTGTCGACGCGCCTGCGTCAGCTCGAGGAGCAACTGGGCGTGGAGTTGTTCCTGCGCGAGCGTCAGCGCTTGCAGCTGTCGCCGGCCGGCAAGGTGTTGCTGGACTATGCGCACAAGCTTTCGGTACTGCGCGATGAAGCCATGGCGGCGGTGCAGGGCGGTCAGCCAGCCGGGGACTTCATCATCGGGACCATGTACAGCACGGCGGCCATCCAGCTTCCGGCGTTGCTTGCGCGGTACCATCAGGCCTATCCGGCAGTGAACCTGCAGGTGCAGGCCGCGCCCAGTGGCGAGTTGTTGCAGGGCCTGCTCGAGCGCCGCCTGGACGCCGCGTTGGTGGATGGCCCGCCGGGGCTGGCCGGGCTCGATGGCGTGCCGTTGTGCGAGGAACGGCTGGTGCTGATCACTAGCCCTGAGCATCCACCGGTGCACAGTGCGCGTGATGTGGCCGGGCGTTCGGTGTTCACGTTCCGCCAGGGCTGTGCCTACCGCATGCGTCTGGAGGCCTGGTATGCGCACGACCACACGCCAATGGGGCGGGTGATGGAGATCGAGTCGTACCAGGGCATGCTGGCGTGCGTGATCGCGGGGGCGGGGGTGGCGATGATGTCGCAGTCGATGCTCGACAGCCTGCCGGGCCGCGAGCGGGTCAGCGCGCATCCGCTGCAGGCGCCGTTCGATCATGCCGAGACCTGGCTGATGTGGCGCCAGGGCATGTGCGGGGCGAATTTGCAGGCGTGGATCGACCTGCAACAAGGTGAAACAGTAAACCGGCTGTCGGAGTACGGCATTTCCGCTTGATCTGCGGCAAAATCGCCCATATCTGTAAGGTTAGACGCAGGCGATATACAGAACATGGGACTATGATCTGTATGAAGCATCGCAGGACTGATTTGCCGCAAGGCTGACCCGTGAAGGGGGCACTATGAACAAGCGCATGTACAACTGGCTCCACGACCTTGCCGTCGCCCTTGGCCTGGTACCGCCGCCATTGCAACCGGTACCGATCCCCACCGACGAAGAACAGCGCAAGCGCCAGCCGCGTCGGCGCTGATTAGCGCAGGAAAAAGGCCGCTGCATCCTTGGGGGGGGCGGCGGCCTTTTGCGTTTTTGCAAGGGGGATCTGTGGTGTGGCTTTCGCAGTGCATGGCACCGGCTTCGCCGGTGATCGCGGGACCAGCCCGCTCCCACAGGGATTGGGCTGACCTTTAGATTTTGAACAAGACAGCTGCTTCCACAGGGTAGGGGCGGGCTGGTCCGGAGATTTTCTGCCCTGGAGATCAGGCCAGGTTCACCGCCGCCGTCGGTTTACGCGACATCAGGCTGACCACGACAAAGCTCACCAGGCCCACCGCCAGGCTGTAGTAGATCGGCGAGTTGGCATCCAGGCCGTCCTTGAACATGAAGAACAGCGCGGTGGCAAAGCCCAGCGACATGCTGGCGATTGCGCCTGGAGTGGTGGCGCGTTTCCAGAAGATCGCCCCGATCAGCGGGATCAGCATGCCACCGACCAGCAGGTTGTAGGCCAGGGTGAGGGCACTGATCACATCGTTCACCGCCAGGGCGATCACCAGCACGGCCACGCCAGTGAGCAGGGTGAACAGGCGGTTCACGCCCAGGCTCGAGCGCTTGCCACCACGCAGCTTGGGCAGCAGGTCTTCGGTCAGGGTGGTGGACGCCGCCAGCAGGCCGGCGCTTGCGGTCGACATCATCGCCGCCAGTGCCGCCGCCATCAGCAGGCCACGGATGCCGTCGGGCAGGGTGGTCTTGATCATTTCGGCGAAGGCGTTGTTCGGGTTGGCCAGGTCTGGCATCAGCACGTGGGCGGCCATGCCGATCAGCGCGCAGGCCAGGCCGTAGATCACGCAGTACACGCCTGCGGCGGTGCCGGCGCGCTGGCAGACTTTCTCGTCACGTGCGGTGAACACACGCTGCCAGATGTCCTGGCCGATCAGGATGCCGAAGAAGTAGATCAGGAAGTAGGTGATGATGGTGTCCCAGCCGATGGTGGTGAGCTGGAAGCTCGCCGCCGGCAGCTTGGCCACCAGTGCATCCCAGCCACCGGCCTTGTACAGGCACACCGGCAGGAGGATGAACATCAGGCCCACGGTCTTGATGACGAACTGCACGATGTCGGTGAGGGTCAGCGACCACATGCCGCCGATGGTCGAGTAGACCACCACCACGCCACCGCCGAACAGCAAGGCCATCCAGAACGGCACATCGAGCAGCACTTGCAGCACGGTGCCCATGGCCAGCGTGGAGACCACGCCGATCATCAGCGCGTAGGCCAGCATGATCACTGCACTGGCCTGGCGCGCCATCGGGTTGTAGCGGCGCTCCAGGACCTGGGTCACGGTGAAGATGCGCAGGCGCAGCAGCGGTTTGGCGAGGAACAGGTTCAGGGCGATGATGCCCAGGCCCAGGGCCGCGCACAGCCAGAAACCGGAAATGCCGTGGACATAGCCCAGGCGCACGGTGCCGACGGTGGATGCACCGCCGAGCACGGTGGTGGCCATGGTGCCCATGTAGAGGGTCGGGCCGAGATTGCGTCCGGCGACCAGGTAGTCTTCGTGGGTCTTCGCACGCCGCATGCCGTACCAGCCAAGCCCGAGCATGCCAGCGGCGTAGATCAGTACAACAATGATGTCCAAGGCCATGGGTGTCTCCGATTATCTTTATTATGCGAGATCGATCGCTCGGACGCTCTCACCGCGTCCGGCGCTCCTCATCGAGTGTTGGCGGGCCTCTATGGCCCTGTCCCACGGCTCCTGCCTGGGTATTGCAGGTGTTTCAGGTGATCAGCGACGCACTACGCCGGGAAGCACGCAGAGCATTTCGAACAACAGGTTGGCGCCCAGCAGCGAGGTGTTGCCGGTGGTGTCGTACGGTGGCGAGACCTCGACCAGGTCGCAGCCGATCAGGTCCAGGCCGTGGCAACCGCGGATGATTTCCATCGCCTGGATGGTGGTCAGGCCGCCGATTTCCGGGGTGCCGGTGCCTGGCGCCCAGGCCGGGTCGATGCCGTCGATGTCGAACGACAGGTACACCGGGCCACCGCCGACCTTCTCGCGCACTTCGGCCATCAGCGGCTCCAGCGATTTGTGCCAGCACTCTTCGGCTTGCACAACGCGGAAGCCCTGGCGGCGGCTCCAGTTGAAGTCATCGGCGGTATAGCCCTGGGCGCGCAGGCCGATCTGCACCACGCGGTCGCAGTCCAGCAGGCCTTCCTCGACGGCGCGGCGGAAGGTGGTGCCGTGGGCGATCTTCTCGCCGAACATATGATCGTTGACGTCGGCGTGGGCGTCGATGTGCACCAGGCCGATCTTGCCGTGCTTTTTATGCAGGGCGCGCAGGATCGGCAGGGTGATGGTGTGGTCGCCACCCAGGGTCATGGGGATGACGTTGTGTTCGAGGATCTCGTCGTAGGCTTCTTCGATGATGCGTACGGCGTCGAGCAGGTTGAAGGTGTTGATCGCCACGTCACCGATGTCGGCGACCGACAGCGAGTCGAACGGGGCGGCGCCGGTCGCCATGTTGTACGGGCGGATCATCACCGATTCGGCGCGGATCTGCCGCGGGCCGAAGCGGGTACCGGAGCGCAGCGAGGTGCCGATGTCCAGCGGCACGCCGATGAAGGCGGCGTCCAGGCCTTCGGCGCTTTGCAGGTGGGGGAGGCGGAGCATGGTGGCGATGCCGCCGAAACGCGGCATTTCGTTGCCGCCCAGTGGTTGGTGGAGAATCTTGTCCACGGTGGGCCTCATCAGTCGGTCGATTGTTCTGTTTGTTCGAACCTGTGTCGCGGCACGCTCGGCAAGCGCGAAGGCGCCGGCGACCAGGGACATTTCGGCCAAGTCTGCGCAAGGTAGTGCGCCGGAAGAATCGCTACCGACAAATACTTACTTCAGGAATTTCTGAACTATCGCGACGAAGGCGCGGTAGACTCTGACGGATTTCCAGTCTGCGGAACCTGTGCGCCATGGCCTCATCGCTGCCCGACCTGAAACTGCTGCGCATCTTCGTCAGCGTGGTGCGTCACCAAGGTTTCGCCAACGCCCAGCGTGACCTCAACCTTTCCACGTCGGCCATCAGCACCTACATGAGCCAGCTGGAAAGTGCCCTGGGCCTGGTGCTGTGCCACCGCGGCCGTGGTGGTTTCAGCCTGACCAGCAAGGGTGAGCTGTTCCACCAGGAGACCTTGCGCCTGCTGGGCGAGCTCGACGGTTTCGAGCAATACGCTGCGGCGCTCAAGGGTGAGCTACGCGGCACCCTCAACCTGGGGGTGATCGACTCCACCGTCGGCGATCGCGCGCTGCCCCTGGCCGAGGCGATCGGCGCCTACAGCCAGGAGCACCCGGCCGTGCATTTGCACCTGTCGGTTTCCAGCCCTTACGAGCTGCAGCTGGGTGTGCAGGACAACCGCCTGGACCTGGCCATCGGCGCCTTCTCTTCGCGCATGAGCGGCCTGGTGTACCAGCCGTTGTACCGCGAGCAGCACTGGCTGTACTGCAGCAGCCGCCACCCGCTGTTCAACGAGCGGCGCATTCCGGCGCAAGTCATCACCCAGCAGCGCATGGTCGGGCGCGGTTACTGGAGCCAGGCGGAGCTGGCTCGTCACGGCTTCAAGCACAGCGCCGCGACCGTGGAAAGCATGGAGGCGCAGTTGATCCTGATCCTGTCCGGTGCCTACATCGGTTACCTGCCTGAGCACTATGCCCAGGCCTGGGCCGACAAAGGTGATCTGCGAGTGTTATCGCCGTCTACCTTCGGCTACCAGGCGCCATTTTCGTTGATCATCCGGCGTGGGCGCAGCCGCGAACCGTTGATCCAGACCTTCCGCGACCTGCTCAAGTCGCAGTTGAATGTGGGCTGATTGGCGTTGGCGAAAATACATTCCATCAGGTCGGAAACTTTTCTTACAGATGCTGATCACGCACGTGAAAAAGCTCTGCTAAACCTTTACTTGCTTTGATGAAATTACCCCCTCATCTACACAAGCAAGGACCGCCCGAGATGCGCACGAATCTGCCCGTAACCGAGCATGAAAGAACGTTCTCCAGCGAGCAGCGGTTGATTTCCACCACCGACCTGAACAGCCGGATCACCTACTGCAACGATGCGTTCGTGGCAATCAGCGGATTCACCTACGACGAGTTGGTGGGGCAGCCGCACAACCTGGTGCGCCATCCCGACATGCCGCCGTCGGTGTTCGGCCATATGTGGGAAACCATCAAGCAGGGCAAGCCGTGGATGGGGGTGGTGAAGAACCGCGCCAAGAACGGCGATTTCTACTGGGTCAGCGCCTATGTCACGGCGGTCTACGAGAACGGCCGCATCAGTGGCTACGAATCGGTGCGTTCGGTGCCGACCCGCGAACAGATTCGTCGTGCCGAAGCGTTATACGCACGCCTGCGGGCCGAACGCTCGCCAGTGCCCTGGGCGGCGCGGCTGGCGCATGGCCTGGGGACTGGCTGGCCACTGGTGGGTGCCGGGCTGATTGCGGCGGCAGGCTACCTGTGGCTACCGCCCTATGCGGCGCTGGGCCTGCTGATGGTCAGCCTGTTCAGTGCCTGGTACCTGATCGAGCACCGGCAGAACCAGGCCATCCGCCGTACCCTGGCCGAGCATCCCAAGGCCTTCACCAGCCCGCTGGTTGCCCTGACCTACAGTGACAACCCCGGTCTGCGCGGCCAGCTCGACCTGGCGATCATCAGCGAAGAGGCACGTCTGCAGACTGCGCTCACGCGGCTGGTGGACGCTGGCGTTGGGGTCAAGTCACGGGCCGCACAGTCAGCGGAACTGTCTGATGCCCAGGCGCAGATGCTCGACCGACAGCGCAGCGAAACCGACCAGTCGGCCACCGCCATCGCGCAGATGGCGGCGACCATCCAGCAGGTGACCCATAACGTGCAGAGCACCGCCCATGCGGCCGGCGATGCCGACCAGCTCGCGCAGCAGGGCAGTGACCTGGCCCAGCAGAGCCTGCGGGCCATGGGCAGCATGAGCGAGGCGGTGAACGACATCGGCCAGGCGGTCAATGCCCTGGCCGAGCAGACCCAGTCGATCGGTAGTGTGGTGGATGTGATCACCTCGATCGCCGAGCAGACCAACCTGCTGGCGCTCAATGCCGCTATCGAAGCGGCGCGTGCCGGGGAGCAGGGCAGGGGCTTTGCGGTAGTGGCCGACGAGGTGCGCTCGCTGGCCCAGCGCACCCGCACCTCCACCGAGGAAATCCACCAGATCATCGCCTCGCTGCGGGCCGGTGCCGAGCGTGCGGTGAGCAGCGCCAGCCGCGGCGAGCAGATTTCCCGCGACAGCGTGCACAGCGTCGAGGCGGTACAGTCGGCGCTGACAGGCATCGTCCAGGCGGTGAGCCGCATTACCGGTATGAGCCAGCAGATGGCGACTGCGTCCGAGCAGCAGAGCCATGTGGCGGAGGATATCAACCAGCAGATCGTGCGCATTGCCCACCTGTGCGACGAAAGCGCTGGGCAGGCGAAGCAGGGCGCCGAGATCAGCCAGGACCTGGAGCGGATGGCGGAGTACCTGCATAGCCTGGCGGAGCGGTTCAATCGTTAGAGGGGATGGCGACGCCGACAAACCTGCTCCTGCCAGGTACTGCGATCTGCTGTAGCAGCCCCTGCATCCTGTGTAGCTGCACAGATCCTGGGGCCGCTGCTCGGCCCATCGCGGGACGAGCCCGCTCCCACAGGACAGCGCCGCATTCGAGGCGCGTGGTGCTGTCCTGTGGGAGCGGCGGTTCGGCGTCCTGACTTGTCCCGCGAATGGCCCGCAAGGCGGGCCCCGATTTCCGGCATATAGCCCCGGCATATGGCAAAATCCCTCCGCCAACGGAGACCCCCATGCCCAGACCCCGCTGCGAGCGCTGCCAGCGCCCGCTCGCCCATTGCCTCTGCCCACTGATCCCATCAATAGACAGCCGCACCCGTGTGGTCCTGCTGCAGCACCCCAGTGAAACCAGCCACGCCCTGAACACCGCCCGCCTGGCGGCGTTGGGGCTGCGCAATGCCGAGCTGTCGATTGGCGAAGTCTTCGAGGATCTGCCCGCACTGCTGGCCACTCCCGGCTATCGTCCGGTGCTGCTGTTCCCGGGCGAGCAGGCCGAGGTGGTGTCGGCCTATGGCGAAGGCGATGCGTTGCCGTTGCTGCTGATCGTCCCAGACGGGACCTGGCGCAAGGCACGCAAGTTGCTGTACCTCAACCCGCTGCTGGAGGGGTTGCCGCGGGTGACGCTCGGCCAGGTCCAGCCCTCGCGCTACCGACTGCGCAAGGCGCCGGAGGCAGGTGCGGTGTCGACCATCGAAGCGGTGGTGCAGGCGCTGAATGTGTTGGAGCAGCCCGCGAATTTCGATGAATTGCTCAGGCCGTTCGAGGCATTGATCGAGGGGCAGATCAGCGCCATGGGGGCTGAGACCTTTGCTCGGAATCATGGGGAAGGATGACAGGTTGGTGTTGGCCTTTTCGCGGGCAAGCCCGCTCCCACAAATTGGACTGCCCCATAACATTCTGAATGCTGTGGGGCCCCTGTGGGAGCGGGCTTGCCCGCGAAAAGGCCACCACCAATCCCAAGACTTTCACCGCTCACGCATCGCCTCGGTCCGGGCCTTCATCACCGGCTTGAGCAGGTAATCCAGTACGCTCTTCTGCCCGGTGATGATGTCCACTGTCGCGGTCATCCCCGGGATGATCAGCAGCGGCTTGTTGTCCCCGCCCAAATGGTTTTTCTCGGTGCGCACCTGGATCAGGTAGAACGCATTGCCCTTGTCGTCGGTGACGGTGTCGGCGCTGATCAGCTCAAGCGTGGCCTTGAGCCCGCCATAGATGGTGTAGTCGTAGGCACTGAACTTGACCATCGCCACCTGCCCCGGATGCAGAAACGCCACGTCCTGCGGGCGCACCTTGGCTTCGATCAGCAGGTTGTCCTCGATTGGGACGATCTCCACCAGGTCGCTGCCGGGCTGGACCACGCCGCCGATGGTGTTGACCTTGAGCAGCTTGACGATGCCCCGTACCGGCGACACCACGGTGGTGCGGTTGACCCGGTCGTCGATGGCGATGCTGGTGGCGGTGATCTTCGACAGTTCCGTGCGCTTGTCGTTGAGCTCCTTGGCGGCGTCCGAGCGAAAACTTGCATCGGACTCCTGGATCTTGCTGCGAATCTCGGCGATGGCCGCTTCGGCGCGAGGGATGGCCAGATTGGTCGCGTTCAGTTGGCCGCGGGCTTCGACGCTGCGCTGCTTGAGGCGCAGGATCTCCACCGGCGAAATGGCGCCCTTGCTCACCAAGGGCGACGACATGTCCAGCTCCTGTTGCAGCAGGCCAACGGCCGAGCGGTACTGTTCGACCTTGGAGCGGAATTCGGCGAGTTCCTGGGTCTTCTGCCGCAGTTGTTCGTTGAGTGTCTGCTTCTCGCTGGCGAGCCGGCGCTGGCGTGATTGATAGAGGGCGATTTCGTCTTCGGCCACCTGCGGTGCCTTGGCGCGGACTTCGTCCGACAGCGCGAAGGGGCGCCCTTCTGCCTCGGCCGACAGGCGCTCGACCTGTGCGGTCAGGGCATAACGGTCGGCTTCGCTCTCGCCCTTGTTCGACTTGAAACGGGTATCGTCCAGGCGCAGCAGGGTGGCCCCCTTGTCGACCATCTGCCCTTCGCGCACGAAGATCTCGGTGACGATGCCGCCTTCGAGGTTCTGGATCACCTGCACCTTGCTCGAGGGGATGGCCTTGCCTTCGCCGACCGTGACCTCGTCGAGCACGGCGAACTTTGCCCAGACCAGGGCCACCAGCAACAGCGCTGCTGCCAGCCACACCGTGATGCGCGACAGGCGCGGCGAGTCCTGCAGGGTGGCACCTGCCAGCTCCGGCATGTAGTCGCGCTCGGCATGCTTGTCGGCGCCGGAGAGTTGGCTGCGCACACTATGGCTGAGGGGCATGTCTACCTCCTATGAAAACCACGGTGCCTGTGGCAGCGCCGTCCTTCACGTCGTTTACAGGGCTGCGCCAATACGGCCTTTGCGCAGGGCGTCGATCACCGCGTCCTTCGGCCCGTCGGCCACCACCTTGCCGTTGTCGAGTACCACCAGCCGATCCACCAGGCTGAGCATCGAGCTGCGGTGGGTGACCAGCAGCAGGGTCTTGCCGGGCACCCAGGCCAGCAGGCGTTGGCGCAGTTGGTCTTCGCTGCTGTTGTCCATGTGGCTGGTGGGTTCGTCGAGGATCAGGATCGGCGGCTCCAGCAACAGTGCACGGGCCAGCAGGACGGCCTGGCGCTGGCCGCCGGAGAGCAGTTGGCCGCGCTCGC
Organism: Pseudomonas putida; assembly: GCF_001636055.1. NCBI lineage: Bacteria > Pseudomonadati > Pseudomonadota > Gammaproteobacteria > Pseudomonadales > Pseudomonadaceae > Pseudomonas > Pseudomonas putida. The sequence goes on from NZ_CP011789.1 coordinate 2,170,718, forward strand.
CCAGCGGGCGGTCGAAGCCCTGCGGGTGTTGGCGGGCCAGTTCGCTGACTCCGGTCAGCTCAGCGACTTCGAGCATGCGCGCATCGCTGACGTGGCGTGCGCCCAGGGTCAGGTTGTCGCGCAGGCTGCCTGCCAGCAGGGGCATGTCGTGGGCGACATAGCCAAGCTGATTGCGCAGGTCGGCGATATCCAGCTGGCGCAGGTCAAGGTTGTCCAGCAGCACCTGGCCTTCGTCAGGGTGATGAAACCCCATCAACAATCGCCCGAGCGTGCTCTTGCCCGAACCGCTGCGGCCGATGATGCCGATGCGCTCGCCGGGCTTGATCGACAGGCTGATATCGTTCAGTGCCGCGGCGACCTGACCGGGGTAGCGGAACGTCACGTGGCTGATGCCCAGGCCGCCTTGCAGCACCGTATGCTCCAGCGCCTGCTGACCGGGTTGGCGCTCCTGCGGCAAGCTCATCAGTGCGTCGGTGCTGCGCATGGTCAGTTGTGCTTGTTGGTAGCGGGTGATCAGCCCGGCGATCTGGCCCAGCGGCGCCAGCACCCGGCTGCCGAGCATGTAGCAGGCGACCAGCGCGCCCACGCTGAGGCTGCCGGCGATGATCGAGTAGACCCCCGCGACGATGGTGGCCATGCCGCAGAACTGCTGGATGAACAGCGTGCCGTTGCTGGCCAGGGCCGACAGGTTGCGGGCATGGGCATCGAGACGGGCGATGGCGCCGTTGGTGTGTTCCCACTGGTATTGGCGCTCGCTTTCGGCGCCACAGGCCTTGAGGGTTTCCAGGCCGCCAAGGGTTTCGATCAGCAAGGCCTGGCGCACGGCGCCGAGGCTCAGGCTTTTCTGCACCGTGTCTCGCAGGCGTATCTGGATGAACAACGCCACGCCCACCGCCAGGGGGAAGGCGACCAGCGGGATAACCACCAGCCAGCCGCCGAGCAGGCCGATGACCAGCAACATCAGCACCACGAAGGGCAGGTCGATGATGCTGGTCAGGGTCACGGCGGTGAGGAATTCGCGCAGGCCCTGGAAGTCGTGGATGCTCTGGGCGAAGCCGCCGATGCTGGCCGGACGTGCTTTCATGGCCATGCCGGTGATGCGTTCGAACAGCGTGGCCGACAGGATCAGGTCGGTCTTCTTGCCGGCCTGGTCCAGCAGGTGTGCCCGGACCATGCGCAGCACCAATTCGAAGGCGGTACCGATGAACAGGCCGATGACCAGCACCCACAGGGTCGAGAGGGCCTGGTTGGGCACCACGCGGTCGTAGGTCTGCATCACGAACAGCGGCACCATCAGCCCGAGCAGGTTGATCAGAAGGCTGGCCAGCAGGGCATCGCTGTACAGCCAGCGCGAATGCCTGAGGGTGTCGCGAAACCATGCTTCGACCCGTGGCAGCAGTGGCGTACGCAGGTCTTCGAGGGAATGTCGCGGGCGGGCGAACAGGGCTTGCCCGCTGTAGGCCTGCTCCAGCGCCTGGCGCTCGACCCATTGCTCGCCACCGTCGGCCTCGCAGGGCAGGATCAGCGCCCGTCCATCTTCGTTCCAGCGTTGCAGCACGGCGCTGCGTCCATCGCCGAGCAGCAACAGTACCGGCAGGTTCAGTGTATTGATGGCGCTCAGTTCGCGGCGCAGTACGCGTGCCTGCAGGCCGGCGCGGGCGGCGGCGCGGGGCAATAGTTCGAGGCTCAGGCGCTGGTCGGCCAGCGGCAGGCCGGCGCACAGGCTGGCACGGCTGGCCGGGCACCCATGAACCTTGCACAGGATCAGCAGGCCATCGAGCAACGGATCATCCGCAGCCAGGGTGGGCTGCGTGCTATGCATACTGGTCACGATGGCCTACTCCTGCCGCGGTGGACGGGAGGCGGCTGCAGAGGTCTACAGCCGCCTGATGCAGGGCCTAGCGCATGTCGGGCAACTGCGCCTCATTGCGTACGTCGGTCTTGGCGATGGCTTCCGGTGGCAGCGAAATGCGCTGCTTGCTCAGCAACTCGCCCATGGTCGCCAGCACCCGGTACATGGAGAATTCTTCGGTGTAGCGCACCTCGGTGTAGCGGCGGTTGGCGTTGTACAGCTCGTTCTCGCTGTCGAGCACGTCGAGCAGGGTGCGCTGGCCCAGGCCGAACTGGTCCTGGTAGGCACCGCGTACGCGTTGAGTGGTCTCGGCGTATTCGCGGGCGCTAGGGGTCTGCTTGCGCGCGTTGTTCATGGCGTTCCAGGCCAGGCTCAGGTTCTCGGTGAGCTCGCGCAGGGCATTGTTGCGGATGTCCATGGCCTGGTTGATCTTGTGCGCATCGGACTGCAGGCGCGCCTTGTCGCTGCCGCCACGGAACAGGTTGTAGCTGAGCTCGACGCCGGCCTGCCAGTCGTTGTTGCTGTGGCCGCGCTCGCCGCCCAGGTTGTTGTTGGCGCCGGTGGCCAGCACTGCGTCCAGGCGCGGGTAGAACGGCGACTTGGCCACTTCGTACTGTTTCTCCGCCGCGTTGACATCGGCCTGGGCGGACTTGAGGTACGGGTTGTTCTCGCGCATGCCCTGGCGGGCTTCGTCGAGGGTGCTGGGCATCTGGATCTTGATCGAGGTCGGCGTTTCCAGTTCGTCGGGCTGACGTCCGATGACGCTGTAGAAGTTGGCCTCGGCGTCGGCCAGGTCGACCTCGGCGGTGTCCAGGTTGTTTTCCGCCAGGGCGCGACGGGCGCGGGACTGGTCGAGGTCGGCGGTGCTGCCGACACCGCGTTCGCTGCGCAGGCCGATCTGGTCGTTGACGCGCAGGTGCGCCTGCAGGTTGTTCTTGGCCAGGGTCACCAGCTCACGGCGCTTGAGTACTTCCAAGTACACCTCGATGGCGCGCAGGGCGACATCCTGGGCGATGGCCTGGGTGTAGTACGCGCGCGAGGTGGCCACCGATTCGGTACGCCCGACTTCGTTGGAGGTGTTGAAGCCGTCGAAGATCATTTGCCGCAGGCGCAGTTCGGACTGTGTGTAGTTGAGGGTTTCCTTGTTGTGGTTACGCGTGCCGTCGGGGTTGATGCCGCGCGTATTGAGGTTGTCCGAGCGCTGACGGCCATAGCCAGCCACCAGGTCGACCGTGGGGAAGTAGCCTCCGCGCGCGAACTTCACATCCTCATCGGCCGACAGCTTGCTGTTGCGATTGGAGCTGATCTGAGGGTGGTAGTCCACGGCGCTCTGGACAGCTTCGGTGATCGACATCGCCTGAGCGTTGGCACAGGCCATGGCCAACAGAATCGCACTGGTGATGGGGGTTAACACGCGCATGGGGTACTTCTCCCTGGTCTTTAAAAAGATCCTGCTATTCGCCAAAAAAATGACGAAAAATTGAGTTGAAACCGTTTCAGGTTTGTAACAACAGAGCTAAGAACATTTAACGGGCGAGCTAAGAAGATTTTTTCATAAGGTCTATGCGAAAAAAAACTTATGCGGTCTAAGCAAACCGAGACATTGTTCTAATCAAGCGCTCGGGTAAATCGGCTGCAGTACCTGATTTCCGGGCTTCTGAGAAAGTTCCAGATTTTTTGCAGCTAAGGACCCTGGAGAGGACAACAACGGCGGAATTTGGCGACAAAAAATTGGCATGAAAATAATGGCCAATTACCACTACCGCACGTGTTGAGCTGTCTTGGTGAAGGCGATTTCTCACCCTTGTGACAGACGCGAGACCCGCAAAGGATCGCTTCCCGCATTACCTGGCCTGTCCGCCACTGCAGAAAGCCAATCGGCAGGGGAGGCGTGCGTTCATGGCTAAATCAATTGGCGTGGTCAGCAAGGTCATAGGTCAGGTATTCGCGGTGGGCAGCGACGGTGCCAAGCGCCTGCTGGTGGAAGGCGATCGGCTGTTCGCGGGCGAGCAGCTGGAAACCGGAGCCGCGGGTGCTGTGGCCGTACGTTTGCACAACGGCGCCGAGCTGACGTTGGGACGAGGCAGCAGCCTGGAGATGACCCCGGACCTGCTGGCCAATCGAGCTCCCCACGTACATGCCCCTGATACGCTGCCCAGCCAGGCACAGCTCAGTGATGTCGAGCGCCTGCAACAAGCCATTGCCGCAGGTGCCGACCCGACGCAGGAGGGCGAGGCACCCGCCGCCGGGCCTGGCGCCAATGGCGCGCCCGGGGCCTTGGGCGGCGGGCACAGCTTCGTGTTGCTGACCGAAGTGGCCGGGCGGGTCGATCCGACCATCGGCTTCCCCACCGCAGGCTTCAACGGTATTCCGGAACTGGCCAACCGCTACATCGGTACCCTGGATGTCGACAACAACGCAGGGCCGTTCGGTCCTCCGGCCATTCCTCCGATCAATCCACCGATCAATCCTCCTGTAAATCCGCCTGTCACACCGCCGGACAATCCTGTGACCCTGCGCGGGCTCGACCTGAGCCCCGCCGAACTGACTCTCAACGAAGCGAACCTGCCGTTGGGGTCGGCCAGCAACCCGGCGGCCCTGACCCAGTCCGGCAGCTTCACCGTGGTCGCGCCGGATGGTGTGTTCAACCTCAGCGTCGGTGGTATCAACGTGGTGACTGCCGGGGTGGTGACCGGCGTGGGCCAGTCGATCACCACGGGCCTTGGCAACATCCTCACCATCACCGGTTACAACCCGTCCACGGGCGTGGTCAGCTACAGCTACACCCTCACTGGCGCCGAGCAGCATGCGGACGGAGCGGGCAACAACGAACTCGGCGAGCATTTCCCGGTGCTGGTCAGCGACACGGATGGCGATGTGGCCAGTGGTTCGCTGGACGTGATCATTCGCGACGATGTGCCCACGGCGGTCAACGACACCAATGCGGTCACTGCCACCGAGCAGCACACCCAACTTACCGGCAACGTGCTGGACAACGACGTCCAGGGCGCCGATCGGGTGGTCGGCGGACCCGTGGTGGCCGGCACCTACGTCGGAACCTACGGCACCCTGGTGCTCGCTTCGGACGGCTCCTACACCTACACGCTCAACCCCGAGGATGCGGACTTCAAGAACCTCAACGGTGGCGGACATGGCGTCGAGACCTTCACCTACACCCTGAAGGATGCGGACGGTGACACCAGCAGTGCGACCCTGACCCTGAACATCACCAACCTCGACGATCCGGTAACGCTCGGCGGCCTGGATGTGGAGGGCGGTGAACTGACGGTCTACGAGAAGCACTTGAGCAACGGCAGTGCGCCGGACAGCACCGCCCTGACCCAGAGCGGCAGCTTTACCGTCAGTGCACCGGACGGCCTGCAGACCCTGACGGTCGGCGGTATCAGCGTGGTCAGCGGCGGCCTGGTGGCGGGCTTCCCGCAGTCGATCACGACCGCGCTGGGCAACACCCTGACCATCACCGGCTACAACCCGACCACCGGCGTGGTCAGCTACAGCTACACCTTGCTCGGTAACGAAGGCCATCCCGTGGGCGAGGGCACCAACAGCCTGAGCGAGCATTTCAGCGTGATCGCCCAGGACACCGATGGCAGCAGCGCCACGGCCACCCTGGATGTGAACATCGTCGACGACGTGCCCCAGGCGCAGCCCGATTCGGCCAGCGTGGTGGAAGGTGGCACGGTCAGCGGCAATGTGCTGCTTAACGATCAGTTGGGCGCCGACCAGGCCGGCACCAGCAATGTGGTGGTGGGCGCGCGGGCGGGGTCCGATACCTCGACCTCGGCCATCGGCAATCTCAATACCGCGATCGGTGGCCTGTACGGCACCCTGACCATCGATGCCGCCGGCAACGCCACCTACCACGCCAACCCGAATGCCGTGGCGCCGGCCGGTGCCACCGATGTGTTCGTCTATACCATTCGCGACACCGATGGAGACGAAAGCACCACCACCATCACCATCAACGTCAAGGACTGCTCGCTGATCGCGGGGCCTAACGATGGCGTGACGGTGTACGAGAAGGCGCTGGACCTGGTGAAGGATGGCAATGACCTGGCGCCGGGTACCGTCACCGGCAGTGCGCCGAGCTCCACCGGCGAAACCGCCTCCGGTAGCCTGGCGGGTTCGGTGAGCGGTGGCATTGGCGCCCTGACCTATACGCTGGTGGGCAGCGCGGTGGGCCAGTATGGCCAGATCCAGCTCAATGCCGATGGTTCCTACACCTACACGCTGACCTCGGCGCCGAAATCGCCGGATAACGTCAATGATGGGCCGAACAGTCTGACCGAGAGCTTCACCTACGAGGTGAAGGATTCGCTGGGCAACTCGACCACCAGCACCATCGTCATCACCATCGTCGACGACGTGCCCAAGGCACACAGCGATTTTGCCAATGTCTTCGAGGGCGGCACGGTCAGTGGCAACGTACTGGTCAACGATGTGTTCGGTGCCGATGTGGTGGCCGATGGCAAATACGTGGTCGGGGTTCGCGCAGGCGGGGACACTTCCACGTCGGCCATCGGCCAACTGGGCGTCCAGGTGGTCGGTCAGTATGGCTACCTGACCCTCGATGCCCAGGGCAACGCGACCTATCACGCCAACCCCGACAGCGTCACGCCGCCCGGTGCCACGGATGTGTTCGTCTACACCATCCGCGATGCCGACGGTGACGAGAGCACCACCACCATCACCATTGATATCCACGACTGCTCGTTGGTCGCGACGCCTGATGGCGGCGTGACGGTGTACGAGAAGGCGCTGGACCTGGTGAAGGATGGCAATGATCTGGCGCCGGGTACCGTCACCGGCAGCGATCCGCATTCCCCAGGCGAGACGGCATCGGGCTCGCTGGCCGGGTCGGTGAGTGGCGGTATCGGGGCGATGACCTTCACCCTGGTGGGCAACGCCACCGGGCAGTACGGGCAGATTCAGCTCAATGCCGATGGTTCCTACACCTACACGTTGACCTCGGCGCCGAAATCGCCGGGCAACGTCAACGACGGCGCGAACACGCTGACGGAGTCCTTCACCTACCAGGTGAAGGATTCGCTGGGTAATTCGACTACTGGCACCATTGTCATCAGCATCGTCGACGATGTGCCCAAGGCGCACTGCGATGTGGCCAGCGTGACTGAAGGCGGTGTGGTCAGCGGCAACGTACTGGACAACGACATTGTCGGCGCCGATGTGCGGGGGGACGGCCAGTACGTGGTCGGCGTGCGTGCCGGCTCCGACACCTCGACTTCGGCGATTGGCCAGGTCGGCAGCCAGGTCATGGGCCAGTACGGCTACCTGACCGTCGATGCACAGGGCAATGCGACCTATCACGCCAACCCCAACAGCGTGTCCCAGGCCGGCGCTACCGACGTGTTCGTCTACACCCTCCGCGATGCCGACGGCGACGAGAGCACGACGACCATCACCATCAACGTGCACGACAGCAAGCTGGTGGCCTGCGAAGACAGCGAAGTGAAGGTGTATGAAAAAGCACTGGACCTGAACAAGGATGGCAACGACCTGGCGGCAGGCAATGTCACCGGCAGCGACCCGCACTCGACAGCGGAAACTGCATCCGGCAGCCTCGCGGGCTCGGTGGGCGGGGGTGTGGGCGCACTGACCTTCAGCCTGGTGGGCAACGCCACGGGGCAATATGGGCAGATCCAGCTCAATGCCGATGGCTCCTACACCTACACCCTGACCTCTGCACCGAAAACGCCGGGCAACGCCAATGATGGCGCGAACAGCCTGACCGAGTCCTTCACCTATAAAGTGACGGACTCCGTAGGTAACTCGACCACCAGCACCATCGTCATCACCATCGTCGACGACGTACCCAAGGCCCATTGCGATGTGGCCAGCGTGACTGAAGGTTGTGTGGTCAGCGGCAATGTGCTGGACAACGACATTGTCGGTGCCGATGCACGGGCAGATGGTCAGTATGTGGTCGGCGTGCGCGCAGGCTCCGATACTTCGACTTCGGCAATTGGCCAGCTTGGCAGCCAGGTCATGGGCCAGTACGGCTACCTGACCCTCGATGCCCAGGGCAATGCGACTTATCACGCCAACCCTGACAGTGTGTCCAAGGCCGGCGCTAGCGACGTGTTCGTCTACACCATTCGCGATGCCGATGGTGACGAGAGCACCACGACCATCACCATCAATGTGCAGGACAGCAAGCTGGTGGCCTGTGAGGACCGTGACGTCACCGTGTACGAGAAGGCGCTGGACCTGGTCAAGGACGGTAACGACCTGGCGGCGGGTACGGTCACGGGCAGCGACCCGCACTCAACGGCGGAAACCGCCTCCGGCAGCCTGGTGGGATCGGTCGGCGGGGGTGTTGGTGCATTGACCTATAGCCTGGTGGGCAATGCTGTCGGCCAGTTCGGGCAAATCCAGATCAACGCCGACGGCTCCTACACCTACACCCTGACCTCGGCACCGAAAACGCCGGGTGGGGCGGACGATGGCGCCAATCGAGTCGTCGAGTACTTCACCTACAAGGCCACCGATTCACTGGGCAACAGTGTCACCAGCAGCATCGCCATTTCCATCGTCGATGATGTGCCCAAGGCCGTGTGCGCCGAGCGCAGCATCACGCCCGGCCAGGTGGACTCCAATATCCTGCTGGTGATCGATGTCTCCGGAAGCATGAACGTTGACTCTGGTGTGCAGGGGCTGAGCCGTCTGGCCTTGGCCAAGCAGGCGATCAACGCCTTGCTCGACAAGTACGACGACATGGGCGATATCAAGGTGCAGATCGTCACCTTCGCCACCGGGGCCTGGGTCAAGACGCCGGTCTGGGTGTCGATCGCCGAGGCCAAGAGTATCGTCGCCGGTCTGAGCGCAGACGGCTCGACCTACTACGACTCCGCCGCGACCAAGGCGCAGGAAGCCTTTGTCACCAGCGGCAAGATCGCGGGGGCGCAGAACATCAGCTACTTCTTCTCCGACGGCGTGCCCACAAACGGCCATTCGATGACCGCCGTACGCGAAACAGCCTGGGAAAGCTTCCTCGACAACAACGGGATCAAGTCCTACGCCATTGGCCTCGGCACCGGGGTGAACCAGGCCAACCTCGACCCGCTGGCCTACGATGGCAGCAGCCATGTCGACACCGACTCGGTGGTGGTCACCGATCTGAGCCAGCTCAGCGCGGTGCTGTCCGGCACGGTACAAGGTGCGCCGATTACCGGCAGCCTTATGAGCGGTGGCCACTTCGGTGCCGATGGCGGCTTCATCAAGGCGCTGCTGGTCGATGGCACCACCTACACCTTCGACCCGAAAGCCAACGCCGGCCAGGGCGGCTATACGGTAGCCGGTGGCCCGGACAAGGCCAGTTTCGACACCACCGGCAATACCCTGTCGATCAAGACAGCGCTCGGTGGCACGCTGCTGGTGGACATGGACACCGGCGAATTTACCTACACGCCGCCAAAGGACGCCGGCAGCAGCCAGGTCGAGAAATTCGGCTTCACTGTCAGCGACAACGATGGCGACACCAGCAGTGCCAGCCTGGTGGTGAAGATCAACAGCAACAGCGCCCCGGTGGCGGGGGCCGACCACATCATCACCAACATCGCCGGTGCCAGCGTCACCGTACCGGCCGAGGCGCTGCTGGCCAATGACAGCGATGCGGATCACGACCACCTGAGCGCTGCGCCCATCACCTTCAACACGGGCTTTGCCGACAAAGGCGCGGGCTTCACGGTGGGCAGCCAGGTGCAGACGCTCAAGTTCGACGGCACCGTCAACAAGCCCGAGAACCAGCTCAAGGACCTGGCGCGCAGTGACTTCACTGCGGTCTCGGGTTCCATGACAGCGGCCTTGGTGATTGCTGGCTACCTGGGTTCGATCAGCACCGGCAATGCCAACGATGAGGACACATTGACCGTAACCCTGCGCAAGGGCGAAAGCCTCAGCCTCGACCATGACCGCCCGGCAGGCAACCTGATGCTGGAATGGAAGGATGCCAATGGCAACTACCAGCCCATCGCCGACGGTGGCAGCTTCACGGCCAGCCACGACGGTGTGTACAGCATTCATGTGATCAACAGCGAGAACGCCCTGGGCAACAGCAAGGCGGCGGAGAACTACAAGCTGAGCCTGGTGATCGACTACAGCCATGCCGAAAACGAGGTCTACCAGGGCAGCTACACGCTCAGCGACAACCATGGTGGCAGCGCCTCCGGGGCGGTGGACATCACCTATCAGGCAGGTCACACCTTGCAGGGCACGGCGGGCGACGATGTACTGCTGGCGGGCAATGGCGATGACACTTTGAACGGTGGTGCCGGTCACGATGTGCTGGTGGGAGGGGTGGGGAACGACGCCCTGTACGGCGGGGAGGGAGATGATCTGCTGATCGGTGGCCCCGGCAACGACCTGCTGGACGGTGGGCCAGGCAATGACACCGCCAGCTACGCGTCGGCCACTGCCGGGGTGACGGTCGATCTCGGCCATGTCGGTGCGCAGAACACCGGCGGTGCGGGGCTCGACACCTTGGTCAGCATCGAGAACCTGATCGGCTCGGACGACAACGACACGCTGATCGGCAACGATGGGGACAATGTGCTCAGCGGTGGCCTGGGGGACGACATTCTCATCGGCGGTGGCGGTAACGACATCCTAATTGGCGGGCCAGGCAACGACACACTCACCGGCGGCAGCGGCAACGATACCTTCGTCTGGCAGAAAGGCGACACCGGGCACGACCGGGTGACCGACTTCACGCCGGGCAGCGACCGGCTCGACCTGTCGCAATTGCTGCAGGGCGAGAACGCCACGGCGGCGTCACTGGATGACTACCTGCACTTCAAGGTCAGTGGCAGTGGGGTCAATGTGGTCTCGACCCTTGAGGTCAGCAGCGTGGCGGGCGCTGCGGCGACCCAGACCATCGATCTTGCCGGTGTCGACCTGGCCCAGCATTACGGGGTGACGGCTGGAGCTGGAGGCATGATCGCGGCGGGGCACGATACCGCGACCGTCATCAACGGCATGCTCAACGATCATTCGTTGAAGGTGGATACCGTGTGACGACCGGGCTTGCCTTCTGTAGGCGCGTGTTCAGGGCAGGCGCAGGGTCTTCTGCTTGAGGATGTAGAGGGTGACCAGTACGGCACTGGTGAGCATGAAGGCCCTGGCCCAGAACAGCGGCACCAGATAGCACGACAGCCCGATGCTCGCCCACATCAGGCCGATGGCGTAGACCTTGCCCTTGAGCGGGATACCGTCGCCGTTGAGGTAGTCGCGAATCCACGGTCCGAGCCTGGGGTGGTTCACCAACCAGTCGTGGAATCGTGGTGAGCTGCGGGCGAAACAGGCCGCCGCCAGCAGCAGGAAAGGGGTGGTGGGCAACACCGGCAGGAAGATCCCCAGCACCCCCAGCGCGACACTGAGCCAGCCGACGGCCAGCAGCAGGTAGCGCACCACTGCGAATCAGTGGTGGCGCGGCTTGAGCAGGGCTGGTTTTTCGTCCGGCGCGTGCAGCAGCAGGAACAGCGCGCTGAGTGCCTCGGGAATCTGCACGACCATGTCGTCCTGCAGGTTGGCGTTGCTGGCGATGTCGGCGAACTCAGGTTGCTCGTCGAACAGGCCCGAGCCAACCATGATCGGCAGCAGCATTTCGCTGACTTCCTCTTCGGCGTTCTCGAACCAGGCCTCTTCACGCAGGAACACGCCTTCCATGAAGCCGATGCACCAGCCGCGCAGGTCGGAATCGTCCGGCTCGTCGGTCAGGTCCAGCTCGCAAGGCAGGTCGAACTCTTCGTCGCTGGCCAGCTGGCGAGCGATGTGGCCCTTGAGGGCCACCAGCGTCGCTTCGATCTCGGTGCGCTGGGCTTCGCTGGCGTAGTGAGGTTCTTCGGCGAAAAGCGCGTCGATCCATTCGCGCTCGGGGACGTCCTCGGCACAGATCGACAACGCGGTCAGGTAGCCGTGTGCGGCGACGTAGTCCAGTGCTTCCTCGTGCAGCTCGTCGGCGTCGAGGAAGGCTTGCAGGCGGGTCAGTTGCTCGGCGAAGGACATTACAGGGCTACCTTGGGGAATAAACGATAGTGAATTCTAGCACCTTGCAGCCTTGGCGGGGCAAAGGGAACGTCTGTCACCGTAGCCTGCCGCAGAGCAGGGCAGTCGGGTATACTCCGCGGTTTTTCAAGCCAGCTGGCGTTTCTGCGCAGCCCGGCAAAAACCGCTTACGCATTCGGTGTGCGCGCGGCGGATTTATCGTCCAGCCTGTGTCCAGGATGGTACGGCGATTTGGAGTGGCAAATGCTCGAACAGGCTCAGCGCGTCCTCAAGGATATCTTCGGCTACGACAGCTTCCGAGGTCGCCAGGCGGCGATCATCGAATGCGTGGCCAACGGGGGCGATGCACTGGTCCTGATGCCCACCGGTGGTGGCAAGTCGCTGTGTTTCCAGGTGCCAGGCCTGCTGCGTCCGGGCCTGACCGTGGTGGTGTCGCCGCTGATCGCGTTGATGGACGACCAGGTCGCCACGCTCGACGAGCTGGGGGTGGCCGCGGCCGCGCTGAACTCGACGCTCAGCCCCGAGCAGCAGCGCGACCTGGCTGGGCGCCTGCGCCGCGGTGAGGTGAAGATGCTGTACCTGGCGCCTGAACGCCTGGTGCAGCCACGCATGCTGGAGTTCCTGCGCGACCTGGACATCTCGCTGTTCGCCATCGACGAAGCGCATTGCGTGTCGCAATGGGGGCATGATTTCCGCCCCGAGTACCTGCAACTGGGCCAGCTTGCCGAACTGTTCCCGCACGTGCCGCGTATTGCCCTGACCGCCACCGCCGACATGCGCACCCGTGAGGAAATCGTCCAGCGCCTGCACCTGCAGGGCGCGGAGCGTTTCTTATCGAGCTTCGACCGGCCCAACATCTTCTATCGCATCGTGCCCAAGGAGTCGCCACGCAAGCAACTGATGGCGTTTCTCGGCGAGCGGCGCGGCAACGCCGGCATCGTCTACTGCCTGTCGCGCAAGAAAGTCGATGAAACCGCCGCCTTCCTCTGCGAGCAGGGATTCCCGGCGCTGCCCTATCACGCCGGCCTGGCAGCAGAGACCCGCTCGGCCAACCAGCACCGCTTCCTCAACGAGGAAGGGCTGATCATGGTGGCCACCATCGCGTTCGGCATGGGCATCGACAAGCCCAACGTGCGTTTCGTCGCTCACCTGGACCTGCCCAAGTCGCTAGAGGCCTACTACCAGGAAACCGGTCGGGCCGGGCGTGATGGCCTGCCTTCCGATGCCTGGATGGCCTATGGCCTGCAGGACATGGTGATGCTCAAGCAGATGCTGCAGAACTCCGAAGGCGATGAGCGTCACAAGCGTATCGAACAACATAAGCTCGACGCGATGCTGGCGCTGTGCGAAGAGACGCGCTGCCGGCGCCAGTCGCTGCTGGCCTACTTCGATGAGGTGCTCGAGCAGCCCTGCGGCCATTGCGACAACTGCGTCGACAATGTGCAGACCTGGGATGCCACCGAGCCCGCGCGTCAGGCACTGTCAGCCGTGTTTCGCACTGGCCAGCGCTATGGGGTCGGCCATCTGGTCGATGTCCTGCTGGGCAAGGATACCGAGAAGGTACGCAATTTCGGTCACGAGAAACTGTCGGTGTTCGGGGTCGGGAAGGCGTTGGGCGAGCACGAATGGCGGTCGCTGTTCCGTCAGCTGGTTGCCCGCGGCCTGGTGGACATCGACCTCGAGGGTTATGGCGGCCTGCGTCTGTCCGACACCTGCCGGCCACTGCTGCGCGGCGAAGTGAACCTGCAATTGCGCCGCGATCTCAAGCCGCAGACCGTGGCCAAGTCCTCGGGCAGTGGCGGCGGCAGCCCAGCCAGCCAGTTGGTGCGTGCCGAAGAGCGCGAGCTGTGGGAAGCGCTGCGCACACTGCGCCGCAAGCTGGCGGAGGAGCACAGCGTGCCGCCCTATGTCATCTTCCCCGATTCGACGTTGCTCGAGATGCTGCGCAGCCAGCCCACCAGTCTCAGCGACATGGCCCAGGTCAGCGGCGTGGGCGCGCGCAAGCTGGAGCGCTATGGCCAGGCGTTCCTGGAAGTACTCAACGGCGCCGGCGGCACCGAGGAGGCGCCGAAGGTGGTGCTCGACCTGCGGCATGAACTGGTCAGCCTGGCCCGCGCTGGGATGACTCCGGCGCAGATCGCCGGGCAGTTGAACTGCAGCGAGAAGAACGTCTACAACCTCTTGGCCGAGGCCATCGGGCGCCAGGAGCTGAGCCTGGAGCAGGCGCTGGACTTGCCAGAAGAATTGATGATGGAGGTGCAGGACGCATTCCTCGACGGGGAGGGTGAACTGCCGCCGGTTTCGGCCATCGCTCCGCAGTTTGGCCAACGCGTGCCGGAAGGGGTGCTGTATTGCGTGCGGGCGGCGCTGGCGGCGGAGTTCGAGCTTTGAGGCAGCAGTGCCTGTTGCCGCAAGCGTAGGGTGCCGCTGACAACGCCGGGTATCCCGGCCATTGCTGACCTTTGTCATTCTTTTTGTCGATTATCGGACCTTTCCCACTCGTCGAGCCTTGCCTGATACCCCGGGGCATGATTAGCTGACTAATAATTAGTTCTATCGATCGAGTTGCTTATGCCCCTGACCGACAACCAACACCGCTTCGGCATGCAGCTGGCCCAGATGTCCCGGGGCTGGCGCGCCGAACTGGACCGCCGCCTGGCTGGGCTGAACCTGTCCCAGGCCCGCTGGCTGGTGCTGCTGCACCTGGCCCGTTTCGACGAATCGCCGACCCAGCGCGAGCTGGCGCAGAGTGTCGGCGTCGAAGGCCCGACCCTGGCGCGTCTGCTCGACAGCCTGGAAAGTCAGGGGCTGGTACGGCGCCAAGCGGTCATGGAGGATCGGCGGGCGAAGAAGATCCTGTTGTGCCCGCCTGCAAAACCGCTCATCGATCAGATCGAAACCATTGCCAATGCCCTTCGCGCCGAACTCTTCACGGGCGTTGATGAGGCGGATCTGGAGGTGTGCATGCGTGTGCACGCGAAGATTCTGGGCAATCTCGAGAAGTCCTGACCCCCGCACCACGCTTGGCGGTACAAGAAAACGGATAGTGGCTCACGCCCTATCCGTTTTTTTATGTCGCGCCTTCGTACGCTCTAGAAGGTGTGTCCCAGATTCAGGTACACCGCCTTCTGGTGCTCGGTGTTGGCGCCATAACTGATGTTCAGCGGCCCAAGCGGCGTGTCCAGCCCGAGGAAGATGCTCGCGGCGTTGATATAGCCACTGTCGAACTCGTTGTCGTTGTTCCAGGCGCGGCCACGCTCCAGCGACCCGCCCAGGTACAGCGGGAAGTCCAGCGGCAGGTAGGCGCGGGGAGTCAGGCGACGGTAGTAGACCACGCGCATCAGGCTGATGTTCTGCCCCGACACCGAGTCCTGGCGAAAGCCCGATAGCTGCCGAGCGCCGCCAAGCACGAAGCTGGAGGTCACCACCTCGGTATCGTCCAGGGTGCGGCCATAGCGGCCGCCGAATACCCAGGTGTTCGGCCCGTAGCTCAACGCCTTGTCGATGTTGAACTGCCACTGTCGGTAGTCGCTGTCCGAGTCCAGCGAGCGGTCGTACTTGCGCAAGGTCAGGCCGATGTCTTCGCCGCTGTGGGGGAAGTACACGTTGTCGAGGGTGTCGAAGGAGTATTTCAGTTCGTAGAAGCCTTCATTGAAGCTGACCTTTGGCAGGTCCTGGTCGCCGATGCGCACTTCAGCCTCACCCCAGGCCTTGCCTACGCCCAGGCGTACTTCACCGTAGGTGCCGATCTGTCGACCCAGGTTCAGACCAAAGCCGTAGCGTTCCAGGCGGTACTCGGCCACCGGGTCGTTGTCCAGGGTCGCTTCGATGTTCTGCGAGCCGAGCGACAGGTACGGGGCGACGAAGTAGCGCGAGCCGACGTCCAGCGGCTGGTAGAACTCGCTGTAGAGCTCCTGCTGATCGCCGATCTGTGCCCGGGTCAGCCATTCAGCGCCCAGGCGATTGATGCCGTTCATCCGATAGCTGGCACCCAGATTGAAGGCACTGTCGCCGCGCATGTCATCGGACAGGTTCAGGCCCAGGCGCAGGTAGTCGGTACCGCCGCGTTTACCCCGGGCGTTGATCACCAGCGTGTTTTCCTCGCCCTTGTGCACCACGCGGTACTGCACCCGGTCGAAGTAGTCCAGGCCGTAGAGGGTACCCATATCGGTTTGCAAGCGCTCCAGCTCCAGCGGCTCGCCCAGGGGCTGGCGGATGTAGTAGCGGATCACGTCATCGCTGACCTTTGAATCGTTCTCCACCTTGATCGCCGTGATGATGGGCGTGCGCTGTTGCGCAGAGCGGGCCACGGCCAACTGGCTGTCGCCGCCAGCCTGGCGCAGCACCGCCAGGCGTGCGTCGAGGGCGCGGGTGGCGCGGTAGCCGGCGTCGATCATGTCCTGGGCACGGCCGAAGTCGGTCACGCCAAAGGCTGCCAGTGCTGGCTGTACCAGGATGTCGTCGCGGTGCAGGCTGGCCAGTTGCTCCTCGGAGTTGCGCCGGGTCATCAGGGTGATCGACTGGTTGAGCACGTCCACGACCGTGGCCAGTTGCTTGCGGCTGCGCAGCGGGGTGCCGATATCGACGACGATAGCCATGTCCACGCCCATTTCGCGCACCACATCCAGCGGGATGTTGTCGACCATGCCACCGTCCACCAGCAGGCGCCCATCGAGCTCGACCGGGGCGAACACTGCCGGAATCGACATGCTGGCGCGCACCACCTGAGGCAGGTGACCACGGCGGAACACCACCTTCTCACCGCTGGCGATGTCGGTGGCAACGGCGCGGAACGGGATCGGCAGTTTGTCGAAGTCACGAATGTCAGCGGTGTGGGCCAGCTTGCTTTCCAGCAGCAATGACAGGTTCTGGCCCTGTATCACCCCCAGCGGCAAGCCAAGGCTGCCGTCATCGCGAAAGCTCAGCTTCTGCTTGACCAGGAAATCGCGGTCGTCCTGCTTGCGGCGAAACGGCACATCCTTGCGCGGCGGTGCGTCGGAAAGTGCCTGCTGCCAGTCGAGGGTACGGGCCAGGTGTTCGAGCTCCTCGATGCTGTAGCCGGAGGCATACAGGCCGCCAACCACCGCGCCCATGCTGGTCCCGGCGATGGCGTCGATGTGCACGCCTTGTTCCTCCAGGGCCTTGAGCACGCCGATATGCGCAAGGCCGCGGGCAGCACCCCCCGACAGCACCAGGCCGACCTTGGGCCGAGGCGGCTCCACGGCCAGGGCGGTGAACGAGGTGAGCGCCAGCAACAGGCATAACAGCAGATGATGCATTGTGAGTCTCAACGCGATGGGCAAAGACCGCTAGTATAAGCGGCTCACTCACCAGGAACTGTCTCCACATGGCCGATACCAAGCCAGAAGTTGTCATCACGTATTGCACGCAGTGCCAATGGCTGCTGCGTGCTGCCTGGCTGGCTCAGGAGCTGCTCAGCACCTTTAGCGACGATCTTGCCCGAGTGTCCCTGGAACCGGGTACCGGTGGGGTGTTTCGCATCACCTGCGACGGCGCGCAGATCTGGGAGCGCAAGCTCGATGGTGGCTTCCCCGAGGCCAAGGTGCTCAAGCAGCGGGTGCGTGACCAGATCGACCCGCAGCGAGACCTGGGCCACAACGACCGTTGATCATGCACCTTCGGCCAGGCGTTCCCTCCTTGGCGGTGGCTCGGCAGACAGGCGGCTGGACAGCACGATGGCAAAGATGATCAGCGCCCCGCCAGCGAGCATGCGCAGGGTGGGCGTCTCGGCGAACACCATCCAGGCCACGGCGATACCGTAGACCGGTTCCATGCCGAACACCACCGAGGCGGTGCGGGCCTTGATCACTGCCAGGCTGGCGACGAACAGGCTGTGCGCCACCCCGGTGCAGAAGATGCCGAGCAGGGCGATCCAGAGCCAGTCCATGGGCTTCACCGCGCCGAGCCCCGGCAAGGCGAAGGGCAGGAGGCACACACCGACCACCAGGTTCTGGCACAGCGCAGCCTGTACCGCAGGCACGCGGCCGGAGCCGGCTCGATTGGTCAGCGACAGCAGCGAGAACAGCAGGCCCGAAAGCAAGGCCCAGAGCAGGCCGCCCGTGGCCTCGCTGGCCAGGTTGAACGCCGGGGTGACCAGCACCAGGCCGATGCTTACCAGCAGTACCAGCAGGGCTTCGTTGCGACGGATGCGCTCGCGGAACAGCACGCCTTCGAGGATCACGGTGAACGCTGGAAAGCTGGCAAAGCCGAGGGTAGCGATGGCAACGCCGCCGACACGCACGGCGATGAAGAAGCTCACCCAGTGCCCGGCCAGCAATATGCCGCCAAGCAGCAGGCGCCCCAGGTCCTGGGCCCTGAGTCGCTGCCAGCCCTTGCGGGCGAGGCCGGCGAACAGGGCCAGGGCCAGCACCGCGAAGAGTGCGCGGCCAAAGACGATGATCGAGGGCGTGGCACTGGCGGCCAGTTTGCCGAAGACGCCGGTGAGGCCGAAGAACAGCGCGCCGATGTGCAGGGCGCCGAGGGCAGTACGGTGGTTCATGGTGAGTCCTTGCTCGAGATCTTTGCTGGCACTTGCGCGGGTAGACCATACCCACAGGCTGGCACAGGCACAGTGTAGAGCCGGGGGAAAACAGATTCTGTCGTCATCCTGGCGTCAGTTGTCGCCAGACTCTCGTCGCAGCGCCAGCGGCGTAAGGCCGAACGCCCGCAATATCGCCGCCGAAAACGCACTCTGCGAGCTGTAACCCACCTGTGCGGCGATTTCGCCCATCGGCAGCGAGGTAAGGACGATCAGTTGCCGCGCCTTGAGCAAACGCCGCTGGCGGATGTAGTCCATCGGTGTCATGCCGCATTCCTCGACGAAGCGTGCGTGCAGGCGAGCACCTGACAAACCGGCCAGCCTTGCCAGGTCGGCGACTTGCAGAGGGTGTGCGGCATGACGCTCGATATGTGCATCGAAGGCTGCGTAGGGCAGGCGTTTGCTGGGCGTGGTGGGGGCGGCGGCGGTGTTCAGGCTGGCCAGCAGCAGGAGTGCGCCTTGGCGGCTGATCAGCGGATCGTCCACCGCGCTCGCTGCGAGCCAATCCACCAGTTGCTGCTGGCGGCCGTCGAGCAGCAGCGCCGCTGGGCGTTCGAGCAGGCGGTGGCTGGCCTCGGCGTGGCCGCCCATCTGCTCGCGCAGCCAATGCTCGCCTGGAATATCCAGCACCAGGCAGTGGCTGCCCGCGTCGCTGGCGCAGGTGTGGTGAAAACCGGCGGGGACCACGATGAGCCCCTGGCGGTCGATGCGCGTGCCTCGGCCCTGTACTTCGAAATCGAGGTGCCCACGCAGGCCGAACACCAGTTGCGGGTGTTCGTGACTATGGGCGAGCAACTCGTCGCGGTAATGGCGCAGGGACAGGATCGGACCGACCATGGGAGCATCCTTGGGGCAGGGGAGCAGTGTATCGCAGTGCCGCGCAGGGGGAGCGGTTTTAGCCGCGAAAGGTAAAAAATGCGCAATCCGCGCCCGACCACTCGTCACACGACTGCCACCGATCTGTCATGCGCACCTGCCAGTCTCCTGCAAACAGCGCCGGAGGCCGCCCCATGACACATGCCGAACTTGTCCGTCCGTCACGCAAGCAGCGGGTGCGCACCCTGTGGATCTCCGATGTGCACTTGGGCACCCGGGATTGCCAGGCCGAGCACTTGTCGCAGTTTCTCAAGGGCTACCAGGCCGACCGCGTCTACCTGGTCGGCGACATCATCGACGGCTGGAAGCTGCGTAGCGGTATCTATTGGCCGCAAGCCCATACCAATGTGATTCGTCGCCTGTTGACCATGAGCAAGCGCGGTACCGAGGTGATCTACGTCACCGGTAACCACGACGAGTTCCTGCGCCGTTATTCGAAGCTGATCCTGGGCAATATCCAACTGGTCGACGAGGCCGAGCACCTTACCGCCGATGGTCGGCGCCTGCTGGTGGTGCACGGTGACCAGTTCGATGTGATCACCCGCTATCACCGCTGGTTGGCGTTTCTGGGCGACCGTGCCTATGAATTCACCCTGGTGCTCAATCGTTGGCTCAACCATTGGCGTGCCCGCTACGGGTATGGCTACTGGTCGTTGTCGGCGTACCTCAAGCACAAGGTCAAGGGTGCGGTGAATTTCATCAGCGACTTCGAGGATGCGATTGCCCATGAGTGCACACGCCGGGGGTTCCAGGGCGTGGTGTGTGGGCATATTCACCACGCCGAGATCCGCAAGGTGGGCGAGGTCGAGTACCTCAACTGCGGAGACTGGGTGGAATCGTGCACGGCGTTGATCGAGCACTGGGACGGCCACATCGAACTGTACCGTCTGGCCGATGCCCAGGCGCGGGAGACCGAGCGTCTCGCTGCATTGCGCGCGCCGGCATAGTACGGCGCGGCCGCAGGCCTCTCAAAGACTGATCTTGCCTCGCAAGATATCGCGGAACATCGCGAAATCACCAATCAGGCTATACAGCGGATACGTGAAGGTGGCCGGTCGGTTCTTCTCGAAAAAGAAGTGTCCGACCCAGGCGAAGCCGTACCCGGCGAACGGTATGGCCAGCAATAGCAGCCAGTTGCCGCTGCCAATGGTGTAGGCCAGCAGGGCGATGACCAGGCTGGTGCCGACGAAGTGCAGGCGTCGGCAAGTAGGGTTGGCGTGTTCGCCAAGGTAGTAGGGGTAGAACTCGGCAAAACTGCGAAACTGCGCTGTGCTGTTCATGGGCTGTGTTCCCGCAGGTGCGTTTTTGTTCAGGATACACGGCGTGGAGCCTGTTTCGAGTCTAGAGTCACCGGGAGTGGCTACCAGTGACAATTGGCGCCAATTGACTATCCTTTTGATTCACCGCTGGAGCGGTCAGCACAAGAAATCTGTCATGAGTGAAAGAACCACGTCAGCCAGCTGGGCATCAGGGATCGTCAAGGCGCTCGAGCTGGAAGGGCTCGACTGCCGTGCCATGTTCAAGCAGCTCGGGCTGGATTTCGCCGCCCTGGACGATCCGGATGCACGCTTCCCCCAGGACGCCATGACCCGCCTCTGGCAGTTGGCGGTGGAGCTGTCGGGAAACGAGGCCATTGGCCTGAACATGGCGCGAGTGGTGCGGCCGGCGTCCTTCCACGTGGTCGGCTATGCGCTGATGTCCAGCCGTACGCTGGCCGAAGGTTTCGAGCGGCTGGTGCGTTATCAGCGGATCATCGCCGAAAGCTCCGACCTGAGCTTTCGTCTCGGGCCTGAGGGCTATTCGCTGATTCTTACCGTCCACGGTGATCACCTGCCGCCGACCCGGCACAGCTCGGAAGCCTCGCTGGCCTGCGCGCTGTCGCTGTGCAGCTGGCTCAGTGGTCGTCCGGTACAGCCGCGCCGGGTGCTGATCCAGGGGCCGCAACCCAGGAATGTCGAGCCTTATCGGGTCGCGTTCCGCGCGCCACTGGTGTTTGGGGCTCCCCACGATGCGCTGGTGCTCGAGCGAGCCGACATGGAAGCGCCGCTGCCCACCGCCAACGAAGCGATGGCAATTCTCCATGACCGTTTTGCGGGCGAATACCTGGCGCGCTTCTCGGAAAGTCGCGTCACCCATCGGGTGCGCCAGACCCTGTGCCGTATCCTGCCCCAGGGCGAACCCAAGCGCGAAACCGTTGCCCAGGCCTTGCACCTGTCCCAGCGCACGCTGCAGCGGCGCTTGCAGGAGGAAGGCACCAGTTTCCAGACCCTGCTGGACGACACCCGGCGCGAGCTGGCCGAGCAATACCTGGCGCAGCCAGGCATGACCCTGCTGGAAACCGCTTATCTGCTGGGCTTTGCCGATCCGAGCAATTTCTACCGGGCCTTCCGCCGCTGGTTCGACGTCACGCCCAGCGAGTACCGCGCGCGCCTGGAGGCGTCAGTGGTCAGTGACGCCAGAACGCAGGCATGCACAACACCAGCACCGTGATGATCTCCAGGCGGCCGAGCAGCATGCCGCCGGCGAGAATCCACTTGGCGGCATCCGGCAGGCTGGCGAAGTTGCCGGCCGGGCCGATCACCTCGCCCAGGCCCGGCCCCACGCCGGAAACGGTACTGGCCGCGCCGGTCAGGGCGGTCATCCAGTCCACACCCAGCAGCGACAGCAACAGGGCGATGACGCAGATGGTCACGGCGAAGAAGAACGAGAAGGTCAGGATCGAGCGCACGATTTCTTCGTCGAGGCGGTGACCATTGTATTTCTGCTTGATCACTGCGCGCGGGTGGATCAGCTGGTTGAGGCTGGCCTTGAGCAGGATGTACGCGACCTGGAAGCGGAAAATCTTGATGCCACCGGCGGTCGAGCCGGAGCAGCCGCCGATGAAGCCGAGATAGAAGAACAGCATCAGCGAGAAGTTGCCCCACAGGCTGTAGTCGCCCAGGGCGAATCCGGTGGTGGTGACCACCGAGGTGACGTTCAGTGCCACGTGGCGGAAGGCGTCGAGCCAGTGCAGGTCGGTGGTGGCCCAATACCAGGTGCCGAGCACGACCCAGGTGGCGACCAGCAACCCGAGCAGCCCCTGTACCTGCTGGTCGCGGATCAGCGCCCGGCGATTGCCGCGCAGGGTGGCCACGTAAAGGGTGAAGGGCACGCTGCCAAGGATCATCACCACCACCGCGACCCAGTGCACCGCAGGAATGTCCCACTTGGCCAGCGACAGGTCGGAGGTGGAGAAACCGCCGGTGGAAATCGCCGACATGGCGTGGTTGATCGCGTCGAAGGGGCTCATCCCCGCCCACCAGAACGCCAGGCTGCCGAGTACGGTGATGCCGACGTACACCGCGACGATGAACTTGGCGACCATATGCGAGCGCGGCATGACCTTTTCCGAACGGTCCGAGGACTCGGTCTGGAACAGGCGCATGCCACCGATGCGCAGCAACGGCAGGATCGCGACCGCCATGCCGATGAAGCCGATACCGCCGAGCCAGTGCAGCATCGAGCGCCACATGAGGATGCCCGGCGACATGTTGTCCAGGCCGCTGAGCACCGTGGAGCCGGTGGCGGTGATGCCGGACATGCTTTCGAAGAAGGCGTCGGTGTAGCTGATGTGCTGGGTCAGCAGGAAGGGCAGGGCGGCGAACACGCAGACCACCAGCCAACTGCTGACGGTCAGCAGGTACATGTCGCGGGGGCGCAGGTGCACGTGTTCCGGGCGGCCCGGCAGGACCATCGCCAGGCCTGCGATGAAGGTGATCAGGCTCGACCAGAGGAACGACGGCAGGTCGCCGGTGCGCTCGAAGATCAGCAGGGTCGCCATGGGCACGACCATGCTCACCGCCAGGGTGATCAGGAAGATGCCGATGATGAAACCAATGATCCTTAAGGTCGGCAACGCCATGTGATCTGCTCTGACTCGAAACGGAAAGGGCGCCATTCTACCTGTGGGTCGCCGGATGTAAACGTGTGCCCGGCGGTGGGGGTGCGGTCTTTTGATCGCGATCGCGGGCAAGTCGACTCCACATGTGCGCGAGGTCCTTTAGAATGACGTCACATTTCTTCTGCCAGGAGGGTAGCCGATGGAGGCTCTCGACGCATTGCTCAACCGTGTTTCCGTGCCACGCCTGACTGAACCCGCGCCCAATGCCGCCCAACGCGAGGGGTTGTTCCAGGCGGCGCTGCGTGCGCCGGACCACGGCCAGCTGCGGCCGTGGCGTTTTCTGACCATCGAAGGGCAGGGGCGCGAGAAGCTCGGCGAGCTGTTCGCCGAAGCCGTGCAGGCCAAAGGCGATGCCAGCCAGGCGGCACTGGACAAGGCCCGGGCCATGCCGCTGCGCGCGCCCTTGCTGATTGTGGTCATTGCCCGTCTACAGGATCACTTCAAGGTGCCGAAGTCGGAGCAGCGCCTGGCGGCAGGCTGCGCTGCCCACGGCATTCTGATTGCGGCACATGCCCAGGGGATCGGCGCGGTGTGGCGCACCGGCGACATGGCGTTCGATGCCCATGTGAACAAAGGCCTGGGCCTGGCCGAGAACGAAGAACTGATCGGTTACCTGTACCTGGGCACGCCGATCAATGAGCCGCGTACCCCGCCAGTGCTGGAGACGGCCGAGTTCGTCAGCGCCTGGGGCGAGTGATCGGAGGGGGTGTTGGGCTGCTGCGCAGCCCAAGCGCGGGCCCAGTCGGCTCTTGCACGTTCAAGCCGTTGCCTGGGCCACCGGCAGCTCCAGCCGCGCGACAAAGCCCCCCTGCGGATGATTCTCCAGCACCAGCGTCCCGCCATGTCGCTCGGCCGCGCGCCGGGCGATCGCCAGGCCAAGCCCGTGGCCCGGCGCGTCCTGCCCCGGCGCGCGGAAGAACGGCTCACCCAGCTGCGCAAGGTGTTCTGGCGCCACACCGGGGCCGTGGTCGCGCACGCTCAGCAGCAGGTGTTCCTGCTCGCGGCTGGCGCGAATCTCGATGGGCTGTCCTGCCGGGCTGAAGCGCAGCGCATTGCGCACCAGGTTGTCCACCGCCCGCTCCAGCAAGGTCGGCCAGCCCTGCAGGGTCAGCCCTGGCTCGGCCTCCAGGCGTACTTCCTGTTCCGGCACGCTGAGCTGGGCATCCTTGCGCACGCTGCCGAGCAGTGCGTTGAGATCGACGGGCTCGGCATGCGCCTGCTCGGCATCGACCCTGGCGAGCACCAGGATTTCGCTGATCAGGTCTTCCAGTCGGTCGCACTCGCGGGTCAGGCGCGGCCAGAGGGCCTGGCGCTGTTCGGGCTCGGCGCGTTCGGCCAGGGCCAGGGCGATGCGCAGGCGCGCCAGCGGCGAGCGCAGTTCGTGGGATACGTCACGGAGCAATTGGCGCTGGCTGCCGATCAGGCTTTGCAGGCGGGCGCCCATCTTGTTGAAGTCGTTGGCCAGGACGCCGAACTCGTCGCGGCGTACCGCCAGTCGCGCCAGGCTGTTCTGCTGGTAGCTGGTCTGGCCCAGGTCGTGCACCGCACCGCGCAGGCGGCTGAGAGGGCGGGTGATCGAGAGGGTCACCAGCAAGCTGAACAAGGTCAGCACCACCAGGGCGATTCCCAGGGCGCTGAGCGGCCAGATCAGGCTTTCACGGTGCCAGGCCATCAGCTCCGGGTGGGGGATGCGGTAGATCAGCAGGTAGGTTTCGCCTGTGGCAGGGCTGGTGTACTCCTCGGTGAGGCGGCGCCAGGGCAGGCGCCGCTCGTCGTTGTGCTGGCGTCGCTCGAAATCTTCGGCGCGACGCGGGAAGGTTCCGGGTACCACGGCATCGCCGCTGTCGTCGAGCACCTGGACGTCGATCTTGTAGCGCTGCTTGCGTCGTTCCAGAAAGCGCTGCGATGCCTCCAGGCCTTCCTGTTCATAGTGCTGTACCCAGCGGCTGGCCAGGGTGTTCAGGCCCGGGTGGCGGCTGAGAATCCAGGCGTCCTGGTTGAGCATGTGGCCAAGCAGGATCGACAGGCCCGCAACCAGGGCGATGGCCAGCCAGAAACTGGCCAGGATGCGCCAGAACAATGAACGCAAGACGAGTACCTCCCACACACGAGAAAGGCCCGGCCCGCATTACCGCGAGCCGGGCACCGGTCGGACAGCTTACTGGGCCTTGGCGGCTTTTTCAGCTTTCCAGGCCTGGAACTGCTGCCATTCAGCCTTGTCTGCCGCGCGTTTGCTCTGCAGTTCGTCGAACTGCTTCTGTTGCTCTGGCTTGAGCAGGGCACGGATCTGGCTCTGGGTCTTGTCGTGACCGGCCTTGATCTCGTCCTGCATGGCTTTCTGGTCCGCTGCCGGCAGCTTGGCCAGGTAGCGTTCGGTGACGTCGCGGCGCTGCTTCATCTGCTCGCCCATCAACTTGCCGATCTGCTGGCGCTGGTCACGGGTCAGGTCAAGCTGCGCGAAAGGCGCGTCACCGCGGTGATGCGGGCCGTCACCGCGTGGGCCGCCGTCTGGCATGGCCATGGCTACGGTCGGCAGGGCTGCGGCGAACATCAGGGCGATAAGGGTCTTGCGCATGGTGTTTCTCCTTTCTGAGGCCGGTGGTTACCGGATGAGCCCAGTCTAGGGAGATCAAGGTCAAGGGCGGTCAGGGCAGGGTAAAGGCTGGGTAAAGACGGTCATGGCGCTACACTGTGACCCGACTTGCCGTGGAGCTCTTGCCGTGACCTTCAGCCTTGCTGCCGCTGTCGCTCTATCCGCTGATGCGTTGGCGCATGGCGCGGGCGCAACAGGGCGAGGGTATCTACCGGCAGTTGGCGCAGTTCGGCCGCGAGCGTCAGGATGTCATTTCCCGCGTGCTGGCTGCGGTGCGTGACCAGGGCGCCTTGGGCGCCGGAAGCCTGTCGACCCGGCAAGAGCGCGCCGGCCCATGGTGGGACTGGAGCGAGGAGAAGCATGCCCTGGAGTGGCTGTTCGCTGCCGGGCGGGTCACCGTCGCCGGGCGCCGCGGGTTCGAGCGCCTGTACGACCTGCCGGAGCGCGTGCTGCCGGCGGCGATCCTCGATCAGCCCGAGCTATCCGACAGCGAAGCCCAGCAAGGACTGTTGCTGCAAGCCGCCACGGCCTTGGGCGTGGCGACCGAGCAAGACCTGCGCGACTATTTCAGGCTCACGCCTGCGCAGGCGCGGGCTGCCCTGGCGCAACTGCTCGCCGAGGGTCGCTTGCAACACTGCACGGTGCAGGGCTGGAAGCAGCCGGCGTACTGCGCCGGCACGCCGCGCATTCCCCGGCGAGTGGAGGCCAGTGCCTTGCTTTCGCCGTTCGATTCGTTGGTCTGGGAGCGGGCCCGTACCGAGCGGCTGTTCGACTTTCGCTACCGTTTGGAGATCTACACCCCGGCGCACAAGCGGGTTTATGGCTACTACGTGTTGCCGTTCCTGCACGACGGCCGTATCGCCGCGCGCCTGGACCTGCGTGCAGAGCGAGCACGCGGTGAGCTGGCGGTGCATGCCGTGCATGAGGAGGTCCAGGGACTGGATGAAGAGGGCTTCCAGGCCCTGGCCCGCAGTCTGGAACGGCTGGCGGGGTGGCTGGGCCTGGAGCGGGTGCGCCTGGATTGCGCGCGCGAGTCGGCAGGGCCGTTGCGTCAGGCCCTCAGCGACGCACCTGCTTGAGGGTTTCGGCGATCAGGAAGGCCAGTTCCAGTGATTGATCGGCGTTCATCCGGGGGTCGCAATGGGTGTGGTAGCGGTCCGACAGGCCATCTTCGGTGATCGGTCGGGCGCCGCCGATGCATTCGGTGACATTCTGCCCGGTCATCTCGATGTGGATACCCCCGGCGTGGCTGCCTTCGGCCTGGTGCACCTGGAAGAACTGCCGCACTTCGTCGAGGATCTGCGCGAAATCGCGGGTCTTGTAGCCACTGCTGGCCTTGATGGTGTTGCCGTGCATCGGGTCGGAGCTCCACAGCACCTGGCGCCCCTCGCGCTCGACGGCGCGGATCAGCCCGGGCAGGTGATCGCCGACCTTGTTCGCCCCCATGCGCACGATCAGGTTAAGGCGGCCGGGGTCGTTGTCCGGGTTGAGCACGTCGATCAGGCGGATCAGATCCTCGGTGTTCATGCTTGGGCCGACCTTGACCCCGATCGGGTTGTGCACGCCCCGCAGGAACTCCACGTGGGCACCGTCGAGCTGGCGGGTGCGGTCGCCGATCCACAGCATGTGCGCCGAGCAGTCGTAGTAGTCCCCCGTCAGGCTGTCGCGGCGTACGAAGGCTTCCTCGTAGTTGAGCAGCAGCGCCTCGTGGGCGGTGAAGAAGCTGGTCTCGCGCAGTTGCGGTGCGCTGTCCAGGCCACAGGCACGCATGAAGGCCAGGGTCTCGTCGATGCGATCAGCAAGCTGATGGTATTTGTCGGCCAGCGCCGAGTTGGCGATGAAATCCAGGTTCCACTTGTGCACCTGGTGCAGGTCGGCGAAGCCGCCCTGGGCGAAGGCGCGCAGCAGGTTGAGGCTGGCGGTGGCCTGGTGGTAGGCCTGCAGCAGGCGCTCAGGGTCGGGGACGCGGCTGGCGGCGTCGAAGCCGATACCATTGACGATGTCGCCGCGGTAGGCGGGCAGGGTGACCTGGCCGATGGTTTCGTCGTTGGCCGAGCGCGGTTTGGCGAACTGCCCGGCCATGCGCCCGACCTTCACCACCGGGCAGCCAGCGGCGAAGGTCATGACGATGGCCATCTGCAGCAGCACCTTGAAGGTGTCGCGGATCTTCGCGGCGGAGAACTCGGCGAAACTCTCGGCGCAGTCGCCACCTTGCAGCAGGAAGGCGCGGCCCTGGGTGACCTCGGCGAACTGGCGGCGCAACTCGCGGGCTTCGCCGGCGAACACCAGCGGCGGGTAGCTGGCCAGGGTCTGCTCGACCTTGAGCAGGTGAGCGGCGTCGGGGTAGGTCGGTTGTTGCTGGATCGGCAGGGCGCGCCAGCTGTCGGGGGTCCAGGGTCGGTTCATCACGGGCTCGATGTGGTCGGTTCAGGCGTACCTGCCATGGTAACAGTTGGCAGCGCGCTTGTTGCACCGCAGGCATTGGCGG
The DNA here is from genome assembly GCF_001636055.1 of Pseudomonas putida. Taxonomy (NCBI): domain Bacteria; kingdom Pseudomonadati; phylum Pseudomonadota; class Gammaproteobacteria; order Pseudomonadales; family Pseudomonadaceae; genus Pseudomonas; species Pseudomonas putida. The sequence goes on from NZ_CP011789.1 coordinate 2,199,070, forward strand.
ACAATGCCGGTTTTTGTGTGTGCAGGTGGCAGGCGATGGCGACGGAGCGGGAAGAACGGCTGCTGGCCCGGGTGGAAGATGCCTTCGGGGTCATCAGTGTGTACGAGGTCGAGGACTATCGCTTCCTCGAATTCGGTGACGCCATCGAGCAGAGCTGTACCTTCACCGCCGACCCCAGTTGGCTGGAGTACGACTACACGCGTGCAATGCTGGTCGGTGCACTCTGCCATCCGCAGCCGGAGAGCGCGCTGTTCCTGGGGCTGGGGGCCGGTACCCTGACCCAGGCCTGCTTGAAGTTCCTGCCGCTGGAGGATGTCGAGGCCATCGAGCTGCGCCCGGACGTGCCGCGTCTGGCCATGGAATACATGGGGCTCGACGATGATCCGCGCTTGTACGTGCGCGTTGGCGATGCCCTGGAACTGCTGCCCACGGCTGAAAAGGCCGACCTGATCTTCGTCGATCTCTATACCGATCATGGCCCGGGCGTAGGCCATCTGGCCTGGGGCTTTCTGGAGCAGTGCCAGCAGCAGCTCAATCCGGGAGGCTGGCTGGTGATCAACCAGTGGGCCGGCGACGATGGTCGGCCTTTGGGTGCGGCATTGTTGCGTGGGTTGTATCACCGGCATTACTGGGAGCTGCCGGTGAAGGAGGGCAACGTGATCCTGCTGGTGCCGGCGGATCTGGAGCAGGCACTGGATCTGGAGGGGTTGCGGGCGCGGGCCGAGGCGTTGGCAGCGCGGCTGGGCTATTCGCTGGACTACCTGATTCGCGAAGTTCGGCCGGCGAGCTGATCGTAAAGCTGCGGTGTACCTTTCGCGGGTAAACCCGCTCCCACAGGGACAGCGCTGCCCCTGTGGGAGCGGGTTTACCCGCGAAGCAGTCGCCGCCGCTCGTGAAAAAACGTTTCAGTTTTCGATTAAATGATGGCCTTATAATGGCCACTGCCTGTGAAAAAGTTCTCACAGATCAACGCGAATTCGTATATAGTACGCGCCGGTCTTTTAGCGGACCTCAAAATCAGGTGGTGCAAACCCTCCGAGTCCAGCTTCGGCTGCACGTCCGCTAGGCGGACCTTTCCCACGTAATTCTTTTTCAATCGTTTTCGCAAATCCCCGCCGCCAAAGCTGCCTGGGTGACCTCCGGGTCTTTCAAGGCATGTGCAGCTTTGGAGCATGGGTCTTTGCGGATGCACATAGAGGCAGACCCATGACCCAGGAAACCGGCGGATTCGCCGCTCTCGATCTTCATCCGAACATCGTTGCCGCCGTTCTGGCCACCGGCTATGAAGAGCCGTCGGCCATCCAGCAACAGTCGATCCCGATCATCCTCGCCGGTCATGACATGATCGGCCAGGCGCAGACTGGCACCGGCAAGACCGCTGCCTTCGCCCTGCCGATCCTCAACAAGATCGACGTGAGCAAGCGCGAACCGCAAGCCCTGATCCTGGCGCCAACCCGTGAGTTGGCGCTGCAAGTAGCCACCGCTTTCGAAACCTACGCCAAGCAGATGCCGGGCGTTAACGTGGTGGCTGTGTACGGTGGTGCCCCGATGGGCCCACAACTGCGTGCCATCCGTAACGGTGCGCAGATCGTCGTCGCCACGCCTGGCCGTCTGTGCGACCACCTGCGTCGTGACGAGAAGGTGCTGTCCACCGTTCAGTACCTGGTACTCGACGAAGCCGACGAAATGCTCAAGCTGGGCTTCATGGACGACCTCGAAGTGATCTTCGACGCCATCCCTGCCACCCGCCAGACCGTGCTGTTCTCCGCGACCCTGCCGTCGTCGATCCGTTCGATCGCCGAGCGTCACCTGCGCGAGCCCAAGCACGTCAAGATCCAGAGCAAGACCCAGACCGTCACCGCGATCGAGCAGGCCCACCTGATGGTCCACGCCGACCAGAAGATCCCGGCTGTGCTGCGTCTGCTGGAAGTCGAGGAATTCGACGCGCTGATCGCCTTCGTGCGTACCAAGCAAGCCACCCTGGACCTGGCCGCCGCGCTGGAAGCCAAGGGCTACAAGGCTGCCGCGCTGAACGGCGATATCGCCCAGAACCAGCGTGAGCGCGTCATCGACTCGCTCAAGGACGGTCGCCTGGACATCGTCGTCGCTACCGACGTCGCTGCCCGTGGCCTGGACGTACCGCGCATCACCCACGTGTTCAACGTGGACATGCCATACGATCCGGAATCCTACGTACACCGTATCGGCCGTACCGGTCGTGCTGGTCGCGATGGCCGCGCACTGCTGCTGGTGACGCCGCGTGAGCGTCGCATGCTGCAGGTGATCGAGCGTGTTACCGGGCAGAAGGTTGCCGAGGCTCGTCTGCCTGGCCCACAGGCCGTGCTGGATGCGCGTATCAAGAAGCTGACCGCAAGCCTCGCACCGCTGGTGGCTGAAGCTGAGGCCACCCATGGTGAGCTGTTCGACCGCCTGACCGCCGACCTGGGCTGCTCGGCTCGCGCGCTGTCTGCTGCGTTGCTGCGCAAGGCCACCAATGGCCAGCCGCTGGACCTGGCTGCCGTCGAGCGCGAGCAACCGCTGGTGCCGACCTACACGCCGCGTGAGCGCACCGGCGAGCGCAGTGATCGTGGTGAGCGCAGCGAGCGCGGTGACCGCGAGCGTCGCGCGCCGATGCCGCTGGCCGAAGGCCGCGTGCGTTGCCGTACCGCCCTGGGTGCCCGTGATGGTATCGCCGCCAAGAACCTGTTGGGTGCGATCCTCAATGAAGGCGGCCTGGCCCGTGACGCTATCGGTCGCATCCAGGTGCGCGACAGCTTCAGCCTGGTCGAGCTGCCGGAAGAGGGCCTGGAGCGTCTGCTGTCCAAGCTCAAGGACACCCGCGTGGCCGGCAAGCAACTGAAGCTGCGCCGCTATCGCGAGGACTGAGTCCTGCAGCAATGAAAAATCCCCGGCTTGCCGGGGATTTTTTTTGCCTGCCGATTGGGGTGTATGAAATCAGTCGAATCTGTAGATATCCATTCCCAGTGCTCCCATCGTGAAGCCCTGGTGCACGATCCCGAACCTGTCGCCTGCGCCCATGGCAAAGAACAAGGGCAGCAGGTGCTCATCGCTCGGGTGGTTGCGCACCGCGAAAGGTGCCTGCTGCCGATAGTCTTCCAGCGTGGCCGTATCCTCTGCCTTCAATTGCTCGACCACCCAGTCGCGGAACGCGCGTGCCCAGGGCTCGATGGCGTCTGGCCCGGCATGCCAGTCCAGTTCGCCCAGGTTGTGGGTAATGCTGCCGGAACCGACCAGCAGTATGCCCTGGGCGCGCAAGCCGGCCAGGGCCTTGCCAACCTGCAACTGCAGGGCCGGGCCCTGGCGGCTGGGCAGCGAAACCTGGATTACCGGGATGCCAGCATCCGGGTACATGAGCGACAGTGGCACCCAGGTGCCGTGGTCGAAGGGGCGTTGTGCATCGAGCTGGGCGGGCAGCCCGGCGTCACCGAGCAAGCCTGCTACCCGGCGTGCCAGCTCGGGAGCGCCAGGGGCCGGATACTGCACGGCGTACAGCGCAGCAGGGAAGCCGCCAAAGTCGTGCCAGGTCTGGGGCTGGGCGCCACTCATCACCGACAGTCCCTGGCTCTCCCAGTGCGCGGAAACCACCACTATCGCCTTCGGCCGCGGCAGGCCTGCCGCCAGGCGGGCCAGTGCAGGTCCACTGGCGCCGGGTTGCAGGGCAAGCATGGGCGAACCATGGGAAATGAACAGGCTAGGCAGCATGGCGGGGTCCTGAGCGGTTAAGATGCCGCCATCTTCGATCAGTTACCGATCGACATCCAATATAAGTTTTGCAAGTTATCTATCGAAAAAATCGGAGGAGTCATGGAGCCAGCGTTCTGGCACAAGCGGTGGGCGGACAACCAGATCGGCTTTCACCAGTCGCAGGTGAACCCGTACCTGCAGGCACACTGGCCAATGCTGGCCCCCGGCAGCCAGGTGCTGGTGCCCTTGTGCGGCAAGAGCCTGGACGTCGCCTGGTTGGCGGGGCAGGGGTATCGCGTGCTAGGGGTGGAAATGTCGCAACGTGCGGTGGCGGATTTCTTCCGGGAGCACAGCCTTGAGGCCGAGGTGTCCCGCCATGGCGCCTTCGAGACTTGGCGCAGCGGCCTGGTGGAGATGTGGTGTGGTGACTTCTTCGCGTTGCAGGCGGAAGATCTGGCACAGTGCACGGGGCTCTATGACCGCGCTGCGGTGATTGCACTACCGCAGGCGCTGCGTACCCGTTACTTTGAGTTGCTTTCTGCCTGCCTGCCGGCTGCTTGCCAGGGGCTGATGGTTACCTTGGATTACGATCAGTCGCGTCTGGATGGGCCGCCGTTCTCGGTGCCGGATGACGAAGTCCGGCGCGGATTTGCTGGATGGCAAGAAGTGGCCGAGTTGGAGGCGCCGGATATCATCGAGGACAGCCCCAAATTCCAGAAGGCGGGAGTCGGCAGCCTGATGGAGCGGGTCTATCGGTTGCAGCGATGATCGGCCTTCTTCTGGCCAGAATACGAGCAAAGAAAAGGGCGACCTGAGTCGCCCTTTCCAATTGCCGCGTTGAATCAACCGCGACGACGCAGTGCATCGATACGGTCTTCCAGCGGCGGGTGGCTCATCAGCAGGCCGGCGAGGCCCTGCTTGAGGCCGCCGTTGATGCCGAAGGCCTTCATCGTATCGGGCATGTGCACCGGCATACCTTGTTCCGAGCGCAGGCGCTGCAGGGCAGCGATCATCGCGCCAGTGCCTGCCAGGCGCGCCCCGGCTTCGTCGGCGCGGTACTCGCGGCGACGCGAGAACCACATGACGATGATGCTGGCCAAAATGCCCAGGATCAGCTCGGCGACGATGGTCGCGACGTAATAGGCGATGCCCTGGCCTTCTTCGTTCTTGAAGATCACCTTGTCGACGAAGTTGCCGATGATACGTGCGAAGAACATCACGAAGGTGTTCACCACGCCCTGGACCAGTGCCAGGGTGACCATGTCGCCGTTGGCGACGTGGCCGATCTCATGGGCCAGTACCGCACGTACTTCGTCCCGCGAGAAGCGCTCGAGCAGGCCCTGCGAAACGGCGACCAGTGCGTCGTTGCGGTTCCAGCCTGTGGCGAAGGCGTTCGCCTCGTAGGCGGGGAACACGCCCACTTCCGGCATCTTGATGCCCGCCTCGCGGGACAGCTCCTCGACCGTCTGCAGCAGCCACTGTTCGTGGTGGGTGCGCGGCTGGGTGATGATCTGGGTACCGGTGGTCATCTTCGCCATCCACTTGGAGATGAACAGCGAAACCAGCGAGCCAGCAAACCCGAACACGGCGCAGAAGACCAGCAGGCGGCTCAGGTCCAGGTCGACGCCGTTGGCGGCCATGAACCCGTTGAAACCGAACAGGCTGAGGGTAATGCTTGCAACCAGCACCACCGCAAGGTTGGTGGCTACAAACAACAGAATGCGCATCATGGTTGTTACGTTCTCCTGACGGATGAAAATGTCGCTCTACTGCGGGGTATATAAGGTGGCGGCCAAGGCGATTCAACTGGCCGACTATTTCAAACTGTGTACCGCGAAGTATGACAGAGCCGCGGCGAGTCGCCGGGAGATAGACCGTTGCAGGATGTAAGAATTCATCCGTGGTGCGGAGGACGTCGTGCCAACACGGCCGGTTGGCACGACAAGGCCTTGATCGCTTTACTGCGAGTAGGTGCGCAGGAAGTTGCCGATGCGGCCGATGGCTTGCTCCAGGTCATCCACTCGCGGCAGGGTGACGACGCGGAAGTGGTCCGGCCACGGCCAGTTGAAGGCGGTGCCCTGGACGATCAGCAGTTTCTCCGACAGCAGCAGGTCGAGGACGAACTTCTCGTCGTTGTGGATCGGGCAGACCTTCGGATCGATTTTCGGGAAGGCGTACAAGGCGCCCATTGGCTTGACACAGCTGACGCCGGGGATGGCGTTGAGCAACTCGTAGGTGCGGTTGCGCTGTTCGAGCAGGCGGCCCGGCGGCAATACCAGGTCGTTGATGCTCTGGTAGCCACCCAGGGCGGTCTGGATGGCGTGCTGCGCCGGCACGTTGGCACACAGGCGCATGTTGGCCAGCATGTCGATGCCTTCGATATAGCTCTGCGCGTGGTGCTTGGGCCCGGAGATGATCAGCCAGCCGGAGCGGAAGCCTGCGACCCGATAGGACTTCGACAGGCCGTTGAAGGTCAGGCACAGCACGTCCGGGGCGAGCGAGGCGGTGCTGATGTGCACGGCTTCGTCGTAGAGGATCTTGTCGTAGATCTCGTCGGAGAACACCACCAGGTTGTGCTGGCGGGCCAGTTCCAGCATGCCGAGCAGCAGCTCCCTGGAGTACACCGCGCCGGTCGGGTTGTTCGGGTTGATGATCACCAGGGCCTTGGTGTTCGGGGTGATCTTGGCCTTGATATCGTCAAGGTCGGGGAACCAGTCGGCCTGCTCGTCGCACAGGTAGTGCACGGGTTTGCCGCCGGCCAGGCTCACCGCTGCGGTCCACAGTGGGTAGTCGGGGGCCGGGATCAGCACCTCGTCATTGTTGTTGAGCAGCGCCTGCATCGACATCACGATCAGCTCGGACACGCCGTTGCCCAGGTAGATGTCCTCGATACCGACGCCTTCGATCTGCTTCTGCTGGCAGTATTGCATCACCGCCTTGCGCGCGCTGAACAGGCCTTTGGAGTCGCTGTAGCCCTGGGCGGTCGGCAGGTTGCGGATCACGTCCTGGAGGATTTCGTCCGGCGCCTCGAAACCAAAGGGCGCCGGGTTGCCGATGTTCAGCTTGAGGATGCGCTGGCCTTCCTCTTCCAGACGCTTGGCGTGCTTGAGCACCGGACCGCGAATGTCGTAGCAGACATTGGCGAGCTTGTTCGATTTGCTGAACTGCATGATGTGATCCCGAATGGATAAGTCGCGGGGCGCGGTCGTCAAAAGGTTTGAAAAGGACGGGGCGCGGGTGCCAGACTGATCGTCTGCACACAAGCCAACTAATATACGTGCCACCCGCGCCAGGGAAAAGACGGCGCAGGGTGAAATTCAGCCTGCCGAGGTCCATCCATGCAAAAGATCGACAAAACACTTGAAGAATGGCGCGAGATGCTCGACCCCGCTCAATACCAGGTATGCCGCCTGAAGGGGACCGAACGACCGTTCACAGGCAAATACAACAGCGAAAAGCGCGCCGGCATCTATAACTGCATCTGCTGTGGCCTGCCGTTGTTCGATGCGCAGACCAAGTTCGACTCCGGTTGCGGCTGGCCGAGCTTCTACGCGCCGATCGAGGACAGTGCGATGATCGAGATCCGCGACACCTCCCACGGCATGATCCGCACCGAAGTCACCTGCGCCCAGTGCGATGCGCACCTGGGCCACGTGTTCCCGGACGGCCCGCCACCGACTGGGCTGCGCTACTGCATCAACTCGGTATGCCTGGATTTCAAACCGCAAGCGTGAAGGGAGATCGACATGGCCGATGCGTTGCTGGACATTCCCTGCGTCACCCTCAAGGGGGAGCAGAAAAAACTCGGCGACTTCGCCGGCAAGGCGCTGCTGGTGGTCAATACCGCCAGTCAGTGCGGTTTCACACCGCAGTACAAGGGGCTTGAGAAACTGTGGCAGGACCATGCCGCGCAGGGCCTTGTGGTACTGGGCTTTCCGTGTAATCAGTTCGGCAAGCAGGAACCGGGCGATGCGTTGGAAATTTCGCAGTTCTGTGAACTCAACTTTGGCGTGAGCTTCCCGCTGTTTCGCAAGATCGAGGTGAACGGCCCGGGCGCCCACCCGCTGTTCGCCGAGCTGAAGAAGCGAGCGCCCGGCCTGCTGGGGACGCAGAAGATCAAGTGGAACTTCACCAAGTTCCTGGTCGACCCGTCCAGTGGCAAGGTCACGCGCTACGCACCGACCACCAAGCCGCAGGCGCTGGAAGCCGATATCGAGCGTCTGCTCAGCCGCTGACCGGCACCCAATGGTCGATCAGGGCGAGTAATTCTTCGCGCCGGAACGGCTTGGCCAAGTAGTCGTTCATGCCCGCGGCGCGACAGCGTTCGCGCTCTTCGGGCATGGCGTTGGCGGTCAGGGCGACGATCGGCAGGTCGGGCCAGCGCCCGCTCTGGCGGATGCGTCGGCTGGCCTCGTAGCCATCCATCACCGGCATGTTGCAGTCCATCAGCACCATGTCGAAGCCTTCGCGCTCGAGGATCTCCAGCGCTTCGGCACCATGGGCGGCCACCTGTACCTGGCAGCCGAGCTTGGCGAGCATGCCCTTGGCTACCAACTGGTTCACGGGGTTGTCTTCCACCAGAAGGATCTGTGCGCGTCGCTCCAGCAGGCGGCCGACCTCGGAGGGTGCGGGTGTAGCGTTTTCGCCTTGCAGGGTGCGGCGCAGCATCTGGTACAGGGCATTGCGCGCCAGCGGGCGAGCCTGCTGGTGCAAAGGGGCCAATTGCGCGGTCTGCTCTGCGGGCAGGAAGTTGCCATAGGCCGTGACCAGCAGGATCGGTGCGTTGATACCGGGGCGCAGTTCGAACAGGTGCTCGGTGTCGTCGGTGATGAGCAGGTCGATGGCCATGCCGTCGAGCCCACTGGCATCGTCGCGTCGCTGATAATCCAGCCCCCAGCTTGGCAGCAGGCCATGCAACAGTTCAGCCAGACCGCTGGAGGCGTTGCTCAGTGCCACCACCTGACCCTTCAGCGGCGCAGGCGGGACTGCTTCGGTGTGTGTGGGCAGCGGAAGATCGGCGCTGAAGCGGCTGCCGAAGCCGGTTTGCGAGTTGATATGCAGATGCCCCTGCATGGCCTTGCACAGGTTACGGGTCAGGGCCAAGCCCAGGCCGGTGCCGCCATACTGGCGGGTGATGCCTGCGCCAGCCTGGGTGAAGGGCTGGAAGATGCGCACCTGGGCTTCCTCCGGGATTCCGATACCGGTGTCGCACACTTCCAGGCGTACGCCGCCGACGATGCTCGAAAGACGAAGGTCGACACGCCCGAAGCGAGTGAACTTGAGCGCATTGGACAGCAGGTTGCTGACGATCTGGCGCACCCGGGTGGGGTCGCCGAGCACGGTGCTGGGAAAGTCCGGAGCGATCAGGCAGGTCAGTTCCACACTGGGCGCGGCGTTCTGCGACAGCAGGTTGGCGGTGTCCTCGACCATCGCCCCCATGTCGAAAGGGATGCGTTCGAGCTCCAGTTGCCCGGCATCGAACTTGGACAGGTCGAGGATATCGTTGAGCAGCTCGACCAGCACCTTGCCTGAGTCGTGGGCGATCGACAGCTGCTGGCGTTGCTCGGCGTTCAGCCCGCTGTCCAGGGCCAGGGCGATCATGCCGAGCATGCCGTTGAGCGGTGTGCGGATCTCGTGGCTCATGTTGGCCAGGAAGGCGGCGCGCGCCTGGGCCATGTCCAGGGCGCGGCGGCGGGCTTCCTCCAGTTCCTCGTTGGACTGGCTCAGCCGGCTGTTGCTGGCCTTGAGTTCTTCGGTGCGGGCCGAGACGATGTCTTCCAGTTCGTTGAGGTACTGGGTGAGGCGGTTTTCGGCGTTGCGCCGCTGCTGGATCTCGGTGGCCATGCTGACGAATTGCTGGTTGGCGACCTTCACCAGTACCCCGATCTCGTCGTGCTCATGACCGTTGGGGTAGTCCAGACGGGTCTGGCCGGGCTGGCGTGGGTCGCTGCCGCTCAGGGCGCCGATGACGGTGACCAGGGGTTTGGTCAGCATGATGTAGAACAACCCCAGGAGAATGCCGGTCAGCACCAGGCTGCGGGCGAAGCCGTTGAGCAGGGTGATGCCGGCTCGGTCGAGAAAGCGGCTGCCGAAGGCATAGGTGTCGACATCCAGGTACAGGGTGCCGAGGTAATCGTCGGGCATGTGGGCGAGGAACAGGCGATCCTTGAACTGGCGCTGCTCGCCGAACAGGAAGTCGCTGAGCGGCCGGTAGCTGTCTTCCTGGCGCGGGCGATGGACGTCGGCCAGCACCGTATCGTTGTTGTCGATCAGGCGTGCGCGGATGATCGCTGGCGATTGCAGCAGCCCGCCGGTGAGCTCCTGCGCCAGCTCCGCGTCGATGTTGTAGGCGATGCGCGAGGCCGGGTCATGGCTTATTTGCAGCAATGCCTGCACTTCGCGGTTGATGGACGCGTCTTCGCTGGCATAATCGATGCCGATCTGGATGAGACTGAGCAATGTTCCCAGGATGAAGCCGACCAGGACTGTCAACCGGGCTTGCTTGTATGACAGGCGATTGGTGAACTTGATATCCATGGTTCCCGAGCCGGTTCAACGCCCCTTGCGCTGCGCAAGCATAGCCGATCAGCCCCGGCTGCTGGCGGGTCTGTCTGTTGTTTCGAGCGATCCAATCAATGGGCCGGTGCGCGGCCATCGCGAGACGAGCTCGCTCCCACAACCCCTGTTGGCTCTGTAGGGGCAGTGTCGTCGCGCAATGGCTGCGCCTCGGCTCCTGAACCGGTCTTGATTAAGGAAACCTTCATGGACACCCGCCTCATTGCATTCCTGGAACACGCTGAATCCATACTGACGCGCCTCGAACCACTGCTGCCGGCGCCCCGCCCGCAGATCGACTGGTCGTCGACCCTCGCTGCGCGCTGGCAGCGTGATGGCCGCAGCGGCTACCTCATGCCGTTGGAAGTCAGCCTCGACATCCGGCTCTCGGACCTGATCGGGGTCGATCAGCAGCGTGAGCAACTGGGCCGCAACACCCATCAGTTCATCAATGGCATGCCCGCCAACCACGCCCTGCTGTGGGGCTCGCGGGGCACCGGCAAGTCGTCGCTGGTACGCGCGCTGCTGGCCGAACATGCCGGGCAGGGCCTGCGCCTGATCGAGATCGAGCGCGATCATCTGGCCGACTTGCCGCGGGTGGTCGAGCAACTGCAAAAGCTCGAGCAACGCTTCATCCTGTTCTGCGACGACCTTTCGTTCGAGGCGGGAGAGGGCGATTACCGGGTGCTCAAGAGTGTGCTCGATGGTTCGCTCGAACAGGCGCCGGACAACGTCCTGCTCTATGCCACCTCGAATCGCCGTCACCTGGTGCCCGAGAAGCAGAGCGACAATGAAAACTGGAAGATGATCGACGGCGAACTGCACCCCAACGAAGCGGTGGAAGACAAGATCGCCCTGTCCGACCGTTTTGGCTTGTGGTTGTCGTTCTACCCGTTCACCCAGGAGCATTTCCTCAACGTGGTCGAGCACTGGATCGGCCAACTGGCGCGCCCGGCCGGGCTGGTCTGGCAGCGTACTGAAGAACTCGACATCCTCGCTGCGCGCTGGGCCACCGGCCGCGGCAACCGTAATGGCCGTTGTGCCTACCAGTTCGCCCGCTACTGGGTTGGACTGCAATTGCTGGAGCAGAACCAATGATCGACCTCAACGCCAGTGGCAAAGGCCTCGATGGCTACGACCTGCTGGCTGCGCAAGTGCAGGCGCTGTTCGCCGACGAGCGTGATTTCATCGCCAACGCCGCGCAGTTCTCGGCATTTCTCTACCACCAGGTGGAAGACCTGAATTGGGCGGGTTTCTACCTCAACCGCAACGAAGAACTGGTGCTCGGGCCGTTCCAGGGGCAGGTGGCGTGCGTGCGCATCGCATTCGGCAAGGGTGTGTGTGGCACGGCAGCAGCCACCCTGCAGACCCAGAGAGTGGAGGATGTGCATGCCTTCCCTGGACACATCGCCTGTGACAGCGCATCCAACAGCGAGCTGGTGATTCCGCTGGTAAAGGAGGGCAGGCTGATTGGCGTGCTCGACCTGGACAGCCCGAGCCTTGCGCGTTTCAGTGAGGCCGATCAGCGAGGGCTGGAACGCCTGGCGTCGATCTTCCTGGCGTTGAGCGACTGCTGAAAAACAAGAAGGGCCGCTTTTGCGGCCCTTCTTGTTTTCAACGGTTGTGGATCAGTCGTAGATCACCCGCTTTTTCCACGTCTCGTCTTCATCGGTTTTCAGACCCTGGGTCAGCGCGTTCTGGTCATTTTCGGCCGGTTCCATCTGGTCCAGTACTTGCGCGTTGGCGCGAGCGAGCAGTTTTTCCAGGTAGGTCAGCTGCTCTTCATATTGTTTCGGTTCTGGTTGTTTGCGCAGGTACTGCACGCCGCGTTCGAACGCCAGGCGCGCATGGCCTGGTTGATTCTGCTGCAACGCCTGCTGGCCCAGGTTATTGAAGAATTCGATGTGCAGTAGCACCAGGATGTGGCGAATTTCCCTGACCCAGTACTTGCCTTCGTTGGACTGCAGGAAGTTTTCCTGAGTAGCGCGCACGATCTGGTTATGCAGCGACTCGAGCAGGAAGCGCACGTCCTTGGCCTTGACCTCGGTCTGAATCGGGCTCGGCGGGTTGTTGACCGGCAACTTGTCGCCCTTGGCAATCAACCCTTCGAGTTCGACGATGCGCGCCTTGAAATCGCCGTTGTGCTTGTCCAGCGCCAGCAGGCGCTGATTGAGATTCAGCTCCAGGCGGGTCAGCAGCAGCTTGAGCGCCGGAGTCATCAGTTGGCCGGGGAAGGTTTCGGTGATCTCGCCGCAGCGGCGCAGGCGTTCGGTCAGCTCGACTTTAAGGCGCGCGCGCTCGAGCTTGGCGTTTTCCACGACATTGTTGAGGTAGCCGATCACGATCAGCAACGCGATACCCGCCACGATGAGCAGGGTGATCAGAAGTGGTGTCACCGTTAACGCCTCATGAAGAAGTTTTGCATCATTGAGTGTAGTGAGTTCGCCAGGGGGCGAACAGTGCAGCCTGGCGGACAGGCTCTACCCATGGGTGTCGGCTCAAGGGCAAAAATCTACAGTGCTGGCACTTTGATGCGAGCTTGCCGGGCTGGCGTCAGAAAAGCAACGCCAATCCCCGGGCGCATCATGCGCGACCTATGTACAGGGGCGGAAGTCGTTGATTTAAATAAATTTCCACAAAGGGGTTGACGGCTTGTCGAGGCATCCATAGAATGCGCGCCACTTGCAGCGTAAAGCACACAGCCAAACGCAGCAGGCAGTGAAGTTGTAGTGTGTCCCCTTCGTCTAGTGGCCTAGGACACCGCCCTTTCACGGCGGTAACAGGGGTTCGAGTCCCCTAGGGGACGCCAATGCGGGAATAGCTCAGTTGGTAGAGCACGACCTTGCCAAGGTCGGGGTCGCGAGTTCGAGTCTCGTTTCCCGCTCCAGTTTTAGAACTGTGGCGTCCATTGACGGTGCAGCGGCAGTGAAAGGTTCAGGCCATTCACGCCAAATGCGGTTTTGCTTCACATTGCGGGAATAGCTCAGTTGGTAGAGCACGACCTTGCCAAGGTCGGGGTCGCGAGTTCGAGTCTCGTTTCCCGCTCCATTTGAAAACGCCACTTCATCGAAGTGGCGTTTTTTTTGCCTTCAAAAACATCGCAGCCATGGGGCCACGGACATTTGTAATGCCCGTGGCCATTTTTGCTCAGTGGCGCTCGCCCTGGTCGGGTGCGCTCAGCAACTGCTTCTCCAGGTTCCAGTCGAAGGGCTCTTCATTCTGCTCGGCCTCGTAGCGACGCTCTTCCAGCGTCTGGTACAGCTCGAGTTCTTCATCGGGCATGTAGTGCAGACAGTCGCCGCCGAAGAACCACAGCAGGTCACGCGGAACCAGATGAGCGATTTGCGGGTAGCGCGTGATCACCTGGCAGATCAGGTCCTGGCCCAGATACTGACTTTCCAGTGGGTTCTGCGGCAGCAGGGTCAGCAGTTCGTCGAAGCGTTCGAGGAACAGGGCGTGGCTTTCTTCCGGCACTTGCTCGGCGTCGCCCAGGGCCACCAGGATGGTGCGCAGGTGTTGGAGCAGTTGCAGGTGGTACTCCAGGTGGGGGTTGGCCATGGGGCGATCCTCTGGTGTTGAAACGGGGGCCGGAGTATACGCAGGTTTTGCCCCGCAGGGGCAGGCGCAGCCGCTCGCACTGCGCTGACCGCCGGCCCGCCAGGGGCCGGGGATCTGTCTGACTGAAGGTGCTCAGCGCACCTTGCCCTCCGCGGGCAGCAGTTGCGCCTTGTCGAAAGCATCTACATCGATCACTGTCCGGCGCGCGGCTTCGGCTGCCTGGAGTCTCTCGCCTTCATCAGCCTGCAGCACGCCGGCCTGCACGGCGGCTTCGATGTCCGACTGGCCCGGCGAGGGATGCACCTTGCCCTCCTTGAGTCCTTGGTGCAGCGCCTTGTGCAGTGGCGCCACCTCGTCCAGCAGGTCGCAAGCTGTCTGCAGGGCGGCTACCGGATCACCTTCGCCGTCAGGGCGGAAGCAGCCCGCCAGCAGTTCCTCCAGTGCCGGATCACCCTTGCGTCGGCCGATCAGTTCAGCAACTTCTTTATCCAGTTCATCGCTTGGTCCGGTGTGGCGGCGACCGAACGGGAAGACCAGAACCCGCAACGCACAGCCGAGGAAGCGATTGGGGAAGTTATCGAGCAGCCGGTCGAGGGCTTTTTCGGCCTGCCCCAGACTTTCTTCCAGCGCCCAGCGCAGCAGAGGTTGCATGTGCTCGGGTGAGCCGAGGTCGTGATAGCGCTTGAGCGCTGCGGATGACAGGTACAGGTAGCTGAGGACATCCCCCAGACGCGCGCTCAGGCGTTCGCGCCGCTTCAGCGCGCCGCCGAGCAGCATCATCGACAGGTCGGCAAGCAAGGCGAATGCGGCCGCCTGACGGTTCAGCGCACGGAAGTAGCCCTGGCTGAGGGCGTCGCCCGGCATCTTCTCGAAGTGCCCCAGTCCGATGCCGAGCACGAAAGTGCTGGCCGCATTGCTGGCGGCGAACATGATGTGCTTCATCAGCAGATCGTCGAACTCGTTGAGTGCCTGCTCGCGATCCTCGCGCCCAGCGAGAGCCATTTCCTTGAGGACGAAGGGGTGGCAGCGGATCGCGCCCTGTCCGAAGATCATCAGGTTGCGTGACAGGATGTTGGCGCCCTCGACGGTGATGAAGATCGGCGCGCCCTGCCAATTGCGACCCAGGTAGTTGTTCGGGCCCATGATGATGCCCTTGCCGCCGTGTACGTCCATGGCGTGCTGGATGCATTCACGGCCGCGTTCGGTCAGGTGGTACTTGAGGATTGCCGAAAGTACCGAGGGCTTCTCGCCCAGGTCCACTGCCTTGGCGGTGAGCAGGCGGGCGCTGTCCATCAGCCAGGCGTTGCCACCGATTCGTGCCAGCGATTCCTGGATGCCCTCGAAGGCGGACAGCGGCACGTTGAACTGCTCGCGGACGCGGGCGTACTGGCCGGTGACCAGGCTGGTGTACTTGGCAGCGCCTGTGCCAACCGCAGGCAGCGAGATGGAGCGCCCAACCGACAGGCAGTTCATCAGCATCATCCATCCCTTGCCGAGCATGTCCTTGCCGCCGATGAGGAAGTCCAGGGGCACGAACACGTCCTTGCCGCTGTTCGGGCCATTCATGAAGGCTGCACCCAGGGGCAGGTGGCGCTTGCCGATCTCCACACCCGGGGTGTCGGTGGGGATGAGTGCCAGGCTGATGCCCAGGCATTCCTGTTCGCCCAGCAGGTGATCGGGGTCGTAGGCCTTGAAGGCCAGGCCCAGCAGGGTGGCCACCGGGCCGAGGGTGATGTAGCGCTTCTCCCAGTTCAGGCGAAGGCCGATGACTTCCTCGCCGTTCCATTCCCCCTTGCAGACGATGCCGGTGTCAGGCATGGCGCCAGCGTCGGAGCCGGCCAGTGGGCCTGTGAGGGCGAAGCAGGGGATTTCGTCGCCACGGGCCAGGCGCGGCAGGTAGTGGTTACGCTGTTCATCGGTGCCATAGTGCAGCAGCAGTTCGGCCGGGCCGAGCGAGTTGGGCACCATCACGGTCGAAGCCAGGTCGCCGCTGCGAGTGGCGAGTTTCATCGCCACCTGGGAGTGAGCGTAGGCGGAGAAGCCCTTGCCGCCGTATTCCTTGGGGATGATCAGGGCGAAGAAGCCGTGCTGCTTGATGTGTTCCCAGGCTGCGGGTGGCAGGTCGAGGTCCTGGCCGATCTGCCAGTCGCTGACCAGGGCGCAGAGTTCCTCGGTGGGGCCATCGATGAACGCCTGTTCTTCTGCGGTGAGCGTGGGGGCAGGGTAGTCGAGCAGGGTGTTCCAGTCGGGCTGGCCGCTGAACAGCTGGCCGTCCCACCATACAGTGCCCGCGTCGATCGCTTCGCGCTCGGTCTGCGACATGGGGGGCAGGGTGCGCTGGAACCATTTGAACACGGGGCCGGTGAACACCTGGCGCCGCCACTGCGGCAATATCAGCAGGGCGGCCTTGGCGGCCAGCACCAGCCAGATCACGGTCAGCAGCCAGCCAGGTGCGTCGGCGAAGATGCCCATCAACAGCACATAGGCGGCGATCACCCCGAGGATCTGCAGCGGTGCCAGACGTCGATGGGTGAGATATGCGGCGCCGATCACCAGCACCACCAACCACAACAGCAGCATAGTTCTTCCTCCTTGGAAGCTTGGGCTCGAGCCATCCTGGATAGCTTAGACGCGATGCGCCGGATGGCTCGCTAAGAACAGTGACAGGGTGTGGCCACAGGAGTTTCAGAGCATTGTCCCCTGGTACAGGTGGCGTCACTGTGGAGTAGACTGTCCACCCTCTGCACTCACTAAGGACGTTGTCATGCTGAAGATCTGGGGTCGCAAGAACTCGAGCAATGTGCGCAAGGCGTTGTGGATTGCCCACGAGTTGGGGCTGGAGTTCGAGTCGATCGACGCCGGTGGGGCGTTCGGTGTGGTCAACGAGCCTGAGTACCGTGAGCGCAACCCCAATGGCCTGGTGCCGATGCTCGAGGATGGCGACTTCGTCCTCTGGGAGTCCAACACCATCGTGCGCTACCTGAGCGCCGAATATGGTGCCGAGCAGGGCTGGTACCTGGACGATCCGCGCCAGCGTGCCCTGGCGGACAAGTGGATGGACTGGACCACCTCTTCCTTTGCCGCGCCGTTCCGCCCGCTGTTCTGGGGCATGCTGCGTACCCCAGAGAATGAGCGTGACTGGACGGCGATCAACGCTGCGCGGGAAAAGTGCGGCGAGTTGCTGGCGATCGTCGACAAGACGCTGGCCACCCAACCCTACCTTTCCGGTGAGCAGATCGGCATGGGCGACATTCCGCTGGGCTGCTTTGCCTACGCCTGGTTCGAGATGCCCATCGAGCGTCCCGATCTCCCCAACCTGCAGGCCTGGTACGAGCGCCTGAAGGCGCGTCCGGCCTATAAGGCCGCAGTAATGACGGCGCTGACCTGAGCGGATACCCCGCCCGTTTCGATAGTCACTATCGATATACATGACTGTACTTGTGCGGTCAGGCCTTGCACCATGGCCGCACTACTCACTGCGCCAGTGACTTGACCTGGCGTGTCCTGAACCTTTTTCTTCGGTACGTGACCCGCTATGAGTTCTGCCCTGTCCATAAGACAGCTGACCAAGACCTACGGCAACGGCTTTCAGGCCCTCAAGGGCATCGACCTGGAGGTCGCCGAAGGTGACTTCTTTGCCTTGCTGGGCCCCAATGGCGCCGGTAAATCCACCACTATCGGCATTCTTTCGACCCTGGTGAACAAGACCAGCGGCACGGTGAATGTCTTCGGCCACGACCTGGATCGCCAGCCAGCCGCGCTCAAGCGCAGCATCGGCGTGGTGCCCCAGGAGTTCAACTTCAACCAGTTCGAGAAGACCTTCGACATCGTCGTCACCCAGGCCGGCTACTACGGCATCCCGCCGAAGCTGGCCAAGGAGCGTGCCGAGCAGTACCTCACCCAACTGGGGCTGTGGGACAAGCGCGACGTGCAGTCGCGGTCGCTGTCCGGCGGCATGAAGCGTCGCCTGATGATCGCCCGTGCGCTGATCCATGAGCCGCGCTTGCTGATCCTCGACGAGCCGACGGCTGGCGTGGACATCGAACTGCGTCGCTCGATGTGGAGTTTCCTCACCGAGCTGAACCAGAAAGGCATCACCATCATCCTCACCACCCACTATCTCGAGGAAGCCGAGCAGCTGTGCCGCAACATCGGCATCATCGACCACGGCACCATTGTCGAGAACACCAGCATGCGCCAGTTGCTGGGCAAGCTGCACGTCGAGACCTTCGTCCTCGACCTCAAGCAGGACCTGCCCGCGGCGCCGAAGCTGCAAGGTTACCCGTGCCGGCTGATCACGCCGCACACGCTGGAAGTGCAGGTGGAAAAGGATATCGGCATCACTGCGTTGTTCGGCCAATTGGCGTTGCAGAACATCGAGGTGCAGAGCCTGCGTAACAAGACCAACCGACTTGAGGAGTTGTTCGTGGCCCTGGTGGAAAAGAACCTGTCGAAGGTGGCGGTATGAGTGTGGAACTGCGCACCAACTGGGTCGCCCTGAATACGATCGTCTATCGCGAGGTTCGACGCTTTCTGCGTATCTGGCCGCAGACCCTGCTGCCGCCGGCGATCACCATGGTGCTGTACTTCGTCATCTTCGGTAACCTGATCGGCCGTCAGATCGGCGACATGGGTGGCTTCACCTACATGGAGTACATCGTGCCGGGGCTGATCATGATGTCGGTGATCACCAACTCCTACGGCAACGTGGTGTCGAGCTTCTTCGGCAGCAAGTTCCAGCGTTCGATCGAAGAGTTGATGGTCTCGCCGGTCTCGCCGCACACCATTCTCGTCGGCTACGCCCTCGGTGGTGTGTTACGCGGCCTGGCGGTAGGCGTGATCGTGACCATCCTGTCGATGTTCTTCACTCACCTGCAGGTGCATCACTTGGGTGTGACCGTCGTCGTGGTGCTGCTGACGGCGACGATCTTCTCGCTGCTGGGGTTCGTCAATGCCGTTTTCGCACGTAATTTCGACGATATCTCGATCATTCCGACCTTTGTTCTGACACCGCTGACCTACCTGGGTGGCGTGTTCTACTCCATCAACCTGCTGCCGCCGTTCTGGCAGACCGTGTCGCTGGCGAACCCGGTGCTGCACATGGTCAACTCGTTCCGCTACGGCATTCTAGGGGTGTCGGATATCAGCATTGGTACGGCGATCACCTTCATGCTGGTGGCTACCGCGGTGCTCTATACCCTGTGCGTCCGCCTGCTGGTCAGTGGTCGCGGCATGCGTGCATGACACCCTGCACTTGCGCCGGCGCCACTGCCGGCCGACCCACCAGCGCCAGTAGAGCAAGGTGGTGAAGTAGGCGGCAACGCCCAGTATCACGCCGCACACCACCGAGCCGAGCAGGAAAGGCTGCCAGACGGTGGACAGTTGGTCGGTGATCCATTCGAAGGTCAGTTCTTCCGGGAGCGTTCGCGGAGGAATCTGCATCAGCCACGCGCCGGTCATGTAGGTGACGAAGAACACCGGTGGCATGGTCAGCGGGTTGGTCAGCCAGACCAGGCTGACCGCGATGGGCAGGTTGCCGCGTACCGGTATCGCCAGACTGGCGGCCAGCAGCATCTGCATGGGGATGGGGATGAGCGCTGCGAACAACCCTACGCCCATGGCCCGAGCGACCGAATGGCGATTCAGGTGCCAGAGGTTGGGGTCGTGCAGCAATCGGCCGAAAAAGCGTAAGGACTTGTGTTCCCGAATGCTGGTCGGATCCGGCATGTAGCGTTTGAAGAGGCGGCGCGGCATGTAGGCTCCCGGTGCTCGAATAGGGCGAGTATGCCTTGATTCCACGTCAGCCTCGTTCAGAGTTTGTGACAATTGTTGAGTGAGCTCGGCGGCCAAACAGGCCTAGCCTGACGGGGCGATTACGCTTGCGGAGCTTTACTTCATGCGCACAGGGATGTCTGCGCTGGCGCTCGGGTTGTTGAGCCTGGGTCTCTTGCCTGCCTTGCCGTCGGTCGGATGGCTGTTCCTTCTGTTCTTGTCGGCACTGATGTGCCTGTTCACTCGCGTCTGGCCGATAGGGTGGTTCCTGCTGGGGCTGAACTGGGCCTGCTGGTCGGCGCAGCAGGCCCTTGATGATCGCCTGATCGCCGAGCTCGATGGGCGCACGCTGTGGCTGGAGGGCAGGGTGACGGGGCTGGCGACGCAGTCCGGGCGCAGCGTGCGTTTCGAGCTGGACGAGGCACAGTCCCGGCGTGCGAAGTTACCCCGCCGGATGCAACTGAGCTGGTTCGACGGTCCCATGGTCCGGACTGGCGAGCGCTGGCGGCTCGCGGTCAACCTCAGACGCCCTCAGGGGCTGCTCAATCCCCATGGTCCCGACCGCGAAGCGATGCTGCTGGCACGGCGCATTGGTGCCACAGGAACGGTCAGGGCCGGGGAGATGCTGGCCCCGGCGAGCGGGGGCTGGCGCGACAGGCTGCGCCAGCGCTTGCTGGCGGTGGACGCCCAAGGGCGGGAGGTGGTGCTGGCGGCGTTGGTGCTCGGTGACGGTTCTGGGCTGGCGCGGGAGGACTGGCAGGCCTTGCAGGCGACCGGCACCGTGCACCTGATGGTGATTTCGGGGCAGCACATTGGCTTGCTGGCGGGGCTGATCTATGGGCTGGTTGCCGGACTGGCCCGTCTGGGTGCCTGGCCAGGGAGGCTACCGTGGTTGCCCTGGGCGTGCGGCCTGGCGATGGCGGCAGCCTTGGCCTATGGCGCCCTGGCTGGCTTTCAGGTGCCTGTGCAGCGTGCATGCCTGATGCTGGCCACTGTCTTGGTCTGGCGTCTGCGCTTTCGTCATCTGGGGGCGTTCTTCCCCTTGTTGCTGGCTTTGGTCGGTGTATTGCTGTTCGAGCCCCTGGCCAGCCTGATGCCGGGCTTCTGGCTGTCTTTCGCGGCGGTGGCAGTGCTGATCTACTGCTTCAGCGCGCGTCTGGGTGGCTGGCGGCCCTGGCAGGCCTGGAGTCGTGCTCAATGGGTGATCGCCATCGGTTTGCTGCCCGCGATGCTGGCGCTGGGTCTGCCTGTCAGCCTCAGCGCGCCGTTGGTCAATCTCCTGGCAGTACCCTGGATCAGCCTGGCGGTGTTGCCATTGGCCCTGCTCGGAACGGCGACGCTGCCGTTGGCAGGGGTGGGGGAATCGTTGCTGTGGCTGGCAGGTGGGTTGATCGACCTGATGTTTCGCGCGCTCGGCCTGCTGGCCGAATGGCGTCCACCCTGGACGCCCCCGCCGCTTTCGCTGTGGGCGTGGACGCTGGTGTGTGCGGGCGCGTTGCTGCTCTTGCTGCCACGCGGCGTGCCGCTGCGAGGACTGGGGGCGGTGATGCTGCTGGCGCTGTGGGCGCCTCGCGAGCAGGTGCCGCACGCAGAGGTGGAAGTCTGGCAACTGGACGTGGGTCAAGGCCTGGCGGTGCTGTTGCGCACGCGGCATCACAGCCTGCTCTACGATGCCGGGCCGGCGATGGGCACCAGTGACCTTGGGCAGAGCGTGGTGCTGCCGACCTTGCGCAGGCTGGGTGTCAACCAGCTCGATCTGATGCTGATCAGCCATGCACATGCCGACCACGCCGGCGGCGCTCTCGCCGTGCAGCGCGGCCTGCCGGTGGTGCGGGTGCTGGCTGGCGAAGCACGGGAGTTGCCCGCAGTCTTGGACGCGCAGGTGTGCAGCAGTGGTGAGCGCTGGGAGTGGGATGGCGTGATGTTCTCGCTGTGGCACTGGCCCAGTGGCAAGAACAGCAACGACCGCTCCTGTGTGCTGCTGGTCGAGGCCCAGGGTGAGCGCTTGCTGCTGGCTGGCGACATGGAGGCCGGTGCCGAGCGTGCCTGGCTGGAGTCCGCCGATGCGGCGCGTATCGACTGGCTGCAGTCCCCGCATCATGGTAGCCGTAGTTCCTCCACCGAGCCTTTCATCCGCGCCATCGCGCCGCGTGGCGTGATGATTTCCCGTGGGCGACACAATGGTTTCGGTCACCCGCACCCGCAGGTGATCGAGCGCTATCGGCGGCATGGGCTGGCAGTGCATGACACGGCACTGCAAGGGGCGCTGCGCCTGCGACTGGGCAGGCACGGAGAGGTCGAGGGATTGCGTGCGCAGCGGCGCTTCTGGCGTGAGCCGCCTTCCTAGGCCGTGCACACCTGAAATATGCTGGTCACCCGCCAGCCCCTGACCTTCGGCAGATGAGCCCCATGTCTGCCTATGGTAGAGTGGCGGCCTTTTTCAGGGGGATGCTTACTGTGTGGGAATTGGTCAAGTCCGGCGGCTGGATGATGCTGCCGATCATTCTGAGCTCCGTCGCAGCCATGGCAATTGTCGTCGAGCGCCTGTGGACCCTGCGTGCCAGTCGCGTCACCCCGCCGCACCTGCTGGGCCAGGTATGGATGTGGATCAAGGACAAGCAACTGACCAGTGACAAGCTCAAGGCTTTGCGCGCCGACTCCCCCTTGGGCGAGATTCTCGCCGCGGGCCTGGCAAACTCTCGCCATGGCCGCGAGATCATGAAGGAATGCATCGAGGAGGCCGCCTCCCGGGTCATCCACGAGCTCGAGCGCTACATCAGCACGCTGGGCACCATCGCTGCAATGGCGCCGTTGCTCGGTCTGCTTGGCACCGTACTTGGCATGATCGACATCTTCAGTGCGTTCATGGGCTCGCAGATGACTGCCAACGCCGCGGTGCTCGCCGGGGGTATTTCCAAGGCGCTGGTGACCACCGCAGCGGGCCTGATGGTTGGTATCCCCGCCGTATTCTTCCACCGTTTCCTGCTGCGCCGCATCGATGAGCTGGTGGTTGGCATGGAGCAGGAGGCGATCAAGCTGGTCGAGGTGCTGCAGGGCGATCGCGAGGTCGAGGTGGCCGGAGGCAAGGCGTGAAGTTCCGGCGCAATCGACAACGCGAGAACGTCGACATCAACCTTGCATCGCTGATCGATGTGGTGTTCGTGCTCTTGCTGTTCTTCGTGGTCACCACCACGTTCACCCGCGAGACCCAACTGCGTGTCGAGTTGCCCGAGGCCGCCAGCGGCGCACCGGCCGCGCCGCAGGATGGCAAGCTGGTGGAGGTGACGATCAGCGCCGATGGCGTGTATTCGGTGAACAACCACCTGCTGCCCAAGAGCGACCTGGCCACCCTGACCGAGGCCCTTGAGCGAGAGTCCGGGGGGGACAACACATTGCCTCTGGCGATCAGTGCCGATGGCAAGACCCCGCACCAGGCGGTGATCACGGCGATGGATGCTGCCGGCAAGCTCGGCTTCAGCCACCTGCGCATGACCACCGTCGAGGCGGCTCCGGGGACGCCCTGATGGCTTTCACCGATCGTCTGCTCGCGGCCTGGTACCAAGGCCATCCCGCTCTGGGACTGTTGCGCCCGCTCGAGGCCCTTTACCGGCGGGTGGTGACGCGCAAGCGTGCGCGTTTCCTGAGTGGCGAAAGCGCCAGCTATCGGGCTCCGGTGCCGGTCATCGTGGTGGGTAATATCACCGTCGGGGGGACCGGCAAGACGCCCATGATCCTCTGGCTGATCGAGCATTGCCGAAGCCTGGGGCTGAAGGTCGGCGTGGTCAGTCGTGGATATGGCGCCAAGCCGCCTCATTTCCCCTGGCGGGTCCGCGCCAGTCAGAGCGCTGCGCAGGCCGGAGACGAACCGTTGCTGATCGTGCAGCGTACCGACGTGCCGCTGATGATCGACCCTGACCGATCCCGTGCCGTGCGAGCGCTGTTGGCCAGCGAGCCCTTGGACCTGATTCTCTGTGATGACGGCATGCAGCATTACCGGCTGGCGCGCGACCTGGAGCTGGTGCTGATCGACGCGGCCCGTGGTCTCGGCAACGGCCGATGCCTGCCGGCCGGCCCGTTGCGTGAGCCGGTCGAGCGCCTGGATGACGTCGGTGCAGTGCTGCACAACGGTGCGACCGTCGATCCGCCGCGTGGATTCGCGTTCGGTCTGCGCCCGAGTGCATTGGTCAACCTACGGACCGGCGAGCGTCGTCCGCTCGAGCATTTTCCTGCCGGTCAGGCCCTGCATGCCGTGGCTGGCATTGGCAACCCACAACGTTTCTTCAACACCCTGCAAGGGCTAAACTGGCAGCCCGTGCCGCACCCTTTCGCCGACCATGCGCAGTTCGATGCCCAGAGCCTGGCATTCGAGCCACCGCTGCCATTGGTCATGACTGAAAAGGACGCGGTGAAATGCCGTGACTTTGCAGGTGACGACTGGTGGTACCTGGCCGTTGATGCCGAACCGTCTCCATCCTTCGTCGCCTGGTTCGATGCGCAGCTCGCTCGTCTGCTGCCTTGAATCACTTCCACTTTCCGGCCTCCGGCCTCAAGGACACCTCCATGGACACCAAACTGCTCGATATCCTGGCCTGCCCGATCACCAAAAGCCCACTCAAGCTCAGCGCCGACAAGACCGAGCTGATCAGCAAGGGCGCCGGCCTGGCCTATCCGATCCGCGACGGCATCCCGGTCATGCTGGAGAGCGAGGCGCGCACCCTGAGCGACGACGAGCGCCTGGACAAATGAGCCTGAATTTCACTGTGGTGATTCCTGCCAGGCTGCGCTCCACGCGCCTGCCAGGCAAGCCGTTGCTACCGATCGCCGGCAAGCCAATGATCCAACATGTCTGGGAACAGGCCCTCAAGAGCGGTGCCGCACGTGTAGTCATTGCTACCGACGATGCCAGCATTCTCGAAGCATGCCAGGCCTTTGGCGCCGAAGTGCTGATGACGCGTGCCGACCATGAGTCGGGTACCGACCGTTTGGCCGAGGTGGTCGCGCATCTGGGTCTGCCGCCAGACGCCATCGTAGTCAACGTGCAGGGCGACGAGCCGTTGATTCCGCCGGTGATCATCGACCAAGTGGCCGCCAATCTGGCGGCTCACCCCGAGGCGGGTATCGCAACCCTGGCCGAACCGATCCACGAGCCGCAAAGCGTGTTCAACCCCAACGCGGTCAAGGTGGTCAGCGACAAGAATGGCCTTGCCCTGACCTTCAGTCGTGCGCCGCTGCCATGGGCGCGCGATGCCTTCGCCAAAGGCCGCGACCTGTTGCCGGAAGGGGTGCCGTATCGTCGTCATATCGGCATGTATGCCTACCGTGTCGGCTTCCTGCAGGATTTCGTCGGTTGGGGCCCGTGCTGGCTCGAGCAGACCGAGGCGCTGGAGCAGTTGCGGGCGCTTTGGCATGGGGTGCGTATCCATGTCGAGGATGCCATCGAAGCGCCGGCAGTGGGTGTCGATACCCCTGAAGACCTGGAGCGCGTACGGCGCTTGCTGGAGGCCTGATGCGCGTATTGTTCGTCTGCCTGGGCAACATCTGCCGTTCACCCACCGCCGAGGGTGTTCTGCGCCACCAATTGCAGGCTGCAGGGCTTGCAGAGCGCGTGCACGTGGCCTCAGCAGGCACCGGAGACTGGCACGTGGGCAAGGCGCCCGACAGCCGTACCTGCAAGGCTGCACTGGTACGGGGTTATGACTTGTCGCGCCAGCGCGCACAGCAGGTCAAGGCCGCTCACTTCGGTGAGTACGACCTGATCCTGGCCATGGACAAGAGCAATCTGGGTAACCTGCAGGCGCTACGCCCGCAGGATGCTCGCGGCGAGCTCGACCTGTTCCTGCGCAGGTATGGCGCGATGCTGGATGAGGTGCCGGACCCTTACTATGGCGGTGCCGAAGGTTTCGAGCAGGTGCTGGACCTGATCGAAGCGGCCTGTCGCGAGCTGGTCGTGGAAATCAAGGGGCGGTTATGACAGCGCAGTGGCAGGAGCGTGTATCGCTCAAGCCGTTCAACACCTTCGGTATCGACGTCAAGGCGCGCTACCTCGCTTTGGCCCATGACGACGATGAAATCCGCCAGGCTCTGGCAGTGGCTGCGCAACGGCAGTTGCCGGTGCTGGTGGTCGGCGGCGGCAGCAACCTGCTGCTGACCCGCGACGTCGATGCCTTGGTACTGCACATGGCCAGTCGTGGCCGACGCATCCTCAGTGACGATGGCGAGCGTGTCGTGATCGAGGCCGAGGCAGGCGAGCCCTGGCACCCGTTCGTGCAATGGAGCCTGGCGCAGGGCCTGTGCGGGCTGGAGAACCTCAGCCTGATTCCCGGCACGGTCGGGGCGGCACCGATGCAGAACGTCGGTGCGTACGGGGTCGAGATCAAGGATGTGTTCGCAGGCTTGACCGCTCTGGACCGTGAGACCGGCCAGCTGCGCGACTTCACGTTGAACGAGTGTGCGTTCGCCTATCGCGACAGTGTGTTCAAGCGCAACCCGGGCCGTTGGTTGATCCTGCGTGTGCGTTTTGTGCTGAGCCGTACATTGCGTGCGCACCTGGACTACGGGCCGGTTCGACAGCGCTTGCAAGAGCAGGGCGTGCAGGAAGTGACTGCACAGGCCATCAGCGATGCCATCTGCAGTATTCGTCGCGAAAAGCTTCCGGATCCGGCAGAGCTGGGCAATGCTGGCAGCTTCTTCAAGAACCCGGTGGTCTCGGTGCAGTTGGCTGAGAGTATTCGCGCACGTTATCCGAGTCTGGTCGCCTATCCCCAGTCTGAGGGGCAGGTCAAGCTGGCGGCAGGCTGGCTGATCGAGCAGGCGGGCTGGAAGGGCTACCGTGAGGGTGATGCTGGTGTGCATCGCTTGCAGTCGCTGGTGCTGGTCAATTACGGCCAGGCGAGTGGCGCACAGTTGCACGCCCTGGCGCAGCGAATCCAGGCGGATATCCTTGAACGGTTTGGCGTCGAGTTGGAGATGGAGCCAAATCTGTACTGATCGCCACCACCAGGCTGGCCCGGCTTTCCTGGGTTTTGAGCGATAAAGAAAAACCCCCGCCAGTTCGCACTGGCGGGGGTTTTTCATTCAGCTGCTGGAATCAACCGTGGTGAGGTTTGTGCTCATCCTCGGTGGTTTCCAGTGCCGGGGCAGCTTCGGCGGCAGCCTGGGCTGCGGCAGCAGCAGCGGCAGCGGCTTCAGCCTCACGCTTGCGGCGACGCACTTCACGCGGGTCGTTCGGCGCACGGCCGTTCGGCAGCATGATGGTGGCCGCTTCTTCGACAGCCGGCTCTTGGGCCGGAGCAGTTTCAGCTACGGCAGGGGCAGGCTCTTCGGCAGGGGCTGCTTCAGCGACGACCGGTGCTGCCTCGACAGCCACTGGCTCGACCACGACAGGCTCGATCACTTCGGCTTCGACAGCGGGTGCTTGCTCTACGGCAGTTTCAGCAACCGGTGCCTTCTCCGCTTCGCTCGCTTCCACGGCCGGTGCTTCGGTGGCTGGCGCTTCGACTGCAGGCGCAGGCTCGCTGGTGGCCACTTCGGCCTGTGGTTGTGCAGGCGCTTCGACGA
The DNA here is from genome assembly GCF_001636055.1 of Pseudomonas putida. Taxonomy (NCBI): domain Bacteria; kingdom Pseudomonadati; phylum Pseudomonadota; class Gammaproteobacteria; order Pseudomonadales; family Pseudomonadaceae; genus Pseudomonas; species Pseudomonas putida. The sequence goes on from NZ_CP011789.1 coordinate 2,226,217, forward strand.
CAGGCTCGATGCCTGGTTCGACCACGGTCACAGGCGCATTGACCGGCTGCTCGACGACAGGCGCGATCGCGACTTCCTCAGCTTTGGCGACAACCTCGGCCGGCTCGGCGGGCTGAACCACTTCACGGTCGTCAGCCTCCACGACAGTGGCGGTGGCGCGCTCGGCCTGCTCGTTGGCCTGGGCCTCGGCGTCGGCACTGATATTGCTGCTGGCAACGGCAGCGGTGACTGCCAGGCCTGCGGCCAGTTCGGCACCCAGCTCAGTGGCCTTGTGCTGCTGTGGCTGCTGCTCTTCGCCGGTTTCATCATCGCCGTCGATCAGTTCACCATTGGCATTGCGCTGGCGCTCACGACGGTTGCTGCGGCGACGCTGGCCACGGGAGCGGCGGCGAGGGCGTTCGCCATCGGCACCCTCCTGCTCATCCTGCAGCAGTTCTTCGTTAGGCAGTTGCTCCTCGCTCGCCTCGGCAGCCTGTTCGGCGGCACGTGGCTGGCGCTCTTCGCGCGGCTGGCGTGGTTGCCGTTCTTCGCGTGGTGCGCGCTCTTCACGCTCCTCGCGTGGTGCGCGTTCCTCACGGGCCGGGCGCTCTTCACGAGGTGCGCGCTCTTCGCGTGGGGCACGTTCTTCGCGTGGTGCGCGTTCCTCACGTGGCGCGCGCTCTTCGCGGGCTACGCGTTCCTCGCGAGGTGCGCGCTCTTCGCGTGGAGCACGCTCCTCACGGGCCGCCGGGGCGGTATCCAGTGGCTCGCGCAATTCGCGGACGCGTTCTTCACGATTACCACGGCGGTCTTCGCGTGGTTGACGAGGTGCACGTTCTTCGCGTGGTGCACGTTCCTCACGAGGTGCGCGTTCTTCGCGTGGTGCACGTTCCTCACGAGGTGCGCGCTCTTCGCGTGGAGCACGCTCTTCACGTGGCTGGCGCTCTTCGCGTGGGGTGCGCTCACTGCGCTCTTCACGCGGTTTGCGGTCTTCATCGCGACGGCCATTGCGGTTGCGGCTCTGCTGACGGCCGTTGCGGCGTTCCTCGTTGCGCTGGCTGCGCTCGGTGGTTGGCTTCTCGGGGGTGGCGGCGGGAGCGACGACGGGTTCTTCCTTGCCGGCGAACAGGCTGACCAGCGACTTGACCAGGCCCTTGAACAGGCTTGGCTCTGGCGCGGCGACAGGCGCTGGAGCGGTTGCAGCAGGTTTTTCTTCGCTCGGGCTAGGCTCGGGAGCGTTGGTACGAGCCGGAGCGGTCTTCACTGCAGCTTCCTGGCGAACCAGGGTGCGGGTAGCGGTTGGTTGCGGCGCTTCCTCGGCTTCGCTGGTGGCGATCTCGTAGCTCGACTGGTTGTTCAGCACGTCCGGATTGTCGTCGCGCAGGCGCTGGACTTCGAAGTGCGGGGTTTCCAGGTGGTCGTTCGGCAGGATGATGATGCGTGCACGGGTGCGCAGTTCGATCTTGGTGATCGAGTTGCGCTTCTCGTTGAGCAGGAAGGCGGCTACCGGGATCGGCACCTGTGCGCGTACCTCGGCGGTACGGTCCTTCAGTGCTTCTTCCTCGATCAGGCGCAGGATCGCCAGCGACAGGGACTCGACGTCACGGATGATGCCGGTGCCCGAGCAGCGCGGGCAGACGATGCCGCTGCTTTCGCCCAGCGACGGACGCAGGCGCTGGCGAGACATCTCCAGCAGGCCGAAGCGTGAGATGCGGCCGACCTGGACGCGGGCGCGGTCGGCTTCGAGGCATTCGCGAACGCGTTCCTCGACGGCGCGCTGGTTCTTGGCCGGGGTCATGTCGATGAAGTCGATGACGATCAGGCCACCGATGTCACGCAGGCGCAGCTGGCGGGCGATTTCCTCAGCCGCTTCCAGGTTGGTCTGCAGGGCGGTTTCCTCGATGTCGCTGCCTTTGGTGGCGCGCGCCGAGTTGATGTCGATGGAGACCAGGGCTTCGGTCGGATCGATGACGATCGAACCGCCGGACGGCAGGTCGACCACGCGCTGGAAGGCGGTCTCGATCTGGCTTTCGATCTGGAAGCGGTTGAACAGCGGGACGCTGTCTTCGTACAGCTTGACCTTGCTGGCGTACTGCGGCATCACCTGGCGGATGAAGGTCAGGGCTTCTTCCTGGGCATCGATGCTGTCGATCAGCACTTCACCGATGTCCTGGCGCAGGTAGTCGCGAATGGCGCGGATGATGACGTTGCTTTCCTGGTAGATCAGGAAGGGCGCGACGCGATCCTGGGAGGCTTCCTTGATGGCGGTCCAGAGTTGCAGCAGGTAGTCGAGGTCCCACTGCATCTCTTCGCTGCTGCGGCCCAGGCCGGCAGTGCGCACGATCAGGCCCATGTCGCCGGGAACGGTCAGGCCGTTGAGGGCTTCGCGCAGCTCGTTGCGCTCTTCGCCTTCGATGCGGCGGGAAATGCCGCCTGCGCGTGGGTTGTTCGGCATCAGGACCAGGTAGCGGCCGGCGAGGCTGATGAAGGTGGTCAGGGCAGCGCCCTTGTTGCCACGTTCTTCTTTCTCGACCTGGACGATGACTTCCTGGCCTTCGCTCAGCACTTCCTTGATGTTCACCCGACCTTCAGGCGACTTCTTGAAATACTCGCGGGAGATTTCCTTCAGCGGCAGGAAGCCGTGACGTTCGGAACCGAAGTCGACGAAGGCGGCTTCGAGGCTGGGTTCGATGCGGGTGATCTTGCCTTTGTAGATGTTGGCCTTTTTCTGCTCACGCGCGCCGGACTCGATATCCAGGTCGTAGAGGCGTTGGCCATCCACCAGGGCTACACGCAACTCTTCGGGTTGAGTTGCGTTAATCAGCATTCTTTTCATGTTGTACCGTCGGTTTCCGGGCTGCCGGAAACGGCGTTCGGCACACACGACTTCTCATGGTCGGTGCCAAGGTGCGCAAAGGGTGGCGTGCCACCCCCGTGTCCAACGACGTTCGGCACCAGCCGGTTGCCCAGCCTGCCGTTGTCGCGACGACGCGTCCTGTTTGCTGCGGTGCCTATCGCACTCAGTCAGGAGGAGGAATCAGCCGAGGGCCGTGGACGCCTCTGGGGCATCTGCAAACACCGGTTCCGCTCGCCGGGCCATTACAGTGGGCCGGTGGCCGGCCGTGCTGTACGGTCCGGGCTGTACATCTCCACCCTGCACGTATCCCTGATAATTCGGGTGCTGCCGCGCGCTGAATCCGCAACGGGTTGCATTTTTCGCCAGCGCAGATTCTGGGCTGGCGCCATTCATGTCCAAGGCAGGTATTTCCGAAGCATTCGCCAGGCGCTGCACGGAAGCGACGAGGCGGGGCAGGGGCATGCGAAAAAGAACAGGAGGGAGGTGAAACACCGCACTTGTCGTTTTTTTTCGTTCTTCTCTGCTCGGCGCTGGTGGCGATTCCAGGCATTTCGGTAAACTGGCGAAAACCCCGTCGGACGGCCTCGCGTCCTCGAGAATTGCGTTGGTCAGGGCCGGTTCGAAACCGTGCGGTACTGACCTACCGCTTTTGGCGGCGTTCGCGACTATAGCAGTAATCATTAAGTGCTTCAATTCCATAAAAAATTGTTATGATCCAGCAATGACGACCAATAATCCCCCGACTTCCGGCGTTCAGCTGATCGAAGTCGCGCCGGAACTTGCCGGCCAACGCATCGACAACTTCCTCATCACGGCCCTCAAGGGCGTGCCCAAGACCCTGGTCTATCGCATCCTGCGCAAGGGTGAGGTGCGGGTGAACAAGGGGCGCATCAAACCCGAATACAAGCTGCAGGCGGGTGACATCGTGCGCGTGCCGCCTGTCCGATTGCCCGAGCGCGACGAGCCGGCTCCTGTGGCGCAGGGGTTGCTACAGCGGCTGGAGGCGGCGATCGTCTACGAAGACAAGGCGCTGATCGTGATGAACAAGCCCGCCGGTATTGCCGTGCATGGTGGCAGTGGCCTGAGCTTCGGGGTGATCGAGGCGCTGCGCCAGTTGCGTCCGGATGCCAAGGAGCTCGAATTGGTGCACCGGCTGGACCGCGACACCTCGGGCCTGCTGATGATCGCCAAGAAACGCAGCATGCTTCGTCACCTCCACGCAGCGCTGCGTGGCGATGGCGTCGACAAGCGTTACATGGCGTTGGTGCGTGGGCACTGGCCAACGTCGAAGAAACAGGTCAATGCGCCCTTGCAGAAAAGCAACCTGCGCTCTGGCGAGCGCATGGTCGAAGTAGACGAAGAGGGCAAGGAAGCGTTGACGCTGTTCCGCGTGCTGCGTCGCTTCGGTGAGTTCGCCACGATGGTCGAGGCGCGTCCGATTACCGGTCGCACCCACCAGATCCGTGTGCACACGCTCCATGCCGGGCACATGATCGCCGGTGACAGCAAGTACGGCGATGAAGACTTCACCCGCGAAATTCGTGATCTGGGCGGCAAGCGCCTGTTCCTCCACGCTTATGCGTTGACCGTGCCCCTGCCGGACGGTGGCGAATTGAAGCTCGAGGCGCCGGTGGACGAGATGTGGGCCAAGACCGTGGAGCGCCTGAGTGCGACCTGACCTGTCATGAGCAAACCCTACGAGCTGCTGATCTTCGATTGGGATGGCACACTTGCCGACTCCATCGGACGCATCGTCGAAGCGATGAATGCCGCTGCCGAGCGTGCCGGCGAGGCTCCCAGTGCCGACGCTGCGGTCAAGGGCATCATTGGCCTGGCCCTGAGCGAGGCGATCTCGGTGCTCTATCCGCATCTGGATGCCCGGCAGCTCGAGATTTTTCGCCAGCACTATGCAGATATCTACACGGCGCTGGATCAGCAGCCCTCACCGCTGTTCGAAGGGGTGGTGGAGTCGCTGGAAGCCTTCCGTAGCGAGGGCTATCGTCTGGCGGTGGCCACCGGCAAGGCGCGTCGTGGGCTCGACCGGGTGCTCAAGGCCAATGGCTGGGAAGGGTATTTCGATATCACTCGGGCCGCTGATGAAACCCGCGGTAAACCCCATCCGTTGATGCTTGAGGAAATTCTCGCCCATTGCCGGGTCGAACCTGGCAGGGCGCTGATGGTCGGAGATTCGGCATTCGATCTGCAGATGGCCAGTAATGCAGGCATGCACTCGGTTGCGGTGGGGTATGGTGCGATGTCGCTGCAGGCGCTGAGCGAATTCGGGCCGCAGGTGTGCGTCGAGCATTTTTCACAGTTGCGTGAGTGGCTGGCTGGTCCCGCGCAGCTTCAACTCCAAGGTAGGTGAGCATGGCTGACGAGTGGAAAGCCCCTGAGTCCGAGGGTGCGGCGCAGGACAAGGAAGAGCGCAAGAGCTGGAAGCTGCTCGAAAAGACGCTCCTGGCGGGTGTTCAGGAGCAGCGTCGTGCGCGGCGCTGGGGGATCTTCTTCAAGCTGCTGACCTTTCTCTACCTGTTCGGTCTCCTGTTCCTGTTCTCTCCGCTGATGGATATGGAGAGCACGGCTTCGCGCAGTGCCAATCATACCGCCTTGGTGGAAGTGCGCGGGGTGATCGCCGATCAGGAAGCTGCCAGCGCCGACAACATCATCAAGAGCCTGCGCGAGGCGTTCAAGGACGCCAAGACCAAGGCTGTGGTGATGCGCATCAACAGTCCGGGCGGCAGCCCGGTGCAGGCGGGTTACGTATATGACGAGATTCGTCGGCTGCGTGCTGAATATCCGGCAATCAAGCTGTATGCGGTGATCACTGACCTTGGTGCTTCGGGCGCCTACTACATCGCCAGTGCGGCGGACGAGATCTACGCCGACAAGGCCAGCCTGGTCGGATCCATTGGTGTGACTGCCGCGGGCTACGGCTTCGTCGGCGCCATGGAGAAGCTTGGTGTCGAGCGTCGTGCCTATACCTCTGGTGAGCACAAGGCCTTCCTCGACCCGTTCTCGCCGCAAAAGCCTGAAGAGACAGCGTTCTGGCAGGGTGTGCTGGATACCACGCACAATCAGTTCATCGCCATGGTGAAGCAGGGGCGAGGTGAGCGTCTGAAGGACAAGGAGCATCCCGAGCTGTTCAGTGGTTTGATCTGGTCGGGCGAGCAGGCCAAGGCGCTAGGCTTGATCGATGGCCTGGGCAGTGCCAGCTATGTGGCGCGTGACATTGTCGGCGAGAAGGAGTTGGTGGACTTCACGGTGCAGGAATCGCCGTTCGATCGCTTCTCCAAGCGTATCGGTGCCAGCGTCGCCGAGCGTCTGGCCATGTACATGGGCTTCCAGGGGCCATCCCTGCGTTGAATCATGAGTGGGGCTGCCTGGCAGCCCCGTCTTTCAGGGTAGCTGCACACCTTCTGCGTGCAGCATGTCCACCAGGCGAATCAGCGGGAGCCCGATCAGGCTCGTCGCATCGCAGCCGTGGGTGCTCTGGAACAGTGTCACCCCCAATCCCTCCGCCTTGAAGCTCCCTGCGCAGTCCAGTGGTTGCTCTGCGTGCACGTAGCGCTCGACCCGTTCGCGGTCCAGTTCGCGCAGGGTTACGGTGAATGGTATGCAGTCGACCTGGCATTGCCCTGTGCTGCTGTTGAGCAGGGCGAGGCCGGTCAGGAAAGTGACTTGCTGGCCGCTGGCAGCCAGCAATTGCTCGCACGCGCGTTCGAAGGTGTGTGGCTTGCCAAGGATCTGCTCGCCCAGCACGGCGACCTGGTCCGAGCCGATGATCAGGTGTTGCGAATGGCTGTTCGCCAGGGCTTCGGCTTTTTGTCGGGCCAGGCGGCGAACCAGTTCGGTGGCCGGCTCCTCGGCATTGCGCCCTTCGTCTATATCGGGGCTTGCCCAGGTGAAAGGCAGGCGCAGGCGCTGGAGCAATTCGCGCCGGTAGGGGGAGCTTGAAGCAAGCAGCAGGGGAAGCATGGTAGACTCCTTCGCAATTGAACCGATTCTAACATGCGTGATGCCGCCTAATTTCCTTTGACAGGGGCGGGGGGCATCCCTAGAATGCTGCGCCTATGTTGAATGACCCGATTCCACCTCACGTTGACCCGCGCAAATTAGCCGATCGTGGCGTAACCCTCCAAGGTTCGCTGCAACTCGCTGATTTGGAAAGACTCTGCGACCCGCTTTCCGATAATGTCGGTACGGTGCAGGCGAAGTTCGATTTTGAGCGAGACGAGCAGCACGTTGTGGTTATCCACAGCGATCTGAATGTCGAAGTCAAAATGGTTTGCCAGCGTTGTCTTGAGCTGGTCACCCTGCCGATCCACAGCGAATGTACTTATGCCGTGGTGAAGGAGGGTGCGAATACCCAGTCGTTGCCGAAAGGCTATGACGTGCTGGAACTGGGCGAAGATCCTTTGGATCTGCAGGCGCTGATCGAGGAGGAGCTTTTGCTCGCCCTCCCCATCGTGCCTGCTCATCATCCGGAAGAATGCCAGCAGCCGGCGGGCGCAGACGAGCCCGAATCGAGCAAGGACGAGGTATCGCGGTCCAACCCGTTCAGTGTCTTGGCGCAGTTAAAGCGTGACCCAAACGTTTAGGAGTTAATCAATTATGGCTGTTCAGCAGAACAAAAAATCCCGCTCTGCCCGTGACATGCGCCGTTCGCACGACGCCCTGTCGGAAAACGCGCTGTCCGTAGAGAAGAGCACCGGTGAAGTACACCTGCGCCACCACGTTTCGCCAGAAGGCGTATACCGTGGTCGCAAAGTGATCGACAAGGGCGCTGACGAGTAATCCTTGTCCGCTCAGATCATCGCGATCGACGCAATGGGCGGGGACTTCGGTCCCCGCAGCATTGTCCAGGCTAGCATTGCCTGCCTTTCGGCTACCCCCTCGCTGCACCTGACCCTCGTCGGTCAACCCTCTCTCCTCGAAGAACTTGTCAGTGGCCTTGCAGCTGCCGATCGTGCGCGCCTGCAAATTGTCGCGGCGAGCGAGGTGGTGGGCATGGACGAGCGGCCTTCGCAGGCGTTGCGCGGCAAGCCTGATTCGTCGATGCGCGTCGCCCTTGAGCTGGTGCGTGACGGCAAGGCTCAGGCCTGTGTGAGCGCCGGGAACACCGGGGCGCTGATGGCGCTGTCGCGCTTTGTCCTCAAGACGCTGCCGGGCATCGATCGCCCCGCCATGGTGGCGGCGATTCCGACCCAGGCTGGCTATTGTCAGTTGCTTGACCTGGGGGCCAATGTCGATTGCAGTGCCGAGAACCTCTACCAGTTCGCCGTGATGGGGTCGGTGGCGGCTCAGGCCCTGGGGATCCAGCGACCGCGCGTGGCGTTGCTCAACGTCGGTACCGAGGATATCAAGGGCAACCAGCAGGTCAAACTGGCCGCCAGTCTGTTGCACAATGCCCGTGGGCTGAACTACATCGGTTTTGTCGAAGGCGATGGCCTGTATCGCGGCGAGGCGGATGTGGTGGTGTGCGACGGCTTCGTCGGCAATATCCTGCTCAAGTCCAGCGAAGGGCTGGCGAGCATGATCGGTGCGCGTATAGAGGCGCTGTTCAAGGGTGGGCTGTTTTCTCGTGCGGCCGGGGTGGTGGCGATGCCGTTGCTCAGGCGCCTGCAGGCTGACCTGGCGCCGGCGCGACACAATGGCGCAAGTTTTCTCGGTTTGCAGGGGATCGTCATCAAGAGTCATGGTTCGGCAGGCGTACAGGGCCTGCAGAGCGCCATCCAGCGCGCGCTGATCGAGATCCAGGAAAACCTGCCGCAGCGGCTGCACGGTCGTCTCGAAGACCTGTTGCTTTAGGCATATTGGCGATGAAGTGGTTAAATGTGACCGCTTGGTCTGCGTTTCCATCCAAGTTTTCAGATTCCGCGCCTCGCCATTGGTGGGGCGCACCCTATCCGACGACAAGATCATAAGGGCTTGTTCAATGTCTGCATCCCTCGCATTCGTCTTTCCTGGTCAAGGCTCCCAGTCGCTGGGCATGCTCGCCGAACTCGGCTCTGAAAAGCCGGTAATCGTCGAGACCTTCAAGGAGGCTTCCGAGGCTCTGGGCTACGACCTGTGGAAGCTGGTCCAGGAAGGTCCGGAAGAACAACTCAATCAAACCGACAAGACCCAGCCGGCGATCCTGACGGCCTCGATCGCCCTTTGGCGTCTGTGGCTGGAGGAGGGTGGTGCGCAACCCGCCCTGGTCTCCGGTCACAGCCTGGGTGAGTACAGTGCCCTGGTCGCTGCCGGTAGCCTGTCGCTCAAGGACGCCGTTCGCCTGGTCGAGCGCCGTGGCCAGCTGATGCAGGAGGCCGTGCCTGCAGGTCACGGTGCCATGGCTGCGATTCTCGGCCTGGATGATGCTGATGTGGTAGCCATCTGCGCCGAGGCTGCCGAGGATGAAGTGGTCAGTGCGGTCAACTTCAACTCCCCGGGCCAGGTCGTCATCGCCGGTAACAAGGCGGCGGTCGATCGTGCGATCGAGCTGTGCAAGGCCAAGGGCGCCAAGCGTGCGCTGCCACTGGCGGTCAGCGTGCCGTCGCATTGTGCGCTGATGAAGCCGGCTGCCGAGCGTTTCGCTGAAGCGGTCAACGCCATCGAGTGGAAGGCGCCGCAGATTCCGGTAGTGCAGAACGTCACCGCCGCCATCGCCGCCGATCTCGACGCACTCAAGCGCGACCTGTTGGCGCAGTTGTACCAGCCGGTACGTTGGGTGGAGTGTGTGCAGACCCTGGCGGCCAGCGGTGCGGTCAATCTGGTCGAGTGCGGCCCGGGCAAGGTCCTGGCTGGCCTGAACAAGCGTTGCGCCGATGGCGTTACCACCTACAACCTCAATACCCCTGACGCCGTCGCCGCCACCCGCGCGGCGCTGGCCTGATATCTGGAGAAACTTGCATGAGCCTGCAAGGTAAAGTTGCACTGGTCACCGGCGCCAGCCGTGGTATCGGCCAGGCCATCGCCCTGGAACTGGGCCGCCAGGGCGCTACCGTAATCGGTACCGCCACTTCCGCTTCGGGTGCCCAGCGTATCGCCGAGACCCTCAAGGAACACGGTATCACCGGTACCGGTCTTGAGCTCAATGTCACCAGCGAAGAGTCCGTGAGTGCCGTGCTGGCAGCGATCACCGAGCAGTTCGGTGCTCCGGCGATCCTGGTCAACAATGCCGGCATCACCCGCGACAACCTGATGCTGCGCATGAAAGATGAAGAATGGTTCGATGTCATCGACACCAACCTCAACAGCCTCTACCGTCTGTCCAAGGGCGTGCTGCGCGGCATGACCAAGGCGCGCTGGGGTCGTATCATCAGCATCGGTTCGGTTGTCGGGGCCATGGGTAACGCCGGCCAGGCCAACTACGCCGCTGCCAAGGCGGGCCTCGAAGGTTTCAGCCGAGCCCTGGCGCGTGAAGTGGGCTCGCGCGGTATCACTGTAAACTCGGTCACCCCGGGCTTCATCGATACCGACATGACCCGCGAGCTGCCCGAAGCGCAGCGTGAAGCGCTGCAGACCCAGATTCCGCTGGGCCGCCTGGGTCAGGCCGAGGAGATCGCGAAAGTGGTTTCCTTCCTGGCATCCGACGGCGCAGCCTATGTCACAGGCGCTACCGTGCCGGTGAACGGCGGGATGTACATGTAACATCAGCAACTCAATGTGACGGATTGCTTAAAAAAACAGTCATACTGCAAGCCTAAAATCCGTTATAAAGCTGCAACCAGATTCCAGGTGGCAGGCCGGGTGTCTCTCGTGAAGGCGCGTTACGCTTGAAAAGCAGGCGTCTTCCTATAAACTTGGTCACCGGCCAGCTGCATGACATATGTCCATTAGGAGTGAAAACTAGGTATGAGCACCATCGAAGAACGCGTCAAGAAAATCGTCGCCGAGCAACTGGGCGTCAAGGAAGAGGAAGTCAAGAACGAATCTTCCTTCGTTGATGACCTGGGTGCCGATTCGCTTGACACCGTTGAGCTGGTGATGGCTCTGGAAGAGGAATTCGAGACCGAAATCCCTGACGAAGAAGCCGAGAAGATCACTACCGTTCAAGCTGCAATCGACTACGTCAACAGCCACAAGGCCTAAGACGTTTCAGTCGACGCTTCTTGTCGGGAAAAACCGCACTGCCTTTGCCGGCGTGCGGTTTTTTCTTTGCGAGCCATTGGCGTCATTCACCGGGCAATCGAGAGCCTGTTGCCATTTCATTCGGCCATGCTGAATGCAATCGCAAGAGACTCTGTTATTAGAAAAGGAGAGTGCTGTGTCGCGTAGACGCGTCGTGGTCACCGGTATGGGTATGCTGTCGCCACTGGGTACTGATGTACCAAGCACCTGGCAGGGCATTCTGGCTGGCCGCAGTGGCATCGGTCCGATCGAACACACGGACCTGAGTGCCTACTCCACCCGTTTTGGCGGCTCGGTGAAGGGCTTTGAGGTCGAGCAGTACCTGTCGGCCAAGGAAGCTCGCAAGCTTGACCTGTTCATCCAGTACGGTCTGGCGGCCGGTTTCCAGGCGGTGCGCAATGCCGGCCTGGAAGTGACCGACGCCAACCGCGAGCGTATCGGCGTGGCCATGGGGTCGGGCATCGGTGGCTTGACCAATATCGAAGACACCAGCCGAACCCTGCACGAGCAAGGGCCGCGCCGGATTTCGCCATTCTTCGTCCCCGGCTCGATCATCAACATGATCTCCGGCTTCCTGTCGATCCACCTTGGGCTGCAGGGCCCCAACTACGCTATCTCCACTGCGTGCACCACCGGTACCCACTGTATCGGCATGGCTGCGCGCAATATCGCCTATGGCGAGGCCGACGTGATGATCGCCGGCGGTGCGGAAATGGCGGCGTGCGGTTTGGGCATGGGCGGTTTCGGCGCATCGCGGGCGCTTTCGACTCGCAATGACGAGCCGTCCCGTGCCAGCCGTCCGTGGGACAAGGGGCGCGATGGCTTTGTGTTGTCCGATGGCGCCGGTGCCCTGGTGCTGGAGGAACTCGAACACGCCAAGGCTCGTGGCGCGACCATCTATGCCGAGCTGGTCGGTTTCGGCATGAGCGGCGACGCGTTCCACATGACGTCGCCACCGGATACCGGCGACGGCGCTGCACGCTGCATGGTCAACGCCCTGCGTGATGCGGGTGTGAAGCCTGAAGAGGTCAGCTACATCAACGCCCACGGCACCTCGACTCCTGCTGGCGATATCGCCGAAGTGGCGGCCATCAAGCGTGTCTTCGGCGAGCACGCCTACAAGCTGGCCGTCAGCTCGACCAAGTCGATGACCGGCCATCTGCTGGGGGCTGCCGGTGCGGTAGAAGCGATCTTCAGCGTGTTGGCGATCAACAGCCAGATGGCGCCGCCGACCATCAACCTGGACGAGCCCGACGAAGGTTGCGATCTGGACTTCGTGCCGCACCAGGCGCGCAGCATGCCGATCGATGTCGTGCTCTCCAACTCCTTCGGCTTTGGCGGTACCAACGGTTCGCTGGTATTCCGCCGGTTCGCCGATTGATGCACAGCTGGATCGACGGTCAGCCGGCGACTGCAGTCAACCTGCAGAACCGCGGCCTGGCCTATGGCGATGGTCTGTTCGAGACTATCGCCGTGCGCGGCGGCAGGCCCAGCCTGCTGTCGCGACATCTCGAACGTCTCGCGCTGGGTTGCCAGCGGCTGGCGATCGATATCGATCTTGCGCTTGTTCGCGACGAGTTGCTGCGCTACGCCAGCCAGCTCGGTGAAGGCGTAGCCAAACTGATCGTCACTCGTGGTGATAGCCAGCGCGGCTATGCGCCCGCCTCCGAAGCCTTGACCCGACGCATTCTCCAGGGCGGTCCAATGCCAGCTTATCCTGCGGGCAACGCGGAGCAAGGCATCGGGCTGTTCGACTGCCAGACCCGTCTTGCGCAGCAGCCGCTGCTGGCCGGGCTCAAACACCTCAATCGCCTGGAGCAGGTAATGGCTCGCGCCGAATGGCAGGACTCTGCCTGTGCCGAGGGTCTGATGCGTGACGTGCAGGGGCACCTGATCGAAGGGGTCTACAGTAATCTGTTCCTGGTCCGCGACGGCGTGCTGCTGACTGCCGACCTGAGCCGCTGCGGCGTGGCAGGCGTCATGCGCGCTGCGCTGCTGGACGAAGCCCCGGCGCTGGGTATCGAAGTCCGGACCGGCGACCTTGTGCAAGCCGATCTGGAGGCGGCCGACGAGGTGTTCGTCTGCAACAGCGTGTATGGAATTTGGCCCGTGCGTACTGTCGCTGCGCTCAACCTCGACTGGCCGGCCGGGCCGCTCACCCGTAAACTGCAGGCCGTTGCCCGTACGTTACTGGATACCTGATTCGTGAGACGCAAAATCCTGCTGCTGCTGGAAATGGGCCTGATCCTTGCCGGCCTGGCCGTAGGCTGGTCGGCCTGGAAGGTTAACTCGGTCCTGGAGCAGCCGCTGCATGTCACCGAAGAGCGCCTGCTCGATGTGCCCAATGGCACCAACCCCAACCGCATGTTCTACCGCATGCAGAGCGAGGGGCTGCTCGACGATGCCTTCTGGTTGCGTCTTTACTGGCGTTTCAATATGGCTGGCACCGCACTGCATACGGGTGAGTACCGCCTGACGCCCGGAATGACCGTCGAAGCCCTGTTCGACGCCTGGCGCCGTGGCGATGTGGTGCAGTACAACCTCACCCTGGTCGAGGGGTGGACCTTCCGCCAGGTGCGCACGGCCGTGGCCAGGCATGAAAAGATCAAGCACACCCTCGACGGGCTCTCCGACACTGAAGTGATGGACAAGCTTGGGCATACCGGTGTTTTCCCTGAGGGGCGTTTCTTCCCGGACACCTATCGCTTCGTGCGCGGCATGACCGATGTCGAACTGTTGCAGCAAGCCTACATGCGCCTTGAGGAGGTGCTGGCCAAGGAGTGGGCGGATCGGGTGACCGATTTGCCATACCGTGATCCCTACCAGGCGCTGATCATGGCCTCGCTGGTGGAGAAGGAAACCGGTATTCCTCAGGAGCGAGGGCAGATCGCAGGCGTATTTGTGCGCCGCCTTCGCTTGGGCATGATGCTGCAGACCGATCCTACGGTTATCTACGGCATGGGGGAGCGCTATAACGGCAAGATCACGCGTGCCGACCTGCGTGCACCGACACCCTACAACACATACACCATGACCGGCCTGCCGCCGACACCGATCGCCATGGTCGGGCGCGAAGCGATTCACGCCGCGCTGAATCCGTCAGACGGTACCAGCCTGTATTTCGTCGCGCGTGGCGATGGCAGCCACGTCTTCTCCGATGACCTGGACGACCACAACACGGCTGTGCGCGAATATCAGCTCAAGCGCCGCGCCGACTACCGTTCCAGCCCGGCGCCACAAGCCCCGCAGGGTACGGCCGATCAGGCACCGAACGCCGAGCCGCCGACTGACGCCGCGCCTCGGTCCGGCGAACCCCTTGAAGGCGCACCAGCCCAGTCCGCCGAAGAGCCCGCGCCCGCACAAGCGCCGGCGCCCACCGAAAAACAGTAAGGAATGCCCGTGAGCGGTTTGTTCATCACTCTGGAAGGCCCCGAAGGCGCGGGCAAGAGCACCAATCGCGAGTACCTGGCCGCGCGCCTGCGTGAGCAGGGCGTGGATGTGGTCATGACCCGTGAGCCTGGTGGTACGCCGTTGGCCGAGCGTATCCGCGAGTTGCTCCTCGCTCCCAGCGACGAAACCATGGCGGTCGACACCGAGCTCCTGTTGATGTTCGCTGCGCGCGCCCAGCACTTGGCCGAGGTCATTCGCCCAGCACTGGCGCGGGGCGCCGTGGTGCTTTGCGACCGTTTCACCGACGCCACCTACGCTTATCAGGGCGGGGGACGTGGCCTGCCTGTGGAGCGCATCGCGGTGCTGGAAGACTTCGTTCAGGGCACGCTGCGCCCAGACCTGACCCTGGTCTTCGACCTGCCAGTAGAAGTCGGTCTTGCCCGTGCTGCCGCCCGCGGTCGCCTGGACCGCTTCGAGCAGGAGGGCCAGGCATTCTTCGAGGCGGTGCGTCAGGCTTATCTGCAGCGCGCAGGCCAAGCGCCGCAGCGCTACAGCCTGCTGGATGCCGGGCAGCCGCTTGAGGCGGTGCAGCGCGCCATCGACGCATTGCTGCCAGGTATCCTGGAGCGTTGCCGTGGCTGAGGCCTACCCCTGGCAGCAAGCGCTCTGGCAGCAGTTGGCCGGGCGCAGCCAGCATGCCCATGCCTACCTGTTGCACGGGCGGCAGGGTATCGGCAAGCGCGCCATGGCCGAGCGCCTGATGGCTCGCCTGCTGTGCCAGCAGCCGCAAGGGGTGGATGCCTGCGGGCAATGCAAGTCGTGCCTGTTGCTCAAGGCTGGCAGCCATCCCGATAACTTCGTGCTGGAACCCGAAGAGGCCGACAAGCCCATCAAGGTCGACCAGGTGCGGGATCTGGTTTCGTTCGTGGTGCAGACTGCGCAGCTGGGCGGGCGCAAGGTGGTACTGATCGAGCCGGTCGAAGCGATGAACGTCAACGCCTCCAACGCTTTGCTCAAGAGTCTCGAAGAGCCTTCGGGCGATACTGTGCTGCTGCTGGTGAGCCATCAGCCCAGCCGTTTGTTGCCAACGATCAAGAGCCGTTGCCAGCAAGTCGCCTGTGCGCAGCCGACGCTTGCGCAGAGTCAGGCCTGGCTGGCGACGGCGCTCCCGGAGCTCGATCAGGTCGAGCGTGACGAACTGCTGACCCTGGCGGCAGAGTCGCCTCTGATGGCTGTAAAGTTGCAGTCCCAGGGTGTGCGCGAGCAACGGGCACTGGTCACCGAGGGGGTGAAGAAGCTGATCAAGCAGCAGCAATCGCCCAGCCAGTTGGCCGAGGCCTGGAACAACGTGCCACTGCTGTTGCTGTTCGACTGGTTCTGCGACTGGTCGCACCTGATCCTGCGCTACCAGTTGACCCAGGACGAAGACGGGCTAGGCTTGGCCGACATGCGCAAGGTCATACAATACCTTGCGCAGAAGAGCAGGCAGGGCAGGGTGCTCGAGGTCCAGGCCTGGATTCTCGAGCAGCGCCAGAAAGTGCAGGGCAAGGCCAACCTCAATCGCGTGCTGCTGCTCGAAGCCCTGTTGGCCCATTGGCTGCAGATGCTGGCCACGCGCTGATTCCCCATCGTTCATTTTCATGTGTGCTTTCATTCCATGCTCGTAGATTCCCATTGCCACCTCGACCGACTTGACCTGAGCGCCCATGCGGGCTCGCTCGACGCCGCCCTGCAGGCGGCCCGCGAGCGTGGGGTCGGGCATTTTCTGTGCATCGGCGTAAGCGCCGAGAACGCCGGGGCGGTCAAGGCCCTGAGCGAGCAGTACGCCGACGTCGACTGTTCGGTAGGCGTGCACCCGCTCGACCTGGCCCCGGGGGAGACGCCGGCGCTGGAATGGTTGTTGCGCGAGCTGGCTCACCCGCACGTGGTGGCCATTGGCGAAACCGGATTGGACTATCACTACGAGCCTGAGGCCGCCGAGTTGCAGCAGGCGTCTTTCCGCCTGCACCTGGAGGCGTCTCGGCAGACAGGCAAGCCGGTGATCGTTCACACCCGTGCGGCGCGGGCCGACACCCTGGCGCTGCTGCGCGAGGCCAGTCTGCCGCAGGCGGGCGTGTTGCACTGCTTTACAGAAGACTGGGACATGGCCAAGGCTGCACTCGATCTGGGGTACTACATCTCGCTCTCCGGAATCGTCACCTTCCGCAATGCCGAAGCCCTGCGCGAGGTCGCACGCCAGGTGCCTGTAGACCGGCTGCTGGTAGAGACCGACTCGCCATACCTGGCGCCCATCCCGTATCGCGGCAAGCCGAACCTGCCGCAGTACGTGCGTGAAGTCGCCGAGTACGTCGCCTCATTGCGAGGGGTGAGCTACGCGCAGTTGGCCGAGCAGACGACCGCCAACTTCAAGCGCCTGTTCCCCTTGGCCCGCGTCGCCTGAAGCTAAAGCAAGGCGGGCAAAAAAAACCCGGATTCTGGGGGAGGAATCCGGGTTAAGACCATTAGGAGTAAAACAAAGGTACGCGGTCCCTGGGCACCTTTATCGGCGCGCCACTTGGGGGGATGCGCCGCGCCAACACTTCAAGTATTGGCGAGTATCCTCGCACTGCCAGCGTCAGTTGGTCGTTTTTTAAACAGATTTGGAATACACCTGACAACCAATGGGCCATCAGGGTATGGCAGCCGGCAGAAATCGGATGAGTTTGCCGCTATTACGTAGCTATCTGTATTGATGTACGGTGAAAAGTTTAAAGGGTGCGTAGATTGTGCGCGGCTTCCCGGCCGCGTACAGCGTTTGATGAGCCTGGCGTGTCTGGCGAGCCCTGCCGCGTCGGTTGTAGACGAGTGTCAGTCGGGCGCGGAGTATCTCACGCACCCCTGGGATTCAGACCAAGCAGACCCGGTCTGCACTCGAACTCATCATGAAACACAGATATGGTTGGATGATCCGTGCAATTTGCTGCAAGTTAGGCATAATAATCCGCTTCGATTGTCATCCAGTCCTTCTTATGCAGAAAGAACCTCGTAAGGTCCGTGAGTTTCGTCGCCGCGAGCAAGAAATCCTCGACACGGCGCTCAAGTTGTTTCTCGAACAGGGTGAAGACAGTGTCACCGTCGAGATGATCGCCGACGCGGTCGGTATCGGCAAAGGCACGATCTACAAGCACTTCAAGTCCAAGGCGGAGATCTACCTGCGCCTGATGCTCGACTACGAGCGTGATTTGAACGCGCTGTTGCATTCGGACGACGTCGATCGCGACAAGGAAGCCCTGTCGCGAGCCTATTTCGAGTTCCGCATGCGCGATCCCCAGCGCTACCGCTTGTTCGACCGTCTCGAGGAGAAGGTGGTCAAGGGTAACCAGGTGCCGGAGATGGTCGAGGAACTGCACCGTATTCGCGCCTCCAATTTCGAGCGACTAACCCAGCTGATCAAGGGCCGTATCAGTGAAGGCAAGCTCGAGGATGTGCCGCCATACTTCCACTACTGCGCTGCCTGGGCGTTGGTGCATGGCGCCGTAGCGCTGTATCACTCGCCGTTCTGGAGCAACGTTCTCGAGGATCAGGAAGGTTTCTTCCAGTTCCTGATGGACATCGGCGTGCGCATGGGCAACAAGCGCAAGCGCGACCCGGAACCGGCCACCTGAAGACCCCTGCGGAGCGTTGTCCATGACGGACAGGCTCCGCCAGTCACTTCTGCTTCGGCGACAGGGCTTGCAAAAACCTGATCTTTGAGTCAAGTTTTGCCGGCTCGCTTTTCTCATGCCGGAGTCACCCATGATCGTCGATCGTCAAGGCAGGCGTTTTCGCAACCTGCGCGTCAGCCTGACAGCTGCCTGCAACTATGCGTGCAGTTACTGTGTGCCCGATGGCAAGCGCCTGGTGGCGGCGCAGGATGAGCTGTCCGCCGATGCACTGGCGCGCGGTGTGGCTCTTCTGGTCGATGCCGCAGGTATCGAGCGTCTGCGCATCACCGGTGGCGAACCATTGATCAGCCCCCGCCTGGAGCCGTTCCTGAAGGTTATCGGTGGCTTGGGGCTCAAGGATATCGCCTTGACCACCAACGGTCAGTTGCTCAGTCGCAAGCTTGCGATGTTGCGTGCAGCGGGTATCGACCGGCTCAATGTCTCGCTCGATACCCTCGACCCAACCGCATTTCGCAGCATCGCTCGGGGCGGCGACCTGGCCAGCGTGCTGAGGGGCATGGAGGAGGCGAGTGCGGCGGGTATGCGCATCAAGGTCAACATGGTGCCGATGCGCGGGCGCAATCTCGATCAGGTGGTGCCGCTGCTCGACTACTGCCTGGCAAGAGGCTATGAACTGCGTTTCATCGAGTTGATGCGCATGGGTCACCTGGCGCTTGATTCGAATGCATTCCTGCGTCAGTTCGTCAGTCTCGAGCAATTGCTGGCATTGATCGGCGATCATCATCACTTCCAGCAGGCGCCAGCGGCTTTGGATTCAACGGCCCTGCGCTACCAGATTCCGGGCCAAGGTTACTTTGGTGTGATTGCCAACGAGAGCGTGCCGTTTTGCCGGACCTGCTCGCGCTTGCGTCTGTCCTCTACTGGATGGCTGCATGGCTGCCTGTCTTCGGGCAATCGCCACTTTATCGGCGATCTGCTCGACAAGCCGCGTCACCAGGCACTTCCAGTGATTCAGCGGCTGCTGGTCAAGGCTCTGGCGGACAAGCAGGAGCTGGCGTTCTCGGGGGGTGTGACAGTGATGAAGGTGATCGGCGGCTGAGCTGGCGCAAAAGCTGCATCTGGCGGCTATTCGCCGGTTTTTCGTCACCGGTCACTGGAGGAAAGATGCGTAGCCTGGTCTTGCTGCTGGCGCTGATGGCGTTGAGCGGCTGCATGAAAGTCAGCGACATGGGCGAAGGTGTTCGCTATCAGATGAGCGACGCCGGTCTGCTCGATCACAGCGATACCGCTCGAACCCTGTCGGTTCGGCTGCAGCCTGATTCGTTCATCTTCATTGGCCAGGGCGCTTTCGTGCCGCCTGGAAAAGGGCCGGTGCCGCAGCAGAATGCCGTTGCAGAAGAAGCATTCAAGAGCTTCGTCGAGTACTTCCCGCTGGTGCGTCGCGCCAGGGCGCCGTTGGGGTTGGAGGACGCGATAGCCGAGGCGCGTTCGGTCGGAGCCCATTACGTGCTCTATACCCGTTTCGCTCGCACCGATGACCGCATTGGTAATGGCGACGAATGGTACGACGAGCAGGCAGTGGATCGCCTCGGTTGGGATACCGGTGTGGTGCAGATGATGCTGATCGAAACCAGCACGCGCTATTTGATCGATACCGCGCGAATCAAGAGCCGTGGCGGTTTGTTGACGTTCCACGACAATACGCCGCAGGATTTGCTCGCGGCACCCATGCGCGAGTACGCTCGTAGCCTCCTGGGAATGAGTCGGTAAGGAACGGGCGATGACAGGTACGGGCAAGGCCAACGATCTTCTGGCGCAGATACCCAAGGAGAAGGGGCTGCCTCCCGTGCATCTGTGGAATCCCGATTTCTGCGGCGACATCGACATGCGCATCGCCCGCGACGGCACCTGGTACTACCTGGGGACGCCGATCGGGCGCAAGCCGATGGTGCGCTTGTTCTCTACCATCATTCGTCGCGACGGTGATGACTATTTCCTGGTAACGCCTGTGGAGAAGGTGGGCATTCGTGTCGATGATGCGCCGTTCGTGGCGGTCAGCCTGGAAGTGGAGGGCAGTGGTGAGCAGCAGGTCCTGCGATTCACCAGCAATGTCGAGGATCAGGTCGAAGCCGGTCCTGATCACCCCATTCGGGTAGAGACCGATCCGACAACGCATGAGCCATCGCCTTACCTGCTGATGCGCAGCAACCTCGAAGCGCTCATCCACCGCAATGTGTTCTACCAGATGGTGGAGCTTGCGGTACCGCGCGTGATCGATGGCGAGGAATGGTTGGGGGTTTGGAGTGGCGGGGTGTTCTACCCTATCGGGCGCGACCACTGAGCGCATCTTGCGACGATCTTTCTGATCCCGGAAAACAAAAAACCTCCAGTGCTTGCGCATCTGGAGGTTTTTCAGTGTCTGGCTCCGCGACCTGGACTCGAACCAGGGACCCAATGATTAACAGTCATTTGCTCTACCGACTGAGCTATCGCGGAATCTGCGCGTATCTTACTGAATGCCAAGGGGAAGTCAAGCTGCCCCCTGGCAAATCAAGCAGTTACAGCACTTCGACGATGGCCTTGGTGACCACGTGGATGTTGCTTTGGTTCAGTGCCGCCACAGCGATGCGACCGGTGTCCAGCGCGTAGATGCCGAAGTCGTTCTTCAGGCGCGCGACCTGTTCCACAGTCAGGCCCGAGTAGGAGAACATGCCGACTTGGCGACCGACGAAGCTGAAGTCGCGGTTGGCACCGTACTCGGCCAGGAGCGAGACCATCTGTTTGCGCATGCCGTGGATACGTTCACGCATTTCGCCCAGTTCGGCTTCCCACATCTGACGCAGTTCCGGGCTGTTGAGCACGGTGGCGACGATGGTTGCACCGTGAGTCGGCGGGTTGGAGTAGGTGGTGCGAATCACGCGCTTGACCTGCGACAGCACGCGCGTGCTCTCGTCTTTCGAAGCGGTGACGATCGACAGCGCGCCGACGCGCTCGCCATACAGCGAGAACGATTTGGAGAACGAGCTGGAGACAAAGAACTCCAGGCCCGACTCGGCGAACAGGCGTACGGCGAAGGCATCTTCGCCGATGCCTTCGCCGAAGCCCTGATAGGCCATGTCGAGGAATGGCACGTGGCCTTTTGCCTTGACCACTTCCAGTACGTTCTTCCAGTCGTCGAGCGACAGATCGACACCGGTCGGGTTATGGCAGCAGGCGTGCAGGACGACGATCGAGCCCGAGGGCAGCGTGTTCAGGTCTTCGAGCATGCCGGCACGGTTGACGTCGTTGCTCGGTGCGTCGTAATAGCGGTAGTTCTGTACTGGGAAGCCTGCAGTCTCGAACAGGGCGCGATGGTTTTCCCAGCTCGGATCGCTGATGGCGACTACCGCGTTCGGCGAAAGGCGCTTGAGGAAGTCGGCACCGATCTTGAGGGCGCCGGTACCGCCGACAGCCTGCACGGTCACTACGCGGCCTTCAGCCAGCAGTGCGGATTCAGCGCCGAACAGCAGTTTTTGTACGGCCTGGTCGTAGGCAGCGATACCGTCGATCGGCAGGTAGCCGCGGGAGGCATGTTGGGCGACACGCTGGGTTTCGGCTTCGATCACCGCGCGCAGCAGCGGGATGCGGCCTTCCTCATTGCAATAGACGCCAACGCCCAGATTGACCTTGTCGGTACGTGGGTCAGCGTTGAATGCTTCGTTGAGGCCCAGGATGGGGTCGCGGGGTGCCAGCTCGACAGCGGAAAACAGGCTCATTGTTACCTTGGCTCTGAATAGGAGAGTGATAGGAAATGCACCCTCCAGCCCAGTGCACTGAAGCGGTGCAAACGGGGAGTCAGTATAGTGATACCGATCGGTCACTGCGACACTCTGGCACAGGTTTTCAGGCGCTTTGCGCAAATATTTTTCGACCATTGGTCGAATTGCCTTGTCCACCGCAATGAGCGTTCACATCTGCGGCGGCAAAGGCCACCCCGACGCGTCTTTTTGCGTATAGACTACTGGCTAAATTTACAGTTGCCGCGACATCCAAGAGGTCCGTCATGTCCGAGTTCCAGCTCGTTACCCGATTCCAGCCGGCCGGCGACCAGCCCGAAGCCATTCGCCTGATGGTCGAGGGTATCGAAGCGGGCCTGTCGCACCAGACCCTGCTCGGGGTGACCGGCTCCGGCAAGACCTTCAGCATCGCCAATGTCATTCAACAGGTCCAGCGCCCGACCATGGTGCTGGCGCCGAACAAGACGCTGGCTGCCCAGCTGTATGGCGAGTTCAAGGCTTTCTTCCCGCACAACGCGGTGGAGTACTTCGTCTCCTACTACGACTACTACCAGCCGGAAGCCTACGTCCCGTCGTCGGACACCTTCATCGAGAAGGATGCCTCGATCAACGACCACATCGAGCAGATGCGCCTGTCGGCGACCAAGGCATTGCTGGAGCGGCGCGACGCGATCATCGTCACCACGGTGTCGTGTATCTATGGCCTGGGCAGCCCGGAAACCTACCTGAAGATGGTTCTGCACGTCGATCGCGGCGACAAGCTCGACCAGCGCGCACTGCTGCGTCGGCTGGCCGACCTGCAGTACACCCGCAACGAGATGGACTTCGCCCGTGCCACCTTCCGGGTGCGTGGTGATGTGATCGACATCTTTCCGGCCGAATCGGACCTTGAGGCCATCCGTATCGAGCTGTTCGACGACGAGGTGGAGAACATTGCCGCCTTCGACCCCTTGACCGGCGAAGTGATCCGCAAGCTGCCGCGTTTCACTTTCTACCCCAAGAGCCACTATGTGACCCCGCGCGAGACTCTGCTCGAGGCGGTGGACGGCATCAAGGAGGAGCTCGGCGAGCGGCTGGAGTACCTCAACAAGGCCAACAAGCTGGTAGAGGCCCAGCGTCTGGAGCAGCGTACGCGCTTCGACCTGGAGATGATTCTCGAGCTGGGTTATTGCAACGGTATCGAAAACTACTCGCGCTATCTGTCCGGTCGCCCGGCTGGCGCCCCGCCGCCGACGCTCTACGATTATCTTCCTGCCGACGCGTTGCTGGTGATCGATGAGTCACACGTCAGCGTTCCTCAGGTCGGCGCCATGTACAAGGGCGACCGTTCTCGCAAAGAGACACTGGTGGAGTATGGCTTCCGCCTGCCATCGGCGCTGGATAACCGGCCTATGCGCTTCGACGAGTGGGAGTCAGTCAGCCCGCAGACCATCTTCGTCTCGGCGACGCCTGGCCCTTACGAGGCAGAGCATGCCGGGCGTGTGGTCGAGCAGGTGGTGCGGCCAACCGGTCTGGTCGATCCTCAGGTAGAGGTGCGTCCAGCCCTCACTCAGGTGGATGACCTGCTGTCGGAAATCGGCAAGCGCGTGGCGGTGGGGGAACGGGTGCTGGCGACGACCCTGACCAAGCGCATGGCCGAGGACCTTACCGACTACCTCGCAGACCACGATGTGCGTGTGCGCTACCTGCACTCGGACATTGACACCGTGGAGCGGGTGGAGATCATCCGAGACCTGCGTCTGGGTACCTTTGATGTACTGGTGGGCATCAACCTGTTGCGTGAGGGGTTGGACATGCCGGAGGTGTCGCTGGTGGCCATTCTCGATGCCGACAAGGAAGGCTTCCTGCGTTCGGAGCGTTCGCTGATCCAGACCATTGGCCGCGCTGCGCGCAACCTAAACGGCAAAGCGATTCTCTATGCCGACCAGGTGACAGGCTCCATGCAGCGGGCGATCGACGAGACCGAGCGGCGTCGGGCCAAGCAGGTGGCGTTCAACGAGGCGAATGGCATCGTGCCCAAGGGGGTGGTCAAGGACATCACCGATATCCTGGAAGGCGCCACGGTGCCCGGTGCGCGCAGCAAGAAGCGCAAGGGCATGGCCAAGGCGGCGGAGGAGGCTGCGCGCTACGAGGCAGAGCTCGCCACTCCTGGCGAGATCACCAAGCGCATCAAGGTGCTGGAAGAGAAGATGTTCCAGCTGGCGCGCGACCTGGAGTTCGAGGCCGCCGCCCAGTTGCGCGACGAGATCGGGCAACTGCGTGAGCGCCTGATCGCCAGCTGAGTGCACTCGTCGGCGCAGAAATGGCCGGGTTACAGGGTCAGTGTGCCTCGCCGGCCTTCAGCCCCTGCGGCAGTTTGCGTGTCAGCAAGACCGCCACCATGCTGACCGCCAAACCGATCCCTACCAGATGGAAGGCATCGTTGTAGGCCATGATCAATGCCTGCTGGTGGGTGATTTCGCTCAAGCGCCCCAGTGCCGCGCTGTCACTGCCCAGTCGTTCGGCCAACTGGGCCAGCCGCTCCGCCACTTGCGGGTTGCTTGGCACCACTGATTCGCGCAGGTAGTCGAAATACACCTTGGTCCTTGCATCCAGCAAGGTGGCCAGCAAGGCGATACCAATGGCGCCGCCCAGGTTGCGCAGGATGTTGAACAGGCTCGAAGCCGAGCCCGCATCCTGGGGCTGAATGTAAGCTGTGGCGATCAGCGAGATGGTGACCATGATCATGGGCTGCCCGAGTGCGCGAATGATCTGGATATGGTTGAACTGTGGCCCTGCGAAGTCCGGGTTGAGCACTCCCGAGCCGAAGCTGGCAGCCCCGAACAGGCAAAAGCCCAGTGCGCAGAGCAACTTGGGCGCAATCACCTTCATCAGTTGCGGCACCAGCGGAATCAGGAACAGCTGTGGAATTCCCATCCACATGATCACCTCGCCGATCTGCAGGGCGTTGTAGCCCTGGATCTGCGCAAGGTACAGCGGCAGCAGATAGATCGAACCATAAAGCCCAACACCCATCCCCAGGCTGGCGATGCTCGACAGGCCGAAGTTGCGGTTGCCGAGGATGCGCAGGTTGATCAGGGGGTTGGCCCGCGAAAGCTGGAGGATGACGAAGGTGATCAGGCAGAGCAGGGCCACGGTACCCAGGCCGACAATAAGGCTCGACTCCAGCCAGTCCTTGCGATGGCCTTCTTCCAGAAAGACTTGCAGGCAGCCCAGGCCGACCCCCAGGGTGACGATGTCGGCGTAGTCGGTGCTTTTGAGCAGCTCCCAGTGCGCCTCTTTCTTCTCCCGCCCGTAGAGCAGCCCTGCGATCATCACCAGCCCCGGCGGGATGTTGATGTAGAAGATGTATTCCCACCCCCAGTTTTCGGTGAGCCAACCGCCCAGGGTCGGACCGATGGAGGGGGCGAAGGTCGCGGTCATGGCGAACATCGCCATGCCCTTGGCTCGATGGTGTTCGGGCAGCTTGATCAGGGTCAGGGTGAAGGCCAGCGGAATCAGTGCGCCGCCGGTAAACCCCTGGAGAGCGCGAAACACGATCATGCTTTCCAGGTTCCAGGCCATCGAGCACAACAGCGAGGCCGCCAGAAAACCAAGCGAGACCCACACCGCCAGGCGCCGTGCGGATAGTAACTGCACAAGCCAGGCAGTCAGCGGAATCATGATGATTTCCGCCACGAGATAGGAGGTCGAGATCCACGAGCCCTCTTCCAAGGTGGCAGACAGCGCCCCCTGGATATCCTTGAGCGAGGAGTTGGTGATCTGAATGTCCAGCACGGCCATGAATGCACCGAGCATCACGCTCATCACCGCAATCCAGTCGCGCCGGCTAGGCTCCGCAGTCGGTCGCAGCAGTTGGTCACCGGCCATCGTGAGTTTCGCCGCGCTCTGCCTGATCGGCGCTGTTGCGCAGGTCGACGGTGGCGGTTACCGACATGCCTGGGCGAATGCGACCGTGCAAGGGGTTATTGGCTGCAAAGGTCAGCTTGACCGGAATGCGTTGCACCACCTTGGTAAAGTTGCCGGTGGCATTGTCTGGAGGCAGCAGGCTGAATTGCGCCCCGGATGCGGCGAACAGGCTGTCGACACGGCCTTCGATCGGGGTGTCGGGATAGCTGTCGAAGATCAGTTCGGCACGCAGACCCCGATGCATGTTGCCGATCTGGGTTTCCTTGAAGTTGGCCTGCACCCAGATGTCTTCGTCCGGGACGATCGATAGCAGATAGGCGCCGGCTTGCACCACCTGGCCATTGCGGGCGCTGCGCTGGCCGATGGTGCCACTGATGGGGGCGTGGATTTCACAGCGGGTAAGGTTGAGTTCTGCCTGTGCCAGATCTGCCCGGGCGTTGGCAATTTGCGCATCGAGGCGCTTGAGCTCGGCCGTCAATGCATCGATCTGCTGGCGCTGGCTCTGCAGGTCGGCCTGGGCTTTGTCGACTTGGGAGCGGGCGACGTGGTTTTCCGCAGACAGGGTGGTGACTCGCTCCTCCGAGACGAACCCAGGTTTGCGCAGGGCTTCGGCACGATTGAGGTCCAGGCGCGAGCGATCAAGGGTGGCCTGGTTGGCGGCCACCTGGGCTCGGCCGGCGGCGATCAAGCTGTCTTGCTGGGTCAGTCGGCTTTGCGCCTGGACGCGTTCGGCTTCACGCGTAGCCAGTGCCGCGCGGGCACGCTCGACCGCCAGCTGGAAGTCGGCGACCTCCAGGCGGACCAGCAGATCGCCTTGCGTGACGTGTTGATTGTCCTCTACCAGCACCTCGTCGACCCGCGCACCCAGCTGGCTGGAAATGCGAGTGATCTCACCCTGCACATAGGCATTGTCGGTGCTCTCGTAGAAACGCCCCTTGAAATACCAGTGGGCGAGAAAGGCGAGGGCGATCAGCACCACCAAGGTGAGAAAGATCAGCAGGCGGCGTTTGAGTTGAGCAGGCATAGGGACTATCGTTCCAGAAATGTAAGCAAATTTAACAGCTCGGCAATGCACCGTCACAAGTGACGATAGCGCCATTGCTGGAGCCCGATGCCCGCACCCTGCTAACATCCCGCCTTTGTTTCATCTTTCGTCCGAGACTGTCCATGACCACCGTTCGCACGCGTATCGCGCCATCGCCCACTGGCGACCCCCACGTCGGCACTGCCTACATCGCCCTGTTCAACTACTGCTTTGCCAAGCAGCACGGCGGCGAGTTCATCCTGCGCATCGAAGACACCGATCAGTTGCGTTCGACCCGCGAGTCGGAACAGCAGATTTTCGATGCCCTGCGCTGGCTCGGTATCGAATGGAATGAAGGTCCGGACGTTGGCGGCCCGCACGGCCCGTACCGCCAGAGCGAGCGCGGCGAGATCTACGCCAAGTACGCCAAGCAACTGGTCGATGCCGGCCATGCGTTCTATTGCTTCTGCACCGCCGAAGAGCTGGATCAGATGCGTGCCGAACAGATGGCCCGTGGCGAAACACCGCGCTATGACGGCCGCGCATTGAAAATGAGCGCCGAGGAAGTGCAGCGTCGACTGGCCGCTGGCGAGCCCCACGTGATTCGCATGAAAGTGCCGAGCGAAGGTATCTGTGTGGTGCCGGACATGCTGCGTGGCGATGTCGAGATTCCATGGGACCGCATGGACATGCAGGTTCTGATGAAGAACGATGGCCTGCCGACGTACTTCCTCGCCAACGTGGTCGATGACCACCTGATGGGCATCACCCACGTCTTGCGAGGCGAGGAGTGGCTGCCGTCGGCGCCGAAGCTGATCAAGCTCTACGAGTACTTTGGCTGGGAGCAGCCCAAGCTGTGCTATATGCCGCTGCTGCGTAACCCGGACAAATCCAAGCTGTCCAAGCGCAAGAACCCGACCTCGGTCACGTTCTACGAGCGTATGGGCTTCATGCCTGAAGCCATGCTCAACTACCTGGGGCGCATGGGCTGGTCGATGCCGGATGAGCGCGAGAAGTTCTCCCTGGCAGAAATGGTCGAGCATTTTGACCTGTCGCGTATTTCCCTTGGCGGGCCGATCTTCGACATCGAGAAGCTGTCCTGGCTCAATGGCCAGTGGCTGCGCGACCTGCCGGTCGAGGAGTTCGCTGCGCGCGTGCAGAAGTGGGCGTTCAACAGCGACTACATGATGAAGATCGCACCGCATGTACAGGGTCGTGTCGAAACCTTCAGCCAGATCGCGCCACTGGGCGGGTTCTTCTTCGAGGGCGCCCTCAAGCTCGATGCCAAGCTGTTCGAGCACAAGAAACTGTCGCCCGATCAGGTGCGTCAGGTCATGCAGTTGATCTTGTGGAAGCTCGAAAGCCTGCGGCAGTGGGAAAAGGAGCGTATTACCGGCTGCATCCAGGCGGTGGTCGAGGCCTTGGAGCTGAAGCTGCGTGACGCCATGCCGCTGATGTTCGCCGCAATTTCGGGGCAGGCCAGCTCGGTGTCGGTGCTCGATGCCATGGAGATTCTCGGCCCCGACCTGACCCGCTACCGTCTGCGCCAGGCGCTGGAACTGCTGGGCGGCGTGTCGAAGAAAGAGAACAAGGAGTGGGAAAAGCTGCTGGCGAACATCGCCTGATTGGCTTATCTCACGCTCCTGTGGCAGTGGGCTTGCCCGCTGCCACAGGACCTGGCAATCGCCGGGAGCAGGGCAGGGCGGTAAGTGATTGTTATCTGTGAAAAAAATTTTTGATATTTTCACGAATTCGTTTGACAGTGCTGCAATCCGATCTTAATATGCGCCCCGTCCACAGCGATGAACGAAAATGAAGCACCAGGCACCCAGCCGGTGATTCAGTTCAAAGCGACATTGTGGGGCTATAGCTCAGCTGGGAGAGCGCCTGCATGGCATGCAGGAGGTCAGCGGTTCGATCCCGCTTAGCTCCACCAAATTCCGCTTCGTGATCAAGGTCGTGAAGCAAGACTGGTCCAGCAACCAGGTCTTGAAGGTAAGAAGGTTCGTCCCCTTCGTCTAGTGGCCTAGGACACCGCCCTTTCACGGCGGTAACAGGGGTTCGAGTCCCCTAGGGGACGCCAGTATTGCACAAGCGATATTTCATGATGTCGCTGGGCCGAGAGGCTAGAAATCCGGGGCTATAGCTCAGCTGGGAGAGCGCCTGCATGGCATGCAGGAGGTCAGCGGTTCGATCCCGCTTAGCTCCACCAATTTTGCCGCGGTTCGTGAAAACGGATCGGCACGAAGGTTACGTCCCCTTCGTCTAGTGGCCTAGGACACCGCCCTTTCACGGCGGTAACAGGGGTTCGAGTCCCCTAGGGGACGCCATTTCTTCCCGCGTTTTGCGGGGTTGAAAGGCTCATTCGACTGTTGAGTGAGCTTTTTGTTTTGTTTCGGGGCTATAGCTCAGCTGGGAGAGCGCCTGCATGGCATGCAGGAGGTCAGCGGTTCGATCCCGCTTAGCTCCACCAATCTGCCACGGTTCGTGAAAACGGATCGGCACGAAGGTTACGTCCCCTTCGTCTAGTGGCCTAGGACACCGCCCTTTCACGGCGGTAACAGGGGTTCGAGTCCCCTAGGGGACGCCACTTTTACCCGTGTTTTACGGGACTTCAAAGGCTCATTCGATTATTGAATGGGCCTTTTGTTTTTCTACCTCCTTAATCTTCCAGGTGCCCGATCAGCGGTACGCGATTTCGCTTGCCAGAAAATATTACATGCGTAATATTTCGGTCATCATATTTGGGGGTGCCCATGAACGATAAAAAGACCAGGACTCGCGAGCGTATTCTCGACGCCGCCTGTAGCGCACTGATCCAGCAGGGGCCAGCCGACCCCAGCGTAGGTCAGGTAATGGCTGCAGCAGGCCTCACCGTCGGAGGCTTCTACGCCCATTTCGATAGCAAGGATGAATTGATGCTGGCGGCATTCGACCAGTTGCTCGGTGAACGACGGGCCTTGCTTTCGCAGGTCGACCCCAGCCTGTCTGGTGCTGAGCGTCGTGCGCTGGCAGCGGCTTTCTATCTGTCGCGCAAGCACCGTGATGCCCATGAGCACGCCTGTCCCTTGCCTAATGCTTTGGGTGATATGCAGCGGTTACCGGCAGCCTTTCGCGAGATGTTGGCCGAACACCTCGAGCTTATGACGGCGCAGATGGTTGATCGTCCCGAGGATATCGACAAGGCGTTCGCCGACCTCGCCCTGATGGTCGGTGGCCTGGCCCTGGCCCGAGCCCTGGGCGCTACCGAACTTTCCGACCGTATTCTGCGCGCCGCCAAGTCGGCGGTTATCTGAGCAACCTCAACTCTGGAGCAAGGCGATGACGACCCTGAGCTGGATTCGCAGCGTCAACGGCACCCTCGGCCATCTGGCCCCCGAGCATGTCGCCGGGCGCATGCGGCGCGCCTTCATGACGCCGCGTAACCTGCCTGCGCGGCAGTGGGAGTTGCCGCTATTGGCTTCGGCCGAGCGTATCACCCTGCGCTTCGGTCTTTCGGCCTTGCGCTGGGGCAAGGGGCCGACGGTGCTCCTGATGCACGGCTGGGAAGGGCGGCCCACCCAGTTTGCCGCGCTGATCGAAGCCTTGGTGCAGGCAGGGCACACGGTCGTGTCCCTGGAGGGGCCAGCCCATGGCCGTTCGCCGGGGCAGCAGGCGCATGTGGTGCTGTTCGCCCGGGCACTGCTTGAAGCCGCGGCGGAGCTGCCGCCGTTGCGGGCCGTGATCGGTCATTCGATGGGGGGCGCCAGTGTCATGTTGGCCTTGCAGTGGGGCTTGCGTGCCGAGTCGGCGGTGAGCATTGCGGCACCTGCTCAATTGCTCGGGGTGTTGCGCGGTTTTGCCCGGCGCCTGGGGATGCCCAGGCGGGCGCGTGCAGCCTTCATCCGCCAGGTCGAGCGTGATGTGGGCGTGCAGATCGATCGGCTGGATGTCAGTGGCTACCAGCTCGAGTTGCCTGGGTTGGTGGTTCATGCAGCCGACGATGCGCTGGTCGCGGCCAGTGAGGCGCAGCTCATCCACAAGGCCTGGTTCGACAGTCGCCTGTTGCTGCTGGAGGAAGGTGGGCATCAACGGGTGCTGGCTGACCCGCGTCTGGCCCAGGCTGTGCTCGAGCTGCTGGCGCGTACGTCGCAACCGGCACGGCAAAGCGCCTGAGCATCCGTTACACTCTGCCCGTTCACTGACTACAGGAGCGGGCATGAGCTGGGATCTGGCAGCGCCATTCATCATCGACCTTCGCGTTGGCACCGAGGATATCGACGGCCTCGGTCATGCCAACAACGCTGTCTACGTCACCTGGCTGGAGCGCTGCGCCTGGCGCCACTCTCAGCGCCTGGGACTGGACCTGGCCGAGTACCGTCGTCTGGACCGGGCAATGGCCGTGGTGCGCCATG
This sequence comes from Pseudomonas putida, assembly GCF_001636055.1. NCBI lineage: Bacteria > Pseudomonadati > Pseudomonadota > Gammaproteobacteria > Pseudomonadales > Pseudomonadaceae > Pseudomonas > Pseudomonas putida. Next base: position 2,257,302 of record NZ_CP011789.1, read on the forward strand.
AGATCGACTACCTGGCAGCGGCGTACGAAGACGACGAGCTGCAATTGGCCACCTGGATCATCGACTGGGATCAGCGCCTGCGCATGACCCGTCGTTTTCAACTCAAGCGCCCACGTGACGGCGTCACCCTGTTGCGCGCGCAAACCACCTTTGCCTGTATCGAACTGTCCAGCGGCAAGCCCAGGCGGATGCCGGCCGAGTTCATCGAGGGCTATGGTCCGGCGCTGATCGGCGCCTGATCCACGGGCATTTTTTGCTAGACTGCCGCCTTTTCTCGTCGGGACCCTGAAATGCAAATTGCCCTGGCCCCCATGGAGGGGCTGGTCGACAACATCCTGCGCGACGTGCTGACCCGCGTCGGGGGTATCGACTGGTGTGTCACCGAGTTCATCCGTGTCTGTGATCGCCTGCTGCCACCTTCGTCGTTCGACAAGTTGGCACCCGAGTTGCGCAACGGTGCGCGCACGGCTGCCGGCACGCCGATGCGTGTGCAGTTGCTGGGCTCCGATCCGCTGTGCCTGGCGGACAACGCCGCCCTGGCCTGTGAACTCGGGGCACCGGTAATCGACCTCAACTTCGGCTGCCCGGCCAAGACCGTGAACAAGTCTCGCGGGGGCGCTGTGCTGCTCAAGGAGCCCGAGCTGCTGCATGCCATCGTTCGTGAAGTTCGACGGGCGGTACCGGCGCAGATCCCGGTGACGGCGAAGATGCGTCTGGGCTTCGACAGCCCGGATGGTGCGCTGGAGTGTGGCATCGCGCTGGCCGAAGGTGGGGCGCAGCACTTGGTGGTGCATGCGCGAACCAAGGTAGAGGGTTACAAGCCGCCGGCTCACTGGGAGTGGGTGGCGCGGGTGCAGGATGTGGTCAAGGTGCCGGTCTTTGCCAATGGCGAGATCTGGACCGTCGATGATTGGCGACGCTGCCGCGAAGTCAGCGGCGCCGAAAACATCATGCTCGGGCGCGGGCTGGTGTCGAGGCCGGATCTGGGCTTGCAGATCGCCGCGGCGCGCGAGGGGCGGGACTACCAGCCGATGGTGTGGGGCGACCTGCTACCGCTGCTGCGCGAGTTCTGGCGCCAGGCGCAGGCCAAACTGTCGCCGCGCTATGCGCCCGGGCGGATGAAGCAGTGGTTGGCGATGTTGACCCGCAGCTACCCGGAGGCGGTGCTGTTGTTCGCCGAGTTGCGGCGCGAGGATGATTGCGCCCGCATCAGCCGGCTGCTGGGTGTCGAGCCAGTGAAACCGGCCTCTTTCACCGAGTGCGTCGCCTGATGTGCAACTGCGTCGTGCGGGGTGGGAAGATTTTTTCATGAGAGCCCTTGAAAGTCCGTTGCCTGACCCTATCTCTTGAGTACGCGATGCCGAAGTCGGGTCGCGTAGTGACTTACTTGCTGAATCTCAGGAGTTTATGACCATGACTACTGCTTTCTCCCTCGCACCACTGTTCCGCCATTCCGTAGGTTTCGATCGTTTCAATGACCTGTTCGAATCCGCGGCACGTAATGAGGCCGGTAGCAGCTACCCGCCCTACAACGTCGAAAAGCATGGCGATGACCACTATCGCATCGTGGTTGCTGCAGCCGGCTTCCAGGAGCAGGATCTCGACCTTCAGGTCGAAAAAGGCGTCCTGACCGTTACCGGTGGCAAGCGCGAAAATGGCGCTGCCGAAGTCACCTATCTGCATCAGGGTATCGCCCAGCGTGCTTTCAAGCTGTCGTTCCGCCTGGCGGATCACATTGAAGTAAAAGCTGCCGGTCTGGCTAACGGCCTGCTCAGCATCGACCTGCTGCGCATCGTGCCGGAAGAAGCCAAGGCCAAGCGTATTCCGATCAATGGTGAAAAGGCTGCACTGAATTGAATGCAGTGAAGTGAATGGAAGGGCACCCTAGGGTGCCCTTTCGCATTCATGGGGCACACCCCCTCCCGTAGAGGCAGGGCGCTATTAATAGTCTGCCGGGGTTTCCTGCAAGATCTGGCGAAACTCCGGCAAGGGCAGCGGTCGGCTGTGCAGGTAGCCCTGGTACAGGTAACAGCCCTGTCGCTCGAGAAATTCCAGTTGCTCCGTCAGTTCGACACCTTCTGCTATCACCGCCAGCTCCAGGCTTCGCGCCATGGCCACGATGGCTCGAACGATCTCGGCATCATTGGGGTCGTTGGGCGCGTCACGCACGAAGGTCTGGTCGATCTTCAGGGCATCCACCGGCAGGCGCTTCAGGTAGGTCAGCGACGAATAGCCCGTGCCGAAATCATCCATGGCGAAGCTCACCCCGTAGCGTTTGAGCTCACGCATCTTGTTGATGGTGTCTTCCAGGTTCTGGATGACAATGCCCTCGGTGATCTCCAGTTTGAGCATGCGCCTGGGCAAGCGATAGTCGTCCAGGCTGCGCAGCACTCGTTCGACGAAATCATTCTGGCGGAATTGCCGGGGGCTGATATTCACGCAGAGACTGAAATCGTCGGCACTGATCAGCCCGTCCTCGAGCATGCGCGCGCAGGCGTCGCAGGCTTCGTCAAGGATCCAGCTACCCACCTCGAGTATCAGGCCGCTTTCCTCGAGCACCTGGATGAACTGGGAGGGTGCTTGCTGGCCAAGTTGCGGATGGTGCCAGCGCAAGAGCACTTCGGCACCGACGATGCGGTTGTCGCGGGCGTCCACCTGGGGCTGGAAGTGCAGGGCCAGTTCGCCGCGCGCCAGCGCCAGACGCAGGTCGTTTTCCATGCGCAGGCGCTCGCTGGCCGCCTTTTGCATGGTGGTGTGGAACAGCTGGGTGGTATTGCGTCCGGAATCCTTGGCGCGGTAAAGGGCGATGTCTGCTCGCTTGAGCAGATCGGCCGGGGTGATGCCATGGTCGGGAATCAGTGCCACGCCGATGCTCGGCGTCACCTGCAGGCGCTGGCCGTCCAGCGACATGGGTTCGGCCAGCAGTTCGCGCAGGGTGTCGGCCAACTCGCGAACCTTGCCCTCGACGTGCTCGCGACTCCCCTCCAGACCGCTGAGCAGGACTACGAACTCGTCGCCCCCCAGGCGTGCCACGGTGTCTTCCAGGCGCACGCTGGCTTCGAGGCGGGCAGTGATGATCTTCAATACCGTGTCGCCGACGGGGTGGCCCAGAGAGTCGTTGATGTGCTTGAAGTGGTCCAGGTCGAGGAACAGCAGGGCGCCGCGCAGGTTGTGGCGCTTGAGCAGGGCGATCTGCTGGCTGAGCCGGTCCATCAGCAGGGCGCGGTTGGGCAGGTTGGTCAGCGGGTCATGGTAGGCCAGGTGGCGGATCTGCGCTTGTGCGTTCTTCAACTGGCTGACGTCGCGGGCGGTCAACAGCAGGCAGTCGGTTTCATTGAGGCTGATCGGCTCGACGGACACCTCGACGGTCAGGATGTCTCCGCGTTTGTTGCGCCCGAGCATCTCCCGGTGGTGTACCCGGCCGCGCTCCTTGAGTTCGGCAAGCAAGGCTGCCCGTTGCTTGTCGTCGGCCCAGATGCCCAGTTCGAAAACGGTACGCCCCACCACCTCGATGCTGCTGTAGCCGGTCAGGCGGCAGAAGCCGTCGTTGACCTCGACATAGCGTCCACTGAGTCGTTCGGTGATGGTGATGGCGTCGGGGCTCGAGTGGAAGGCTTTGGCGAACTTCTCCTCGCTGGCCTTGAGTGCCGCCTCGGCGCGCTGTTGCTGGGTGATGTCACGCAGCGTGGTGACGCTGCAGGGCTGGCTGTCCACGGTGATCAGGCGGCTGGAAATCACGCAGGTCAGTGGTGAGCCATTGCGGTGGTTGACCACGACCGCGACATTGCTCAAGGCCTGATCGCGGATTACCCGTTCGATGCGTTGTGCGCGCGCGGACGACTCGGCCCAGAGGCCGATCTGCTCGGCGGTGCGCCCGATGACCTGTTCGGCGTCCCACCCGAAGGTCTGGGTGAAGGCTGGATTGATCTCGATGAACTGGCCCGTATCCTGGTGAGTGACGCAGATCGGGTCGGGGCTGACCTGGAACAGGCTGGCGAACTTCTCTTCCGAGGCGCTCAGGCGTTGCTCGCGCTCGACTTGGTCGGTGATGTCCAGCAAGGTGCCGGCCATGCGCAGTGGGTTGCCATGCTCGTCGCGATAAAGCCGCGCACGGCTTTCGATATAGCGCGATGCGCCGTTCTCCAGCTGGACGCGATAGGTGATCTGGTAGTTGCCGGCCGGCCCTTCGCGCAGGCTGCGGTAGGCTTGACGCATGACGCTGCGTTCTTCCTCGGGCACGCCTTCGAAGAAGGCTTCGAAGGACTCATGGAAGGGCACCGGGTCAAGGCCGTGCAGTTGCGCGGCGCGCGCCGAGCCATAGAGCATGCCGCTGGGAATGTGCCAGTCCCAGGTGCCCAACTGCGCCGAGTCCAGGGCCAGGTCCAGGCGCTCCTGGCTGTCCTTGAGTGCCTGCTCGGCCCGCTTGCGTTCGGTGGTGTCGACAAAGGTGCTGATCAGGTAGGTGATGCCTTCGAGCTCGATACCCTGGGTGCAGAGGATGCCATCGTGGATGTTGCCGCTGGTGGCACGGAACTGGACTTCCATGATCACCGGGCTGCCATTGTTGCGAGTGGCTTCCAGTACTTGCTGGCGCTGTTCGGGGTGGACCCAGAGGCCGAGTTCCACGCTGGTCTTGCCGACGACCTGGGCGCCGGGCCAGCCGAACATGTCCTCGAAGTGCTGGTTGACCTCGAAGATCATGCCATCGTGGCGGCGGGTCAGGAGGATGGCATTGGGGCTGAGGTGGAAGAGGGTGGCAAAACGCTTTTCCGAGTTGATCAGTGCGGTTTCGCGATCGCGCTGACGGGTGATCTCGCGGATCACGCCGATCATCTGGGGGCGGCCATGGCGATCGTGGGTCAGGCTGCCATTGATTTCCAGCCAGTGCAGGCTGCCGTCCGGCCAGCGGATGCGATGGCGCATGGCCTGCTCCACGGGCTCGCCGTTGACCACGGCGTGGAACAGCTGGCGGGTGCGGGCGCGATCCTCCTCCGGCAGCAGGTCCAGGTAGTCGATATCCGCGGGCAACGGGCGCAGGGGATCGAAGCCGAACAGCGCCTGCGTGCCTCGTGACCAGCTCACCCGGCCGGTTTCGATATCCCACAGCCAGGCGCCCAGGCGTGCGCCGTTGAGCGCGGCGAGCAATTGCGGAGCATTCTGCCAGGCCTGCTCGGACTCCTGGGGATCGACCGCAGGGATGCGCGGCAGGCGCGGAAAGCGGTTTGCTGATTTGGGCATCGGTACCAGACCTTTGGCGGATGAAGCGTCCTTGTAAGTGAAATGCCTGGCTGATGGACGGTCAGGCGGACCCCGAGTGGCTGTCGAGCAATGCCATGAACGCCTTTGCCGCATTCGACAGCGTTCGTTCCGTATGCAAAATGTAGCCTAGCTGGCGCGACAGCTGTATGCCGGGCAAGGCGATGGGTGCAACCTGTTCATCGAGCATAGTACGTGGCAGCACGCTCCACGCGAGGCCGATTGAAACCATCATCTTGATGGTCTCCAGGTAGTTGGTACTCATGGCGATGTTCGGCGTCAGGCCCTGACTCTCGAACAAGCGCTGCACGATGTGGTGGGTAAAGGTGTTGCCGCCGGGGAACACGGCGGGGTGGCGGGCGATATCGGCCAGGCTGACATCGCTATCAAGGGCCAGGGCGTGCTCCGGGGCCGCTACGAAATCCAGGGCGTCATCCCACACTGGAACGGCCCGGACCAGGTGATGGGGCTCGGGGGCCAGGGTGATCACTGCGATTTCCGCGCGGCCATGGAGAACTTCGTCGTAGGCCGTTTCTGAATCTAGAAACTGAATATCCAGTGCCACGGAAGGGTGCTGTCGGGTGAAAGCCCTTAGCAGCGGGGGCAGGCGGTGCAGGCCGATATGATGGCTGGTGGCCAGGGTCAGGCGCCCGGTAACTTCTCCTGTCAAATTGGTCAGGGCGCGGCGCGTATCATCCAGTACATTGAGGATCTGATAGGCGCGAGGCAGCAGGGCTCGGCCGGCTTCGGTCAAGGTGACCTCACGGCCCAGGCGATCGAACAGGCGTACATCCAGTTGCTGCTCCAGGCCGGCGATGCGTTTGCTGACGGCGGGTTGGGTCAGGTGCAGGCGTTCACCGGCGCCGGAAAAACTTCCGGTTTCGGCGATGGCGATAAAAGCGCTGAGGTTGGCGAGGTCCATGCGCTCGAATTCCTATTGGTTATCCAAAGCATAAAAATTATGAATTTGAGTTATTCAATCTAACCCCATAGCATCGTCCGTACAAGCCAAGGGGTTATTGGCATAGAAAGACGCTGATGAGGAACAGTCTGATGGCTGGCAAAACGCTCTACGACAAACTCTGGGATGCGCACGAAGTCAAACGGCGCGACGATGGCTCGTCCTTGATCTATATCGATCGTCACATCATCCATGAAGTGACTTCGCCGCAAGCTTTCGAAGGCCTGCGCCTGGCCAATCGCAAGCCCTGGCGCATCGACGCCAACATCGCCACGCCCGACCACAACGTGCCGACCACGCCAGAGCGCAAGGGGGGTATCGAGGCCATCGTCGACCAGGTGTCGCGCCTGCAGGTGCAGACCCTGGACGAGAACTGTGACGAATACGGCATCGTCGAATTCAAGATGAACGACGAGCGCCAGGGCATCGTCCACGTCATCAGCCCGGAGCAGGGCGCCACCTTGCCGGGCATGACCGTGGTCTGCGGTGACTCGCACACCTCGACCCACGGCGCCTTCGGGGCCTTGGCCCATGGCATCGGCACCTCCGAGGTCGAGCACGTGCTCGCCACCCAGTGCCTGGTCGCCAAGAAGATGAAGAACATGCTGGTCCGCGTCGAAGGCCAGTTGCCTGTCGGCGTCACCGCGAAGGATATCGTGCTTGCCGTGATCGGCAAGATCGGCACTGCCGGTGGCAACGGCCACGCCATGGAGTTCGCCGGCAGCGCTATTCGCGAGCTGTCGATGGAAGGCCGCATGACCATCTGCAACATGTCCATCGAAGCCGGTGCCCGTGTCGGGCTGGTGGCTACCGATGCGACCACCGTTGCCTATGTCGAAGGCCGTCCGTATGCGCCGAAGGGCGAGGACTGGACGCGTGCCGTCGAAGCCTGGAAAGACCTGGTTTCCGACGACGATGCCGTGTTCGACACCGTGGTCGAACTCGACGCCGCACAGATCAAGCCGCAGGTCAGCTGGGGCACTTCCCCGGAAATGGTGCTCGCCGTCGACCAGCGCGTGCCGGATCCGGCCGCCGAGGCCGATCTGATCAAGCGTGGTTCGATCGAGCGCGCACTCAAGTACATGGGGCTCACCGCCAATCAGGCGATCACTGATATCCAGCTGGACCGCGTGTTCATCGGCTCCTGCACCAACTCGCGGATCGAAGACCTGCGCGCTGCGGCGGACATCGCCAAGGGCCGCAAGGTTGCCGCTACCGTCAAGCAAGCCATCGTCGTGCCGGGTTCGGGCTTGGTCAAGGCCCAGGCCGAGCGTGAAGGCCTGGACAAGATCTTCCTCGCGGCGGGCTTCGAATGGCGTGAGCCAGGTTGCTCCATGTGCCTGGCGATGAACCCGGACCGCCTGGAAAGCGGCGAGCATTGCGCCTCGACGTCCAACCGCAACTTCGAAGGCCGTCAGGGCGCCGGTGGTCGTACCCACCTGGTCAGCCCGGCCATGGCCGCCGCCGCTGCGGTAACCGGCCACTTCATCGATGTCCGCGAGTTGATCCAAGGGAGCGCAGCATGAAAGCCTTTACCCAGCACACCGGCCTCGTCGCGCCGTTGGATCGTGCCAACGTCGACACCGACCAGATCATCCCCAAGCAGTTTCTCAAGTCGATCAAGCGTACCGGCTTCGGCCCCAACCTGTTCGACGAGTGGCGCTACCTGGACGTGGGCCAGCCCTACCAGGACAACAGCAAGCGCCCGGTGAACCAGGAGTTCGTGCTCAACCACGAACGCTACCAGGGTGCCAGCGTGTTGCTGGCGCGGGAAAACTTCGGTTGTGGCTCCAGCCGCGAGCATGCCCCTTGGGCGTTGGACGAGTACGGTTTCCGCAGCATCATTGCGCCGAGCTTTGCCGACATCTTCTTCAATAACAGCTTCAAGAACGGCCTGCTGCCGATCATCCTCAGCGATGAGGAAGTGAATGAATTGTTCAAGCAGGTCGAAGCCAACCCGGGCTACCAGCTGACCATCGACTTGCAGGCGCAGGCTGTCACCCGTCCAGACGGCAAGGTGCTGCACTTCGAGATCGATGCGTTCCGCAAGCATTGCCTGCTCAACGGCCTGGACGACATCGGTCTGACCTTGCAGGACAGTGACGCGATCAAGGCCTTCGAAGGCAAGCACCGCGCCACGCAGCCCTGGCTGTTCCGGGATGCCTGAAGCAGGTAGGTGACAGTACCGGCCTCTTCGCGGGCGAGCCCGCTCCTACAGATATCGCAAGGCCTGAGGCAACGCTGTACCAGTGGGAGCGGGCTTGCCCGCGAAGAGGCCGGTACAGGCAATAAAACCAAAAGGATTGAATCATGACGGGTACCAGCCACACCGAAGTAGTCCAGCGCCAGTTCGGCGAGCAGGCCAGCGCCTACCTCAGCAGCACCGTGCATGCCCAGGGCAGCGAGTTCGCCCTGCTGCAGGCCGAGCTGCAAGGGCAGGGCGCTGCTCGCGTGCTGGACCTGGGCTGTGGCGCCGGTCATGTCAGTTTTCACGTGGCGCCACTGGTGGCCCAAGTCGTGGCATACGATCTTTCCCAGTCGATGCTTGACGTGGTTGCCAAGGCCGCCAGCGAGCGTGGGCTGGCCAATATCGTCACCGAGCGCGGTGCCGCCGAGCGTCTGCCGTTCGCCGACGCGTCGTTCGAATTCGTCTTCAGCCGTTACTCGGCACACCACTGGAGCGACCTGGGCCTGGCACTGCGTGAAGTGCGTCGGGTGCTCAAGCCGGGTGGCGTGGCGGCGTTCGTCGATGTCATGTCGCCGGGCAGCCCGTTGCTCGACACCTACTTGCAAAGTGTCGAAGTGCTGCGCGACACCAGCCATGTACGCGATTATTCTGCTGCCCAGTGGCAGCGTCAGGTCAGCGAGGCAGGGCTGTTCACGCGCAGCCATAGCCGCCAGCGCCTGCGCCTGGAGTTCGCATCCTGGGTGGAGCGCATGCGTACTCCCGAACCGATGCGTATGGCCATTCGCCAGCTGCAGCAGGCGATGGGCGAGGAAGTGCGGCAGTATTACCAGATCGAGGCTGATGGCTCCTTCAGCACGGATGTCCTGGTGCTGTGGGCCGAGCGATAGAGTTTCCGGCGTGGCTGACCGAGCCGCGCTGTTTGAATGAATAGAGGAAAGCATGAGCAAGCAGATTCTGATTCTCCCAGGTGATGGCATCGGTCCGGAAATCATGGCCGAGGCGGTCAAGGTGCTGGAGCTGGCCAATGACAAGTTCGGCCTGGACTTCGCCCTGGAGCACGACGTGATTGGTGGTGCGGCCATCGACAAGCACGGCGTACCGCTGGCTGACGAAACCCTGGAGCGCGCGCGCAAGGCCGATGCCGTCCTGCTCGGCGCCGTCGGCGGGCCGAAGTGGGACAAGATCGAGCGTGATATCCGTCCTGAGCGCGGTCTGCTGAAGATTCGTGCGCAACTGGGCCTGTTTGCCAACCTGCGTCCGGCGATCCTCTATCCGCAACTGGCTGACGCTTCGTCGCTCAAGCCCGAGATCGTCTCCGGGCTGGACATCCTCATCGTCCGCGAGCTGACCGGCGGCATCTACTTTGGTGCTCCGCGTGGCCAGCGCGAGCTCGAAGGTGGCGAGCGCCAAGCCTATGACACGCTGCCCTACAGCGAGAGTGAAGTGCGCCGTATCGCCCGCGTGGGCTTCGACATGGCTCGCGTGCGCGGCAAGAAACTGTGCTCGGTGGACAAGGCCAACGTCCTGGCTTCCAGCCAGCTGTGGCGCGAAGTGGTCGAAGACGTCGCCAAGGACTACCCGGACGTCGAGCTGAGCCACATGTACGTCGACAACGCCGCGATGCAACTGGTGCGCGCACCCAAGCAGTTCGACGTGGTGGTGACCGACAACATGTTCGGTGACATTCTGTCGGATGAGGCTTCCATGCTGACCGGTTCCATCGGCATGCTGCCTTCTGCTTCGCTGGATGCCGACAACAAGGGCATGTACGAGCCTTGCCACGGTTCGGCGCCCGACATCGCAGGCCAAGGTATCGCCAACCCGCTGGCGACCATCCTCTCCGTATCGATGATGCTGCGTTACAGCTTCAACCAGCAGGCCGCTGCCGAGGCGATCGAGCAGGCTGTGAGCCTGGTGCTGGATCAGGGTCTGCGCACCGGTGACATTTGGTCGGCTGGTTGCACCAAGGTCGGTACGCAGGAAATGGGCGACGCAGTAGTCGCAGCGCTGCGGAATCTGTAATCTCTCTGGCCCGCCATCGTTTCCCTTCGATGGCGGCCCACTTTTTAGCAAAGGTGTAGTTGCGATGAAACGTGTAGGTCTGATCGGTTGGCGCGGTATGGTCGGTTCCGTGCTCATGCAGCGGATGCTGGAGGAGCAGGACTTCGACCTTATCGAGCCGGTGTTCTTCACCACCTCCAACGTGGGTGGCCAAGGCCCGAACGTGGGCAAGGATATTGCTCCGCTCAAGGACGCTTATTCGATCGAAGAGCTCAAGACCCTCGACGTGATCCTGACCTGCCAGGGCGGCGACTACACCAACGAGGTCTTCCCCAAGCTGCGTGAAGCCGGCTGGCAGGGTTACTGGATCGACGCTGCCTCTTCCCTGCGTATGCAGGATGATGCAGTCATCATCCTCGACCCGGTCAACCGCAAGGTCATCGACCAGCAGTTGGACGCCGGCACCAAGAACTACATCGGCGGCAACTGCACCGTCAGCCTTATGCTGATGGGCCTGGGTGGGCTGTTCGAAGCCGGCCTGGTCGAGTGGATGAGCGCGATGACTTACCAGGCGGCCTCCGGTGCCGGTGCGCAGAACATGCGCGAGCTGATCAAGCAGATGGGGGCAACCCATGCTGCGGTGGCCGACGATCTGGCCAACCCGGCCAGCGCGATCCTCGACATCGACCGCAAGGTTGCCGAAGCCATGCGCAGCGAAGCCTACCCGACTGAAAACTTCGGCGTGCCGCTGGCTGGCAGCCTGATCCCGTGGATCGACAAGGAACTGCCGAACGGGCAGAGCCGCGAAGAGTGGAAGGCTCAGGCCGAGACCAACAAGATCCTCGGCCGCTTCAAGAGCCCGATCCCGGTCGATGGCATCTGCGTACGTATCGGCGCCATGCGCTGCCACAGCCAGGCGCTTACCATCAAGCTGAACAAGGATGTGCCGATCGCCGATATCGAAGGCATGATCAGCCAGCACAACCCATGGGTGAAGCTGGTGCCGAATCAGCGTGAGATCAGCATGCAGGAACTGAGTCCTACCAACGTGACCGGTACCCTGAACATTCCGGTCGGTCGTCTGCGCAAGCTGAACATGGGGTCCCAATACCTGGGCGCCTTCACGGTCGGCGACCAGTTGCTGTGGGGCGCTGCCGAGCCGCTGCGCCGCATGTTGCGGATTCTGCTGGAGCGTTGATCGCCTCAAGTTGATCGAAAACCCGCGCTGGAGACAGCGCGGGTTTTTTGTTTGTGCGGCAATCAAGTAAAGTGCCGCTCCCGCCGTACCCGCAGAAGGAGCCAAACCATGAGCCAACCCCTAGATATCGCCGTCGTCGGCGCCACCGGAAGTGTCGGTGAGACCCTCGTGCAGATTCTCGAGGAGCTGGAGTTCCCGGTCGCGACCCTGCACCTGCTGGCCAGTATGGAATCTGCCGGCAGCAGTGTGATGTTTGCTGGCAAGAAGGTGCGAGTGCGTGAGGTGGACAGCTTCGACTTCGCCCAGGCCAAGCTGGCGTTCTTCGCCGCCGGTGCTGCAGTCAGCCGCAGCTTTGCGCAGAAGGCGCGCGAGGCCGGCTGCTCGGTGATCGATCTGTCGGGCGGGCTGGATGACGCGCTGGCGCTGGTGCCGGAGGCCAATGGCGAGGTCGTCGACAGCCTTGCATTGCCAGCCTTGCTGGCCAGCCCAAGCAGCGCCGCTGTCGCGCTGGCCGTTGCGCTGGCGCCGCTCAAGGGGTTGCTGGATATCGAGCGGGTCCAGGTAATGGCCTGCCTGGCTGTTTCGTCCCAGGGGCGCGAAGCGGTGAACGAGTTGGCGCGGCAGACGGCCGAGTTACTCAACGCCCGCCCGTTGGAGCCGCGTTTCTTTGACCGCCAGGTGGCGTTCAACCTGTTGGCGCAGGTGGGGACCACCGATGAGCAGGGGCATGCAGCCCTGGAGCGTCGCCTGGTCAGCGAGCTGCGCGTGCTGCTGGGGTTGCCTGAGCTGAAGATTTCCGTGAGCTGCGTTCAAGTCCCGGTGTTTTTCGGCGATAGCTTCAGTGTGACGGTGCAGAGTCGCCAGTCGGTCGATCTGCAATCGGTCAACCAGGCGCTGGACGCCGCTGCCAGCGTCGAGCGAGTGGAAAATGACGATTATCCGACACCCGTCGGTGACGCAGTGGGGCAAGACGTGGTCTATGTTGGTCGTGTACGCCATGGCGTCGACGAGGATCAGCAGCTCAACTTGTGGCTGACCACCGACAACGTGCGCAAGGGTGCGGCGCTCAACGCCGTACAATTGGCGCAATTGTTGATAAAAAAAATGGCGTAAAAGATACTGGCCAGCAATTTTGTCCTACACCACTGGCAGGTTTTTAGGACGATTCATACAAGGGAAGAGGTCATGCTTCGAATTCGCAAACTGGTTCTGGCCATCGCGGCCGCCTCGGCGCTGTCGTCCGGCATGGCCAATGCCCTTGGCCTGGGGGAGCTGACCCTCAAGTCGGCGCAGAACCAGCCGCTGGATGCCGAGATCGAGTTGCTCGATGTGCGCGACCTCACCGCCGCTGAAGTGGCGCCAAGCCTGGCCCCTCCCGAGGAGTTCGCCAAGGCAGGGGTGACGCTGCCTGCTTATCTGGAAGACCTGACGTTCACGCCGGTGATCAACCCCAACGGTCGCAGCGTGTTGCGCGTGACATCCAGCAAGCCGCTGCCGGAGCCGGTGGTCAAGTTCCTGGTTCAGGTGATGTGGCCCCAAGGGCGGCTGTTGCGTGACTACAACGTGGCGCTCGACCAGCCGCAGCAGGCCAGCGCCAAGCCTGCCCAGGGCGCCATCAGCCCGGCAGTGAGCGCCGCCAGCTACACGACGCGCCAGCGCGACACGCTCTGGCAGATCGCTGCACGCAACACCCACGGCGGTTCGATCCAGCAGACCATGCTGGCGATCCAGGCCCTGAACCCCGATGCCTTCATCGGCAATAACATCAACCAGCTCAAGACCGGTCAGGTCCTGCGGCTTCCAGACGAGCAGCAGATCCGCAGCATTGCCCAGGGGGAGGCGATCCGCGAGGTTTCCGAGCAGTACGCCGCCTGGCGCGAAGGTCGGCGTCTGGGGCCGCGTGCGCGACAGTTGGACGCCACCCGTCGGGGTGCTGCCGAAGCCGCGCCTGCACGTATCGCCCAGGGCGATAACCTGCGGCTGGTTGCGCCCGGCACGCAGACGGGGGCCGACAGCGCCAAGGCGCTGAACGACAAGCTGGCCGTGGCCCAGGAAAGCCTGGATACCAGCCGCCGCGACAACGAAGAACTCAAGAGCCGGATGACCGACCTGCAGAGCCAGCTGGACAAGCTGCAGCGTCTGATCGAATTGAAGAACGACCAGTTGGCGCGTCTCGAGGCGCAAGGGGCCGCCGAGCCTGCAGCACCTGTAGCCGCGACGCCGCCGGTCGAGCCGGTGGTCAACGCCCAGTTGGCCCCTGCCGAACCTGCGGTCACGCCGCCGCCAGCCGCAGCGGATACTGCGCCGCAAGCAGCGGCGGCGCCGGAGCAGCCACCGAGTCCACTCGACGAACTGCTGGGCAATCCGCTGTTGCTGGCGCTGTTGGCGGGCTCGGCCTTCCTCGTGTTGCTGCTGCTGTTGCTGCTTCTTGCGCGCAAGCGCAAGGCCCAGCAGGAGGCTGAGAAGCACCTGCGCATGGCCCGAGCCTTGGCCGAGGAAGGTGAGCGCGGTCCGGATCTGGACCTGCCGCCCAGCAGCTTCGATGGATTGGACGTCTCGGCGCCGAGCGTGACCTTGTCGCCTGCCGTGGTGGCGGCCTCCGCTGCAGCAGCGGCGGCGGCGGAAAAGCCAGTCGTTGCCAGTGCGCCGGCTGATGCCGATCCGCACGCGGCGCTATTGGCCGAGGTCGACGAGAGCGTCGCCAAGGGGCGCTTGAATCACGCAGCTACTCTGCTGGAGCCGGTGATGGCTGCCGAGCCGCAGCGCAGCGACCTGCGCCTGAAATTGATGGAAGTCTACGCTCGCCAAGGCGATCAGGACGCGTTCGTCGGCCAGGAGCGCCAGTTGCCTGGTACACCTGAAAACCAGGGCGAAGTCGAGGAGCTCAAGCAACGTTATCCGGCCATGCTCGGGGTTGCGGCGGCAGGGCTCGGCGCGGCTGCGCTGGCTGCGGAGATGGACGAGCAGTATGTGCAGGAGCTGCTCCAGGAACACGAGGCGGCACCTGTCGCAGAGCCCGAGCCGGTTGTCGACGAAGCGGTGGCCGCGGCGCCCCAGTCAGAGCCTGTGCTGGACAGCGTGCCAGATCTCGATGAGGTGCCCGTCACCGCCACGGACGATCTGGACAGTGCGTTCGACCTGAGTCTGGACGATGACCTCGCGCTTGACGACTCGCTCGATGCCCCGGTGCTGGATGCACCTGATACGACGCAAACGCCCGAGGTCGTGGTTGAGCCGGCGGTGCAGGCCGAGCCGGTCGTCGAGAGCGATGCCGACGACGATTTCGAGGCATTGCTGGCCCAGGCTCAGGCGCAATCCGAGCCACAAAGTCTGGATGATCTGGCGGACTTCGATCTGGATGTCGGTGAGCCGGCCGTAGCCGCGCCGCCTGCTGCCGAGCCGGAGGCGCCCGTGGATGTCACCGCCGAGCTGGCGGCATTCGACGAGATTCCGGAATTCGACCCGATTTCCGAACTCGAGCTGCCGGACGACTTCGACCTGTCGTTGTCGCTGGACGACGAATCGCCAGCCGACAAGCACTTCGCCTCGGAACTCAGTGACGTCAACGCCGAGCTCGACAAGTTGTCGCAGAGCCTGGCATCGCCGTCGCTCGAGCCACACTTCACCGCCGAGGATGCGGCGCTCGAGCCCGGAGCCCTGGATGACCTGGATTTCGACTTCTTCTCCGGCACCGACGAAGTGGCGACCAAACTCGACCTGGCTCGAGCCTACATCGACATGGGCGATCACCAGGGCGCTCGCGATATCCTCGACGAGGTGGTCAAGGATGGCGACGACGGCCAGCGCCAGGAGGCGCAGGACATGCTGTCGCGTCTGGTCTGACGCGTAGCTTGCCCTGATCGGACAACGGCAGCCCTGTGGGCTGCCGTTGTCGTTATAATGGCCGCCTTTTCGTTTCATCCACAGGTTTGGCTTTCTTGGACATCAACGACATCGACGCGGCCGAATCGGCGGCCGAAGGGTACTCGCGCATCGCCCTGGGCGTGGAATACAAAGGTTCGCGCTACCGCGGCTGGCAACGCCAGGCCAGCGGTGTGCCCAGTGTCCAGCAGGCGCTGGAGCAGGCATTGTCGAAGGTCGCCGACTCACCGATCAGTGTGATGTGCGCCGGGCGCACCGACGCTGGCGTTCACGGCTGTGGCCAGGTGGTGCACTTCGATACCCGCGCCGTGCGTGACGAACGTGCCTGGACCCTGGGCACCAACTTCAACCTGCCCCATGACATCAGCGTGGCCTGGGCACGGACGATGCCGGCGCACTTCCATGCGCGGTTCAAGGCCATTGCCCGGCGTTACCGCTACGTCATCTACAACGATCCGATCCGTCCGGCGCACCTGGCCGAAGAGGTAACCTGGAATCACCGCCCGCTGGACGTCGCGGCGATGGCCGAGGCCGCCGAATACCTGCTCGGCACCCACGACTTCAGCGCATTCCGGGCCAGCCAATGCCAGGCCAAGTCGCCGATCAAGCATATCCACCACCTGCGCGTTACCCGCCATGGTCGGATGATCGTCCTCGATGTGCGCGCCACGGCGTTCCTGCATCACATGGTGCGCAATATCGCCGGTGTGCTGATGACCATCGGTGCCGGCGAGCGCCCTGTGCAATGGGCCCGCGAGGTACTGGAGGGGCGCAACCGTCGGGAGGGGGGCGTGACGGCGCATCCCTACGGCCTGTACCTGGTGCAGGTGGAGTATCCGGAAGAGTTCGCCCTGCCGCAGCGTTACATCGGCCCACACTTTCTTACCGGCTACGAGGCGTTGGCAGACTGACGGGTGAAACGTCATTTGCTAACATCCGGCCTTTCACCGATCACTCAAGGTTCGTCGTCCATGAGCAACGTCCGCACCAAGATCTGCGGGATTACCCGCATCGAAGACGCGCTGGCCGCCGTCGAGGCCGGTGCCGATGCCATTGGCTTCGTCTTCTATGCCAAGAGCCCGCGCGCGGTGGATGTACGCCAGGCGCGGGCGATCATCGAGCAGTTGCCGCCCTTCGTGACCACGGTGGGGCTGTTCGTCAACGCGTCACGCTGTGAGCTGAACGAGATCCTCGAGGTGGTTCCACTGGACCTGCTACAGTTCCACGGCGACGAAACCCCCGCCGATTGCGAAGGCTATCACCGCCCATGGATCAAGGCCCTGCGAGTGCGCCCCGGGGATGATCTCGAGGCTGCCTGCCAGCAGTACTCCGGCGCCCGTGGCATTCTCCTGGATACCTACGTGGCTGGTGTGCCGGGGGGGACTGGCGAAGCCTTCGATTGGTCGCTGGTGCCGGCGCGCTTGAGCAAGCCGATCATCCTCGCGGGTGGGTTGTCGGCGGACAACGTCGGTCAGGCCATCGCCCAGGTCAACCCCTATGCGGTGGACGTCAGTGGCGGCGTCGAGCAGGCCAAGGGCATCAAGGATGCCAGCAAGATCGAAGCCTTCATGCGCGCGGTCCGCGCGGCGTGACGGTGGATGTGACGGTTGGCGGCGTGCCATCGTCCATAGCTATCGCAGCCCGGTGCTGCCCGGCTGGCCCCGTGGGGCTGGTCATCAGAACACGCGACGCCAGGGGCGTCGGCGTACAGGTTGAAGGTGGAGTGGTGCGCGGGTGGTCCCTGTGACCGGTCCATCGTCGTTTAGAACACGAATTTGAGCTCAAGGGTCGGGGCAGGGCAGGCGACAGCAAGCCCGCCACCGGCCAAAACGGGAGAATAGAGCATGAGCAACTGGTTGGTAGACAAACTGATCCCTTCGATCATGCGTTCCGAGGTGAAGAAGAGCTCGGTGCCGGAAGGCCTGTGGCACAAGTGCCCGGCGTGCGAAGCCGTGCTGTATCGTCCGGAGCTGGAAAAAACACTCGACGTCTGCCCCAAGTGCAACCATCACATGCGTATCGGCGCCCGTGAGCGTATCGACATCTTCCTCGATGTCGAAGGCCGCGCCGAGCTGGGCGCTGACCTGGAACCGGTCGATCGCCTGAAGTTCCGTGATGGCAAGAAGTACAAGGATCGCCTGACCGCCGCGCAGAAGCAGACCGGCGAGAAGGACGCGCTGGTCTCGGTCAGCGGCACACTCATGGGCATGCCGATCGTGGTCAGCGCCTTCGAGTTCTCCTTCATGGGTGGTTCGATGGGTGCCATCGTCGGCGAGCGCTTCGTGCGCGCAGCCAACTACGCCCTGGAAAACCGTTGCCCGATGATCTGTTTCTCCGCCTCCGGCGGTGCGCGCATGCAGGAAGCGCTGATCTCGCTGATGCAGATGGCCAAGACCTCGGCGGTGCTGGCGCGCCTGCGTGAAGAAGGCATCCCGTTCATCTCGGTACTGACCGACCCGGTCTATGGTGGTGTGTCCGCCAGTCTTGCGATGCTGGGTGATGTCATCGTCGGTGAACCGAAGGCGCTGATCGGCTTCGCCGGCCCGCGTGTGATCGAGCAGACCGTGCGCGAAAAACTGCCGGAAGGCTTCCAGCGCAGCGAGTTCCTGCTGGAGCATGGTGCCATCGACCTGATCATCTCCCGTCATGAGCTGCGTCCACGCCTGGCCCGCCTGCTGGCACAGATGACCGGCCAACCGACTCCCGAGCAGGCAAAAGAAGCGGCCGTCGTCGCGTGATGAGCCAGCGTACCCTGGGCGAGTGGCTCGCATACCTCGAGCAGTTGCACCCTTCGGCCATCGACATGGGCCTGGAGCGTTCACAGCAGGTGCTGGCGCGCCTCGCGCTCGGTCGGCTGGCGCCGAGGGTGGTGACGGTCACCGGCACCAACGGCAAGGGTTCGACCTGTGCGTTCATCGCCTCGTTGCTGCGTGCCCAGGGCTTGAAGGTCGGCGTGTACAGCTCGCCGCACCTGTTGCGTTACAACGAGCGGGTGCTGATCGATGGCGTCGAAGCCAGCGATGAGCGTCTGTGCGAAGCCTTCGCCGCCGTCGAGGCGGCGCGGGGCGAGATTTCCCTTACCTACTTCGAGATGGGTACATTGGCGGCCTTCTGGCTGTTCCAACATTCGCAGCTCGATGCCGTGGTGCTCGAAGTGGGCCTTGGTGGCCGTCTGGACACCGTGAACGTGGTGGACGCCGACATGGCGCTGGTGACCAGCATCGGTGTCGACCATGTCGATTACCTGGGTGATACCCGTGAACGGGTGGCCTTCGAGAAGGCTGGCATCTTCCGTGCGGGCAAGCCGGCGCTATGTGGCGACCTGGACCCACCGCAGCCACTGCTGGACAAGGCCGCCGAACTGGCTGCGCCGCTTTTCCTGCGTGGCCGTGAGTTCGACCTGGACAGCGCCGACGGCCGCTGGAGCTGGCGTGGCACCTCGACCGATGGTCAGCCGGTGGCGCTGCATGACCTGCCGCTGCTCGACCTGCCCATGGAAAACGCTGCCCTGGCACTGCAGGCCTACCTGCTGATGGGCTTGCCGTGGCAGGCCGAGCAGGTTCGCCGGGCGTTGCTCGATACCCGCATTACCGGTCGCCTGGACCGTCGCCAGTTGACCTGGCAGGGCAAGACGGTGGAGCTGCTGCTGGATGTCGGGCACAACCCGCATGCCGCCGAGTACCTGGCTCGCCGCCTGGCCGCGCGTCCGTTGAAGGGGCGTCGGTTGGCGGTGTTCGGCCTGCTCGCCGACAAGGACCTGGAGGGCGTGATCGCGCCACTGCAGGGCCTGGTCGACGACTGGGCGGTAGCCCCCCTGGATACCCCGCGCAGTCGTGCGGCTGCCGAACTGGCCACTGCCTTGACGAACCAAGGTGCTACGGTGAAGTCTTATGCCAGTGTCGCCGCTGCCTTAGAAGGGCAGTGTGCACAGGCAACGGCGGATGACCAGATCTTGCTGTTCGGTTCGTTTTTCTGCGTCGGCCAAGCCCTGGAATGGCTCGAGCGGCAGGTCCCGGAGGATGGAGTAGATGGCAGTGCTGGATAAAGGGATGAAGCAGCGCATGGTCGGTGCGCTGGTGCTGGTGGCGCTGGCGGTGATCTTCCTGCCGATGCTGTTCACCCGCGAGGACGAGATGCGCCAGGTGCGCGTCGAGGCGCCCCAGGCGCCGGCCATGCCAAGCCTTCCCGACGTCAAGGTGGAGCCTGTGCAGGTGCCGGAGCCTCAGGCGCTGCCTGATCCCTCGGAGCAACCGCCAGTGGTGGTCGACGAGTCCACTGCACCGGTCAGCGCGCCAACCCAGCCGATCACGCCGTCACCTGCGCAGGTCGCCCAGGTGCCGGTGGCCAAGTCGCCAGCCCCAGCACCTGCCGCTAAAGCTGAAGCGCGCCCGGTGCCGCCTGCCACTCCCGCACCTGCTGCCACTGCCAGTGCAAGCAAGCCGGCGACAGCGTCGAAGATCGACGCCAACGGCCTGCCGGTGAGCTGGTCGATCCAGCTGGCCAGCCTGTCCAATCGCGCTGGGGCCGATAACCTGCAGAAGACGCTGCGCAGCCAGGGCTACAACGCCTACATCCGGTCGGCTGACGGCATGAACCGGGTATTCGTCGGCCCACTGATCGAGCGTGCCGAAGCCGAGCGCCTGCGTGATGTGATCAACCGCCAGCAGAATCTCAAGGGTATCGTGGTTCGTTTCCAGCCGGAACGAGGCTAATTCCTGGCGGCCCTGCCAGATCAGCGTATTGACGCCGGTCGGGCGGGGCCGTTTTTCATTCGGATTCCACCCCTCGCAAGAGCTACAAAGTTGTCCTGGAAGTCAAGCTGCAGGCCTTCAACGACCTGACATTCCGCTTACCCCAAGCCCTCCGCTCTGTTAAAATACGCCGCCTCAAACGTCTGCAGGCAGCACCGTGGCATTTACCTGGGTTGATTGGGCGATCATTGCGGTCGTCGCCGTTTCCTCACTGATCAGTCTCAAGCGCGGCTTCGTCAAGGAAGCCTTGTCCTTGCTCATCTGGATCATTGCCGGCGCGGTCGCCTGGATGTTCGGCGGGTCGCTGTCGCAGTACCTGGAGAGCTATATCCAGACACCCTCGGCACGGATCATCGCCGGGTGTACCATTCTTTTCGTCGCCACCCTGCTGGTGGGGGCGATGATCAACTTCCTCGTCGGCGAGCTGATCCGCGTGACCGGGCTGTCCGGCACCGATCGTTTCCTCGGCATGGTGTTCGGCGCCGCGCGCGGGGCCTTGCTGGTGGTGGTGGCCGTCGGCTTGCTCAGCCTGGGCCCGGTGCAACAGGATCCGTGGTGGCAGGAATCACGCCTGATACCACAATTTCTATTGGTCGCTGACTGGTCGAAGAACCTGATTCTCGGTTTCGCCGGTCAGTGGATGTCCAGTGGGATCAGCTCTCCAGTTGATCTTCCGTTCAAGGAACAGCTGCTCGGTCCATCCCGGCCCTGAGCGCTTTTCACTCAAGTTTCGTCAAAGTAGGGGTTGCGTCGCATGTGTGGCATCGTCGGTATCGTCGGTAAGTCGAACGTCAATCAGGCGCTGTATGACGCGCTAACGGTCCTCCAGCACCGCGGCCAGGACGCTGCCGGTATCGTGACCAGCCATGACGGCCGGTTGTTCCTGCGCAAGGATAATGGCCTGGTGCGCGACGTCTTCCAGCAGCGCCACATGCAGCGCCTGGTCGGCCACATGGGCATCGGCCACGTGCGCTACCCGACCGCGGGCAGCTCCACCTCGGCCGAGGCTCAGCCGTTCTACGTCAACTCGCCGTATGGCATCACCCTGGCGCACAACGGCAACCTGACCAACGTCGAACAGTTGGCCAAGGAGATCTACGAGTCCGACCTGCGTCACGTCAACACCAATTCCGACTCGGAAGTGCTGCTCAACGTGTTCGCCCATGAACTGGCCGTACGCGGCAAGCTGCAGCCGACCGAGGAGGACGTGTTCGCGGCGGTCTCCCATGTGCACAGCCGCTGTGTCGGTGGCTATGCGGTGGTGGCGATGATCACCGGCTACGGCATCGTCGGCTTCCGTGACCCCAACGGCATTCGTCCGGTGGTGTTCGGCCAGCGCCACACCGACGAAGGCGTCGAGTACATGATCGCCTCCGAAAGCGTTGCCCTGGACGTCCTCGGCTTCACCCTGATCCGTGACCTGGCGCCAGGCGAGGCCGTGTACATCACCGAAGAAGGGCAGATGTACACCAAGCAGTGTGCCAACAACCCGAAACTGCAGCCCTGCATCTTCGAGCATGTCTACCTGGCTCGTCCTGACTCGATCATGGACGGTGTCTCGGTGTATAAGGCGCGTCTGCGCATGGGCGAGAAGCTGGCCGAGAAGATTCGCCGCGAGCGCCCGGAGCACGACATCGACGTGGTCATCCCGATCCCGGACACCAGCCGCACCGCGGCCCTGGAGCTGGCCAACCACCTGGGTGTGAAGTTCCGCGAAGGCTTCGTCAAGAACCGCTACATCGGCCGTACCTTCATCATGCCCGGCCAGGCCGCGCGCAAGAAATCGGTACGCCAGAAGCTCAATGCCATCGAGCTGGAATTCCGCGGCAAGAACGTGATGCTGGTGGATGACTCGATCGTACGCGGCACCACCTGCAAGCAGATCATCCAGATGGCCCGTGAGGCAGGCGCGAAGAACGTCTACTTCTGCTCCGCGGCGCCGGCTGTGCGTTACCCCAACGTCTACGGCATCGACATGCCGAGCGCTCACGAACTGATCGCCCACAACCGTACCACTGAACAGGTGGCCGAGTTGATCGGCGCCGACTGGCTGATCTATCAGGACCTGCCGGACCTGATCGACTCGGTCGGTGGCGGCAAGATCAAGATCGAGCACTTCGATTGCGCGGTGTTCAACGGTGAATACGTTACCGGCGACATCGACGATGCCTACCTGGACCGTATCGAACAGGCTCGCAACGATGCGGCCAAGGTCAAGACCCAGGCTGTCAGCGCGATCATCGACCTGTACAACAACTGACTTTGGGCTTTTTAGGAGTAACGGCATGACGGATCAATGGGATGCCGGACGGCTGGACAGCGACCTGGAGGGTGTCGGTTTCGACACCCTGGCAGTGCGTGCCGGTCAGCACCGTACGCCCGAGGGCGAGCACAGCGAAGCGCTGTTCCTGACCTCCAGCTATGTCTTCCGCACGGCCGCCGATGCGGCTGCGCGTTTTGCCGGTGAAACGCCGGGCAACGTTTACTCACGCTACACCAACCCGACCGTGCGTGCCTTCGAGGAGCGCCTGGCGGCCATGGAAGGTGCAGAGCAGGCCGTGGCGACGTCCACCGGCATGGCGGCGATTCTCGCCGTGGTCATGTCGCTGTGCAGCGCTGGCGACCACGTGCTGGTGTCGCAGAGCGTGTTCGGCTCGACCATCAGCCTGTTCGAGAAGTATTTCAAGCGCTTCGGTGTGCAGGTGGACTATGTGCCGCTGGTCGATCTTGGTGGTTGGAAGAACGCCATCAAGGCCAATACCAAGCTGCTGATCGTCGAGTCGCCGTCCAACCCGCTGGCGGAGTTGGTGGATATCGGCGCACTGGCCGAAATCGCCCACGCCGGTGGCGCGATGCTGGTAGTGGACAACTGCTTCAGCACGCCGGCGCTGCAGCAACCGCTCAAGCAGGGGGCCGATATCGTCTTCCACTCCGCGACCAAGTTCATCGACGGCCAGGGCCGCAGCATGGGCGGCGTGGTTGCCGGTCGTGCCGAGCAGATGAAGGAAGTGGTGGGCTTCTTGCGTACCGCGGGGCCGACCCTCAGCCCGTTCAACGCCTGGATTTTCACCAAGGGCCTGGAGACCCTTAAGCTGCGCATGCGTGCGCACTGCGAGAGCGCGCAGGCCTTGGCTGAATGGCTGGAACAGCAGGAGGGTGTGGAAAAGGTGCATTACGCCGGCTTGCCAAGCCACCCACAGCACGAACTGGCCAAGCGCCAGATGAGTGGCTTCGGCGCGGTGGTCAGCTTTGAGGTCAAGGGCGGCAAAGAGGGCGCCTGGCGCTTTATCGACGCCACTCGGGTGATTTCGATCACCACGAACCTGGGTGACAGCAAGACCACCATCGCCCATCCGGCGACCACCTCCCACGGTCGTCTGAGCCCGCAGGAGCGCGAGGCGGCCGGCATCCGTGACAGCCTGATTCGTGTTGCGGTAGGGCTTGAGGACGTCGTCGATCTGCAGGCCGACCTGGCGCGTGGGTTGGCAGCGCTGTGATCGACTGGACAGGTGGCGAGCCAGACCATAACGGTCGGGTGGCCTTGGTAACCGGTGCCGCCCGCGGCATCGGCCTGGGCATCGCCGCCTGGCTGATCTGCGAAGGTTGGCAGGTGGTGTTGAGTGACCTGGACCGCCAGCGCGGTGCCAAGGTTGCCAAGACCCTGGGCAGCAACGCCTGGTTCATCGCCATGGACGTCTCCGACGAGGCCCAGGTCAGCGCTGGTGTGGCGCAGGTGCTGGGCCAATTCGGGCGTCTGGATGCGCTGGTGTGCAACGCGGCCATCGCCAACCCGCACAACCATACGCTCGAGAGCTTGAGCCTTGCGCAATGGAATCGTGTATTGGCGGTCAACCTCAGTGGCCCGATGCTGTTGGCCAAGCACTGTGCGCCTTACCTGCGCGCGCATGGCGGGGCGATCGTCAACCTGGCCTCCACACGTGCACGTCAGTCGGAGCCGGA
This sequence comes from Pseudomonas putida, assembly GCF_001636055.1. Classification (NCBI taxonomy): domain Bacteria; kingdom Pseudomonadati; phylum Pseudomonadota; class Gammaproteobacteria; order Pseudomonadales; family Pseudomonadaceae; genus Pseudomonas; species Pseudomonas putida. Next base: position 2,281,499 of record NZ_CP011789.1, read on the forward strand.
CACCGAAGCCTATGCCGCAAGCAAGGGCGGGCTGCTGGCACTGACCCACGCCCTGGCCATGAGCCTGGGGCCGGAGATCCGGGTCAACGCCGTCAGCCCTGGTTGGATCGACGCCCGCGATCCGTCCCAGCGCCGCGCCGAACCCCTCACCGAAGCCGACCATGCCCAGCATCCAACGGGCAGGGTAGGGACGGTGGAGGATGTTGCGGCACTGGTGGCCTGGCTGTTGTCGCGTCAGGCCGGATTCGTCACCGGCCAGGAATTTGTGGTCGATGGCGGCATGAGCCGCAAGATGATCTACAGCTGACGCGCCACTTGCCGCTGTGCAAAGCAAAAGGAGCCGACAAGGCTCCTTTTTCGTTCTGACGCTTTTTCAGGTTTTTGAAAAAAAATTCAACGGGGCTATTGACTTAGCATCGGTACCTGCGTAAATTTCGCGGCCTCAGCGAAGCAAACGCAACAAGCAACATCGCGAGGGTGATTAGCTCAGCCGGGAGAGCATCTGCCTTACAAGCAGAGGGTCGGCGGTTCGATCCCGTCATCACCCACCACTTCCTGAGATTGTTCCTGGCCCAGGGCGCTTCGAAAGAAGCTTCCTACCAGAGAGGAACAGGACGCAAGTCCATATGCGCAGCGGTAGTTCAGTCGGTTAGAATACCGGCCTGTCACGCCGGGGGTCGCGGGTTCGAGTCCCGTCCGCTGCGCCACTTACTTCAACAGATGGGTGAGCTTCACCGGTCTGTGGCATGAAGGCAAGACCTTTCTGCCAGATCCCAGTTTCAAGCAGGTTACGGCCTGCGAGATACGCAGCGGTAGTTCAGTCGGTTAGAATACCGGCCTGTCACGCCGGGGGTCGCGGGTTCGAGTCCCGTCCGCTGCGCCATCTTCTGCTTCGAGGCCCTAGAACTCCTCCAAGCGACATTGAAGGCGATAAACCAATCGCCTTTTTTGTGCCTGCAACACCAGCGTCATGCGCTGGCACGCAGATCCCAGTTTCAAGCAGGCTTCGGCCTGTGCGATACGCAGCGGTAGTTCAGTCGGTTAGAATACCGGCCTGTCACGCCGGGGGTCGCGGGTTCGAGTCCCGTCCGCTGCGCCATATTCGCTTCGAGGTCACTGAACCCCTCGAAGCACAAAGAAAGCGACCTTAGGGTCGCTTTTTTTGTTTCTGTGGCCTGGTGAATGGCTAGTGCCGGCCTTGGTATCAATCGCCAGTGCTGTTAGACATCGGCGTGAAGCTGACGGGGTCACTCCGAACATTTACCCGATGCTGACAGACTCTTCACCGACCAGCGGTTTCAGCGACCCTGCGATGTGTTGCACAATAGGCACCATTCGTTCTTCCCGGAATTGACAATGTCCAGATCTACCGTCTCTGTAGCGCTCGGGCTGGCCCTGGTGCTGGCGGGTGTTTCCGGCTGTTCCTCGAAAAAGGCAGCGATCTACGAACACGAGAACTTCGACGACTCGGGGACGTTCTCGCGCAGCTTCCAGGTCAGCGATGCCGGGTCGTGCGAAGCCGCGCGCCGGGCATTGCTGAGCCAGGGCTATATCATCACCAGCAGTGACGCGAGCCAGGTGGCGGGCAATAAAAGCTTCCAGCAGAACGCCGAGAACCACCTGCAGATCAGCTTCAACATCACCTGCGCCCCCGACAGCAGCGACGATCAGCGTTCGACGATCTTTGCCAACGCCCTGCAGGATCGCTACACCCTGAAAAAATCCAACACCTCGGCCAGCCTCGGTGTCGGCATCCTCGGCTCGGTGTCGATGCCGATCGGCTCCACCGACGACTCCATGGTCAAGGTGGCCAGCGAAACCGTGACTTCGCCGCAGTTCTACGAGCGTTATTTCGCGCTGGTCGAAAGCTACCTGCCAAAACCGAAGAAGCAGAAAAAGGCCGCCCCTCAGGTGGAGGCGCCCAAGCCTGAAAAACCGGCGCAGGAGTTGGGCTTGCCCGAGCCTGCGGCATTGGCCCCGGCCGCACAGCCAGCGGCGGTGCCGGTGTCTGGCAGCGCGCCGCAGGTCGAGCCGGCAGCGCCGGTGACTCCTTCGGAGCACGCGCCATCGCCGACCGCTGCAACACCAGCCGCCAGCGAGGCGCCCGCGGCGCCAGTGGTCGACGATAGCCAGGGCTCCCAGCCTATTGCGCCGCCGGTCGAAGCTGCGCCGATCCAGGTGCAGCAAGCGGCACCCACCGGCGAGCCGGTACCTTCGTCACTCTAGGGAAATGCTTCATCTGCTGTTACACACGTACTGCGGTTAACGACCTGAACGCCTGCTACGTTTATTCCTCATGGGGATGTCATGATTCCTTCATCCGGCCCGCTTAGCTTGATGGCCAGACCCATGAAAAAATGAATGCAAGAGGACGCAGGCCAATGGACGACTATCAGGAAGAACTTCTCGAATTCCAGGCATATGAACTGGATACCCCGGAGCCGGCGGAAGACGCCACGGAGCTCTAGCCTACTTGCCGCTGATGGCGGCGAAACTCCCCCGGTGTCAGCCTCGTCCAGCGCTTGAATGCGCGCTGGAAGGCTTCGGCCGATGCAAACCCCAGCAGATAGGCGATTTCACCGAAGGCCAGCTCCGTGTCGCGGATATAGGTTTCGGCGAGGTCGCGTCGGGTGTCATTGAGCAGGCCGCGAAAGCTCGAGCCTTCCTCGGCCAGCTTGCGACGCAAGGTCCAGGTGGGCAATTGCAGGTGGCGTGACACCTCCTCCAGGTCAGGCTCCCGTCCGCCGTTGAGCAATGGGCCGAGCAGATGTGTGATGCGCTCGCCCAGGCTGCGCACACGCGTGCGCTGGGTCAGCTCCGCCTCGCACAGTTGCAGCAGGTGCTGCCAGGTACTGGGGCAGTGGTGTGGGTTGCCCAGCGCGAGGGCGGCCTGGCCGAGGCGCAGCTGGTTGCTGGCGGCACCGAACTGCACGGGCGTGCTGCACAATGGTTGGTACAGGGTACTGTAGGCGGGCGCCTCGAACTCGATTTCCATGCGTTCGGCCAGCAGCGGCGTGCCAGCCAGCCCTGACAGCTGTGCCAGCCAGCCGGCCAGCAACGAATCGACCACGAAGCGGTTGTAGGTGTTGTACGGGCTGATCGAATAAAAGCGCAGCCAGGCCCCGTGGGCGTCTTCGATGAAGGCCGAGCTGCCACGATAGTTGGCAGCGTACAGCGGCTCATAGCGCAGCAGGGTACGCGCGGCCTCGCGCACGTTCGGGGCTTGCGCTGCCGTCACGCCTGCCAGGCCAGCCTGGGCCAGGCGGCTCAGGCGTCCCATGCGCAGCCCCAGGGCGGGCTCGGCACTGAGCTCGATGGCTGCATGCCCCAGGTGCATGTAGCGGGGAATCGACAGGCGGGCACCGGCTTCGTTCATGCGCATGGCATCCAGCCCATAACGTTGCAGCAGCGGTGCCGGGTCATGTCCCAGCTCCTGCAGGGCTTCGGTCAGGGGCTGGACGAAACCTACCGAGAGGTCACCCAGGCGCACGCGTGGCTGGCGCATGCCCTTACAGCCACAGGTTCAGCAGGCGGGCACCCTGGCTGGGATTGCCAGCCAGTTGCGCGCCCGCCTGGTTGGCAAAGCCCTGGCCGTCGCTGCCCAGCTCCCAGAACTGGCCGCGCAGGAAGACACTGATGCTTGGCAGCTTGGGGTTGGCGGCCAGGATCAGTTGACGCCAAGCCGCCTCTTCACTGACTTCGCCTTTGCTCAGCGGCAACTGGTTGGCAGCCTGTTGGTGGCGGTTGCCGCGCCAGGGTTCCTGCCAACTTCCCTTGCCACTGAGAAACACCGGATTGGCGATCAGTTGCACCGACTGGTGAGCCAACAGTTCATGGTTGCGCGGATACCAGCTGTCGCTGCCCACCAGTACACCCAGGCGCCCCGCCGGGGTCTGCACGACCTGCAGCGGCTGGGCCTGGCCATCTTGAATGAAACGACGGACCTCGCTATCGGCGTATTGCTGCAACTGCGGCTGGCCAAGCGGTGTGCCATCGCTGGCGAACACCAGGCTGCTGTTGAACAGCGGGCCTTTGCCGACATGCAACTGGCCCTCCTCGACATAGGGTGACGGCAGCACGATGGAGCCGGCCACCAGGGTGACGCCGAACTCGCGGGCCAGGCCGCCAAACAGTTGCTGGTAGTCAGCGGCCATCTGCCGCGCCTTCATGCGCAGGTGCGCGTCGGAGCGGCGATCATCACCAGTGGCCGCCAGCATGGCCAGGCCGTAGCGCACGGGGTTGCTCAGCTCCAGCCACTGCCAGGCCTCGCGGAACTGGGTGACCTGGTACAGCTCCTTTTTCTCGCCGCGGGCCCAGAGCCAGGTGCCGATGTGCTCGGGTAGCACCACCACCGTTCGCGGGTTGACCAAGCCTTGGGCACGGGCCTGTTCCAGATAGGCCGAGAGCTTGCGGTGCAGGCGCCCGAGGTTCTGGTAGTCGCTGGGGTAGAGCAACGGCTCGATGCCCAGCAGGTTGCCGTGCTCGCCGGGTACCCCCTGGTTGAGCGCCAGTTCGATGCGCAAATCGGACAGGTAATGACCTTCCGGGCGCTGTTGGGTCCAGAAGCCATAGCTGAACAGGGCGGCGATCATCACCAGCGCCAGGGCGCTTGCCAGGAGTTTGCGCATGAAGCGGTACGGCATCTTGAGGCCAAGGGTGCTCTAGGGTAGTCCCGCTGTGCAGCAGGATCAATAAGTTGTCAGTTTCGATCATTGAGCCGGTTCAAACGCCTGTTTAATGTCGACGGCAGACAAACGACGGGGCCCGTGTGAGGCACCCGCATTCCGTGATCACGCCTCATCAGGAGTCCCTCCATGGCTGCCGAACGTTACCCACACCTGTTGGCCCCGCTCGATCTGGGCTTCACCACCCTGCGTAACCGCACCCTGATGGGCTCCATGCACACCGGTCTCGAAGAGCGCCCGGGTGGCTTCGAGCGGATGGCCGCCTACTTTGCCGAACGTGCCCGTGGCGGGGTGGGCCTGATGGTGACCGGCGGTATTGCGCCGAACGACGAGGGTGGCGTGTACTCCGGTGCGGCCAAGCTCAGCACCGACGAAGAAGCCGATAAGCATCGGATCGTCACCGAGGCGGTGCACGCGGTAGGGGGCAAGATCTGTCTGCAGATCCTGCATGCCGGACGCTACGCCTACAGCCCGCGGCAAGTGGCGCCCAGTGCCATCCAGGCACCGATCAACCCGTTCAAGCCCAAGGCGCTGGATGAGGCGGGCATCCAGAAGCAGATCGATGACTTTGTGAACTGTTCGGTACTGGCCCAGCGTGCCGGCTACGACGGCGTCGAGATCATGGGTTCGGAAGGCTACTTCATCAACCAGTTCCTCGCCGCGCACACCAACCACCGCACCGACCGCTGGGGTGGCAGCTACGAGAACCGCATGCGTCTTGCGGTAGAGATCGTCGGACGCGTACGTGAAGCGGTGGGCCGTGAGTTCATCATCATCTTCCGCCTGTCGATGCTCGATCTGGTCGAGGGTGGCAGCAACTGGGACGAGATCGTGCAGTTGGCCAAGGCCATCGAGCAGGCGGGCGCCACCTTGATCAACACAGGCATCGGCTGGCACGAAGCGCGCATCCCGACCATCGCGACCAAGGTGCCGCGCGCAGCGTTCAGCAAGGTAACCGCCAAGCTGCGCGGCGCAGTGCAGATTCCGCTGATCACCACCAACCGCATCAACACGCCGGAAGTGGCCGAAGCCGCGTTGGCCGAAGGCGATGCCGACATGGTATCGATGGCCCGGCCCTTCCTCGCCGACCCTGACTTCGTCAACAAGGCTGCCGAGGGCCGCGCGGACGAGATCAACACCTGCATCGGCTGCAACCAGGCCTGTCTGGACCACACCTTCGGCGGCAAGCTGACCAGTTGCCTGGTGAACCCGCGTGCCTGCCACGAGACCGAGCTCAACTACCTGCCGGTACGTGCGGTGAAACGCATCGCCGTGGTCGGCGCAGGGCCTGCTGGCCTCGCCGCGGCGACGGTCGCCGCCGAGCGTGGGCACGAGGTGACCCTGTTCGATGCCAGCGCCGAGATGGGTGGGCAGTTCAATGTCGCCAAGCGTGTGCCGGGCAAGGAAGAGTTCTTCGAGACCCTGCGCTACTTCGCCAACAAAGTGAAGAACAGCGGCGTGACGCTGCGCCTGAACACCCGTGTTGGTGTCGACGAACTGGCGGCGGGCGGCTTCGACGAGATTATCCTGGCTACCGGGATCACCCCACGTACGCCAACCATCCCCGGGGTCGAGCATGCCAAGGTTCTGAGCTACCTTGATGTGCTGCTCGAGCGCAAGCCAGTAGGTGAGCGGGTTGCCGTGATCGGCGCCGGTGGTATCGGCTTCGACGTCAGCGAGTACCTGGTGCACAAGGGCATCGCCACCAGCCAGGATCGCGCTGCGTTCTGGAAGGAGTGGGGTATCGATGCCAGCCTTGAGGCCCGCGGCGGTATCGCGGGGGTCAAGCCTGAACCCCATGCCCCGGCACGCCAGGTCTATCTGTTGCAGCGCAAGAAGACCAAGGTCGGCGACGGCCTGGGCAAGACCACTGGCTGGATTCACCGTACGGGTCTCAAGAACAAACAGGTACAGATGCTCAACAGCGTCGATTACCTGAAGATCGATGATGCGGGCCTGCATGTGCGCATTGGCGAGGGCGAACCGCAGGTGCTGGCGGTGGACAACGTGGTGATCTGCGCCGGGCAGGAGCCGCAGCGCGAGCTGTATGAAGGGCTGCTGGCCAAGGGGCAATCGGTGCACCTGATCGGTGGTGCGGATGTCGCTGCCGAGCTCGATGCCAAGCGCGCGATCAACCAGGGATCGCGCCTGGCAGCGGAGCTCTAGGAAGACCGAGCTCCAGGAAGACATACTTAGCACCGATTGTCCGTCTGGTGGCGGCAACCTCTCGATTTTCAAAAGAGATTGCCGCCATGACCCATCCCCCGCAACCCCAGCCGCTTGCCGCCGAACTGCCGGATCAATTCCCGCAAACCGATGCCCTGCCCACGCTCGGCGCGTCGGCCCTTGCGCTGTTCGAGGCACAGTTGCCAGGCCTGCTGGCGCGTGCCCCCTACCTGTTGCAATTCATCGACGACGAGGGCTCCGAGGAGCGTACGGTCACCCATGGCCACACCCTGAAGAGCCTGGTCGAGTCCGCACGCCTGGGGCAGACCACGGCTGATCTCTTCGACCCGGCACAGGCGGTGCTGTCGTCGAGCGCCAGTTCGCTGGCCGAAGCCGACCTGATTGCGGACGTGACCCTGGATCAGGTGCACGACGCCTTGAAGCTTATAGACGCCAAGACGGTGCTCAGCCGCTTCGAGGTCGATGCGCAAACCTACTGGGAGGTTCCCGCGCAGCTGTCGTTGGCCCCTCGGCAACTGGCCATGGAGCAGCAGGTGCGCGCGAGCCTGGCGGATGATGTGCAACTGCTGGAGAGCGTCGGAACGCTCACTGCCCAAGCCAGGGCGCTGATCGAAGACATCGTCGCCCACCCCCGTTTCTCCGACCGCAGCGTGCCAAGAGGTGTCTATGACCTGACGGTGCGCACCGGTGGAAGCTCGAAGTCCTTCTCTTTGCCAGGCATGCTGGTCCTCAGCGAAATCCCGGCCGGCTACGACCCGGCACTGTCCTACGTTACCGAGCGGCAGGATCTGACCGGCGAAGCTGTGCTGTATTGCAGCGGGCACTTCGGTTTCATCCGTCGTCACGACAACCTCCAGGCCACCCTGGATGGGGTGCGCAAGGCATTGTTGGAGGATCGCGCCTGGGGCTTGGCCTTGTTGATGCGCCTGGCACCGGAGGCGCAGCAGGCGTTGCTGGAAGAATGGGAGCGCGAAGACGCAAGCTTCGAAGTGAGAGCGGGGGTGATCGAGGGCAATCCGTTCGAGCACCTGGCCAGACAGCAGTGCGAGGCGTGGCGCGCGAGCGCGACCTGCGAGCAGCCCGGTGTATGGGATGATCGTATCGGCCTGGATGTATCGCGTGCACGTTCAACGCAGGTGTTGTTGGCGTTCGAGGCCGAACGCCAGTCGTTGCGGGCGCAACTACCGGATGGTCTGCGCAACCTTGGCCAAGCGCAGCAAGACATACTGGATGGCCTGTTGCTGGACATTGCCCAGCAGCAGAGCCTCGCCGAGGACTATTGGCAGCAGTTACCCGCGTTCGAGGATTTCGCCCGTGATCGGATTCGCACCGAATTGCGCAAGGACGGGCAGGATTTGGACCCCCGTGCTGTCACCGTCGAGATCGACGTCGTCGAATACAGCCCCGAATTGCCAGAGTCGGAACTTGCGCCGGGCGTCACTCCTGATCCTGGACAGGCGCAAAGCGTGCAGAGCGAGTGCTCGTTGCTCGAATACATCGCCATGCGCATGGATGCCAGGGCCGACGCCAGTTGGACGGTCGAATTCAGTGGCGTTACTCAGGCTCAGTCACGCTATCTTTCCAGTACTCGGCTGGGCAGCCTGATCCAGCGGCTGGACCTGCAGGCGCACTATCTACAAGCAATCAGCGACGCGTTGAAGACACCTTCCGATGGCGAAACCAAGGGCCTGCACCAGCGGCGCCACGATGCTGCGACAAGCCTGTTCGAGAAACGTCTGCGGCTCGATGCGTTCCTGGCGCATGCTACCGGTGACCTTGACGATTCCGGGTATCAGGCTGTCCAGGACATTCTGGATCATCCATCGCCGGACCAGCGGCCAATACGCGAAGGGCAGCGTGCCGAGTTGCAGCTGCTCACGCTGGGTGGCAACTCCCTGCGTGACGTGCTGATCTTCCATGAAGTCGGTGAGTCGTCACTGATCTGCTATACACCCGGCCATCCATCTGGCAAGCCGTTCAGGCGCCACAGCTCTCGCAGGGCTCTGCGCAGCGTGCTGGCCCAAGAGCTCGAGGGTCTGCAACGGACGTCGCCGTGGCCTGCAAGCACTGAATACTGGGTGTCGCGGTTCGGCCGTCATCAGCTCGGGACCGCCTTGCCTCTGTTGCTCCGCATCGCTGATGGCAAGGCCGGTGCAGAGCTGGCGACGCAAACCCTCAACCAACCGATAGGCAAGGCAATTTTCAATTATCGCATCGCTTATCTGGTGGCCGAAGGTAACAGCCTGGCGGTTTCCGATGCCGAGTTGCGGCTGGAGCGAGGCCTGGATATCGCCGTCACCGTGTTCCGCGTGCTGAGCGCGCTGATTCCCGCGCGGGTCATGACCGTGCTCGACCTGGCAGAGCTTGGTTATTACATGTTCAACAGCTATGCGGCGCTGGCCAGCGGGCAGCGCGAGCAGGCCGGAACCTATGCCCTCGAGGCCTTGACCAGCCTGAGCGGCCTGGCTAACGCAAAGTTCTACCGGTTCAGGGCTCCCGCTGCTTCGGGAGTGCCGCTGCGACTGGTGGGCGGCAGCGGTTTACGGTCGGTCGTCGCGATCGACGAAGTGCCCAAGCCTCAGGGCGCGCTCTTTGTCATTTCTCACGGCCTGCGCAAGGGGTTACTGGTCTTCGATGGCCGGTTGAACGTGTCTTTGCAGGGCCGTTACTACCCCGTCTACGAAGTGCGTGACCCGCTGCAACGCACTTCGACTTTTTATATCGGGTCAGGCGACGGGGTTCAAAGCCGCTCGTTGTTTTCCAATCCCGATCCAAGAATCGAACGTGATCCACGTACAGGCGACTGGCTGATCGTGCGCCGCCCGGGGCTGCTGGGCGGAATGGATCAACCGCTGCCGGTCCGGCCAATGCCGGTGAAGGTGATGCGCGGGGTCCGAGAAAGCGCCAATAGCAGTGGCAGGACTTTCCGCATCATGGACGGCGCCCAGGAGGTGGAGGTGATGTTCGATCTGGATTATTGCTGCTGGTACTCATCTTCCAAAGGTCGTTATTACCGGCGGGATGAGCAGACGAATACCTATCTGGGCGCCGTTGACCCTGGCGCTACGGCTTCTCGATTGGAGCGCCAGCAAGCGCGCCTGGAACTGGAGTGTCTCCAGCGGCCGGTGTTACCAGAGCTGCCGCCGAGCAGTGGGCTGGAGCTGCTCCCGAAGGTTATCCACCAGATCTGGATCGGCAGCGCAGACAGTCTGATTGCGTCTCACGACTCCACGCTCAAGGGCAACATCGAGATGGCACGGGCTGGCGGTTATCAGTTGCATCTGCATTTTCTAGGCCGCAGTGGATGGGGGGTGAACAATGCGTTGCAGCTGCGCAAGCTACGCTCGCGCTACCCAGGAGCAACCTGCACGTCCTTGAAGGGAGACGCGTTCTTCAAGGATTTCGAGGAGGGTCCGCAGGGTGAGGTGTTCAAGTTCTTCCTGCGGCCGGAAACCCGCAACTATGCGGCGGCCTGCGACGCCTTGCGCTACAAGTTGATAGATGAGTTGGGCGGGGTGTACATGGACATGGACGATGTGCTGCTCCGCCCGCTGCCTCAGTTGACATTGCGCCCTGGGCAACTGGCGGTGGGCGGGGTGGTGAGCAACGCGACCCTGATGCTCAACGGCCCCAACAACAGTCATTTCGCCTCGCTCAAGGGCAACCCATTGCTCGATGCGGTGTTGCGGGAAATGTCCCAGCGTTTCAGCGCTAGCCGCAAGCTTGGGCATCGTCCGAAGTTTTCCGATCCTGGTTTCACCGAGTACATGCGTGAGGTATCCCAGGTGACTGGCCCTGGTCTGCTCAATACGATGCGGCACAGCGCCAGCGCGATCGAGAAGGCCTTGACCGAGGCGAAGCTGTATATCTTCCACTCGCAGGACAACGGCGTACGTCCCGAGCGCGCGGTATTTGAATGGGTGAAGCGCGTTTCCGCGCTGCTGACGCCACTGGAAGACTACATCAATGTCGGTAACGCCCACAGCTGGAAGACGGGGCGCCGTTGACCTGCTAACGTGCGGGCTTTTCGGGGGGCTATAGATGTTCGATGGACTTTCCGGCTCCACCGCCGCGCCCCTGCAAAGTCTGCACCTGCCCTGGTTGGCGCACGCCGGTGTGGCGTGCGCGGTGTTGCGTCTGGACCTGATCGACCCACTGGTCAGTGGCAACAAGTGGTTCAAGCTGCAGCATCACCTGCGTGCTGCCCGGAAGGCCAACGCACCTGGCCTGATCAGTCTGGGCGGCAACCATTCCAATCATTTGCACGCCTTGGCCGCTGCGGGCAGGCGCTTCGGCTTCGCCACCGTCGGGTTGTTGCGAGGCCAGCGGCAAGACACCCCGACCGTCCGTGATCTGGAAGCGCTGGGCATGACCTTGCACTGGTTGGGCTACGGTGGTTATCGGGCGCGCCACGCGCCAGGCTTCTGGCAACCCTGGCAGGCGCGTTATCCCGGCTGGCATTGCATCCCCGAAGGTGGGGGCAGTGTGGAAGGTGCCTTGGGATGTGGGCAGATCGTCGAGCAGGCACAAGCGCAATTGGCGTCGATCGGTTGGGATGATTACCACGCCTGGTGGCTGGCGGTGGGCACCGGCACCACGCTGGCAGGCCTGGTACTGGCCGAGCAGGGCGCGCATCCGGTGCATGGCGCCTTGGCGGTGCCGCGCGATCATGGTGTGGAGCAGGGCATTGCGCAACTGGTGGGTACAGCGGGCTATTGCCTGCACGACGCCTGCCGCGGCGGATTCGCCCGGCGCGATGACGCGTTGCTGGCATTCATCGCAGACAGCGAGCGGTACAGCGGTCTGCCACTCGAAGCGCTCTACACAGGGAAGGCGCTGTGGGCGCTGCGTGAGCAGGTCGAGGCCGGGCGATTTTCACCCGGCACCCGCCTGATCTTCGTTCATACCGGTGGCCTGCAGGGGCGGCGCGGCTACTTGTAAGGCAGCATGCGCAGCAGTGTGTTGTCCCGGCGTACGTAGTGGTGGTACAGCCCGGCAACGGCATGCAGCCCGATCAGCCAGTAGCCCCAGGTGCCGATGCGTTCATGCCAGCCCTTGATGAACTTTGCCTGGTCCGGATCCTGGCCGATCAGTGCAGGCAGCTCCAGCCCAAAGAATGGTATCGGCTTGCCCGCAGCGCTGAGGATCAGCCAGCCGGCCAGTGGCATGCCGATCATCAGCAGGTACAACAGCACGTGGACCAGATGGGAGAGGCCGGTCTGCCAGGCGGGTGGCTTGGGCACGATAGGCGGTGTCGGGCGTGCCAGGCGCATGGCCAGGCGCAGCCATACCAGCACGAACACGGTGAGCCCGAGCATGAAGTGCAGGCTCTTCATGAGGTCGCGCTCGGCGCTGTCCTTGGGGAACAAGCCGCGCAGCTCGATGCAGGCATAGACGGCGGCGAGCAGCACCAGCATCAGCCAGTGCAAGGTGATGGACAGGCGCGCATAGTGTGGCGCGGGAGTGGATGAAACCATGGTCGGTCCTCGTCATCAGGTTGGATGGGCGCTCTTGCTGGCGCCTGATGTGGACTTTAGCGCGTCGATTGGTAATTTTTCGTTGTTTCAGGTCGGTTGTTTCGTTGATTTTTGGGCTCGGAACGGCATTTTCTCCAGCACTGGTCCTAGGTCATCCCGGTAAGTGTGGCCAGCTGTCACTCACCAGAAACACTCGCTCCGCCTCTTGCCAGGCGCCTTCACCATCCTCCTCCAACCTCACCAGCAATTGTGCCGCGGCTCCTTCCTCCAGGCGCCACAGCCAGGCTGCAAAACCCGCCGCCCCCCAGCGATCCCCAGCCTCGACCCGTGCAGGTGCCAGCCAGGCATGGCGTTGCAGCGGTTGCCAGAGTGCCGTTGGGTGAGCGCTGGCATATTGCGCCCACTCGCGTCGATGCAGCCAGCGCCCGCGCAGGTGCGCAGGGTTTGCCCCGAAGGGTGAGGCGAGTTGCCCTGGCCATGGATGGAAAAGATAGCCACCCAGCCACAGGTGCGACTGCACATCGCCCACCTGCAGTTGATTCAGGACTTCCCGGCTTTCGGCCCGAGCCGAGATCGGCAACTGATGTGCGACCAGGTGCGCCAGCTTGCTGCCCAGGCGGTCGTGACAGCCTGGCCCCAGCCACTGCGCCGGGTCGTGGGCATCAGCCTGATCCGGCCCGAGGTAAAGCTTGATCGCCAGTTCCAGGTGGTGGTCACCCGTGCGATCGCGCAGCAGGACATCCAGCTCACCCAAGGTTTGCCCGCCTTGGCGGATCGCCAGGTTGGCGGCCAGCAGCTCGACACCGGGTGCCTGTTGCAGGGCGAACTGCCAGAGGCTTTCGTAGTACAGCCCCAACCGCCGGCTGGTGAGGCGCGCCAGCCACGTCTGCAAGGGCTGCGCATCATGGTCCAGAGCCAGCAGCCAGTCGTGTAACCGCCCCGGATCGTCCGCCCAGCCGCTGGCCGCCAGCGGATGGCGTTGCGGGCAGGGCGGTTCGCTCAGCAGCGGCGGCGACAGCAGCGTCCACGCCAGATCACGCACGGCAGGGTGGCGGAGCTGGCGGGGCAGGGCGTGGAGGTCGGTGAAGGGTGTCATCCTGCGAGCATAGCCGGTTTGCCGCTGGCCGGTCGTTTCGCCCATAATCCAGGCATTGTCACCCGCCGCAGAGCCTTGCAGGAGCCCCATGGAGCAATTTCGCAATATCGGTATCATCGGACGCCTCGGCAGCTCGCAGGTGCTCGACACCATTCGCCGACTGAAGAAGTTCCTGCTCGAGCGCCACCTGCACGTGATCCTCGAGGACACTATCGCCGAAGTGCTGCCGGGCCACGGCCTGCAGACCTCCACGCGCAAGCTGCTGGGCGAGGTCTGTGACCTGGTCATCGTCGTCGGTGGCGACGGCAGTTTGTTGGGCGCCGCTCGAGCGCTGGCCCGGCATAACATCCCGGTGCTGGGCATCAACCGCGGCAACCTCGGCTTTCTCACCGACATTCGCCCCGACGAGCTGGAAACCAAGGTCGCCGAGGTGCTCGACGGCCACTACCTGGTCGAGAACCGCTTCCTGCTGCAGGCCGAGGTTCGCCGCCACAACGAGGCCATTGGCCAGGGCGACGCGCTCAACGATGTGGTGCTGCACCCGGGCAAGTCGACGCGGATGATCGAGTTCGAGATCTACATCGACGGCCAGTTCGTCTGCAGCCAGAAGGCCGACGGCCTGATCGTCGCCACGCCCACGGGCTCCACCGCCTATGCGCTGTCTGCCGGCGGCCCGATCATGCACCCCAAGCTCGATGCCATCGTCATCGTGCCGATGTACCCGCACACCCTGTCTGGCCGGCCGATCGTGGTCGATGGCAACAGCGAGCTGAAGATCGTCGTCGCCAAGGACCTGCAGATCTACCCACAGGTCTCCTGCGATGGGCAGAACCACTTCACCTGCGCTCCAGGCGACACCATCACGGTGAGCAAGAAGCCGCAGAAGCTGCGCCTGATCCATCCACTGGATCATAACTACTACGAAGTCTGCCGCACCAAGCTTGGCTGGGGCAGTCGCCTGGGGGGCAGGGACGACTGATGCTCGATCCGGCACGCAGTTTCGACATCATCGGCGACGTTCACGGTTGTGCGTTGACCCTCGAACGCCTGCTCGACACCCTTGGCTACACGCGGACGGGCGGTGTCTGGCGCCATCCGCGGCGCCAGGCGCTGTTCCTCGGCGACATCGTCGACCGTGGCCCGCGCATCCGCGAGGCGCTGCATATCGTCCACGACATGGTCGAAGCCGGCCAGGCCCACTGCATCATGGGCAATCACGAGTACAACGCCCTGGGCTGGGTCACGCCGGCACTCCCCGGCAGCGGCAAGGCCTTCGTGCGTGAGCACACGCCGCGTCATGCCCGCCTGATCGACGAGACCCTCACCCAGTTCGCCCAGCATCCCGGCGACTGGCACGATTTCATCCAGTGGTTCTACACCCTGCCGCTGTTCGTCGACGCCGGGCGTTTCCGTCTGGTGCATGCCTGCTGGGATCATCAACTGATCGCACAGTTGCGCGCCCAGTACCCGGACGGCCGTATCGACGAACACTTCGTGCAGGCCTCGGCGGTGTCGGGAAGCTTCGCCTCGACCGTGTGCAACCGCCTGCTGCGCGGCACCGACATGCGCCTGCCGGACGGTCTCACGCTGACCGGCGGCGACGGTCTGACCCGCGCCTTCTTCCGCACCAAGTTCTGGGAAGAAGACCCACAAACCTATGGCGACATCGTGTTCCAACCTGATGCGCTGCCCGAGGAAGTGGCCCGCGCGCCGCTCAGCCACAGCCAGAAGAACGCGCTGCTGCGTTATTCGGAGGATGAGCCACTGCTGTTCGTCGGCCATTACTGGCGCAGCGGCCACCCCGCGCCGATTCGCGCCAACCTGGCCTGCCTGGACTACAGCGCGGTGCTCTACGGCAAGCTGGCCGCCTACCGACTGGACGACGAAACCCGCATCGACCCGCACAAGTTCGTCTGGGTCGATGTCGACCGACCGCAGGCCAGCCAATGAACGTGGTCGAAGTGATGCGTCTGCCGCTGGGTGTCGACCTCAGTGGTTTCGTTGCCCTGTTGCGGCGCCTCGAGGTGCCGCACCGGGTGGTCGAGGAGGGCAGTGAGCAGGTGCTCTGGGTACCGCCCGCCATGGCCGCCCAGGTGCTTGACCTCTACCGGCGCTACCCTGACGGCAATGCCGACGTGGAGCCGGTCATGGACGCAGGCTTGCCGGCGAGCGAGCCGGCCCGGCCCCCGCTGAAGGAACAGTTGCGCGCCTGCAAGGTTACCGCGGGGATGCTGCTGCTGTGCATGGCCGTCGTTGGCTTGACCGGCCTGGGCGAAAACCTCTCGACCCTGAGCTGGTTCACCTTCCAGGACTACCAGGTACAGGGCGACTACCTCTATTTCGTGCCGCTGGCCCAGAGCCTGGGCGAGGGCCAGTGGTGGCGCCTGGTGTCGCCCATGCTGCTGCACTTCGGCGTTCTGCACCTGGCCATGAACGGGCTGTGGTACTGGGAGCTGGGGCGGCGCATCGAATTGCGCCAGGGGCCCTGGGCGTTGCTGGCGCTGACCCTGGTGTTCAGCCTGGTGTCGAACCTGGCCCAGCATTTCATCGGCGGCCCGAACCTGTTCGGTGGCTTGTCCGGAGTGCTCTATGGCTTGCTCGGTTACCTCTGGCTCTACCAGTGGCTGGCGCCCACCCCATTGTTCAGCCTGCCTCGCGGCGTGCTGGTGATGATGCTCATCTGGCTGGTGATCTGCCTCAGTGGTGTGGTCGGCCAGCTCGGCTTCGGCCAGATCGCCAATGCCGCACACGTCGGCGGGCTGCTCATCGGATGCCTGACAGGCCTCTTGGGTGGACTGCTGGCGCGGCGTAAACTGTCGGCTTGATTTAGGAGACGCTCATGTCCACTTTCGCGCAAATGATCGAAAACATCACCCCCGAGATCTACCAGAGCCTGAAGACGGCGGTGGAAATCGGCAAATGGTCCGATGGCCGCAAGCTCACCGCCGAGCAGAAGGAGCTGTCGCTGCAAGCGGTGATTGCCTGGGAAATCCAGAACCTGCCCGAGGAAGAGCGCACCGGCTACATGGGGCCGCAGGAATGCGCCTCCAAGTCCGCGCCGATCCCCAACATCCTGTTCAAGTCGGACTCGGTACATTGATCGAACTCGCTCGTGGCTCCTTGAGCAAGATGGCGGTGCGTCTCGAAGCACCGGTCGTGCAGTACAGCTTTCGCCTCGGTGAGGAGCAGGTGCCGGTCAACCCGTTGATCGGCCAGTCGCTGCGTCTGGAATACCTCGGTGCGATCCACTGCACCCATTGCGGCAAGCGCACCAAGACCAGTTTCAGCCAGGGCTACTGCTACCCCTGCATGACCAAGCTGGCCCAGTGCGATGTGTGCATCATGGCCCCTGAACGCTGCCACTACGACGCCGGCACCTGCCGCGAGCCGTCGTGGGGCGAGCAGTTCTGCATGACCGACCATGTGGTGTACCTGGCCAACTCGTCGGGCATCAAGGTGGGCATTACCCGTGCCACGCAACTGCCCACACGCTGGCTCGACCAGGGCGCCAGCCAGGCACTGCCGATCATGCGCGTGGCCACTCGCCAGCAGTCGGGCCTGGTCGAAGACCTGCTGCGCAGCCAGGTACCGGACCGCACCAACTGGCGCACCCTGCTCAAGGGCGATGCCGAGGTACTGGACCTGGTCGCGGTGCGCGAACAGATCTTCGATGCCTGCGCCGAAGGCCTGCGCGAGCTGCAAGGCCGCTTCGGCCTGCAGGCGATCCAACCGTTGCCCGACGCCGAAGTGGTCGAGATGCGCTACCCGGTCCAGGCCTACCCGAAGAAGATCGTCAGCTTCAACCTGGACAAGGACCCGGTGGTGGAAGGCACGCTGCTGGGCATCAAGGGCCAGTACCTGATCTTCGACACCGGCGTGATCAATATTCGCAAGTACACGGCCTACCAGCTGGCCGTGCTCCAGTAAAAGGATCGTCACCATGCGTACCGAACAACCGCAAGTGATCTACCTCAAGGACTATCAGGCGCCCGAGTACCTGATCGACGAGACGCACCTGACCTTCGAGCTGTTCGAGGACCACACGCTGGTCCATGCGCAACTGGTCATGCGCCGCAACCCCGAGCGCGGCGCCGGCCTGCCGCCGCTGGTGCTCGATGGCCAGCAGCTGGAGCTGCAGCGCGCCGCGCTGGATGACCAGGAGCTGCAGGCCGGTGACTACCAGCTCGATGACAGCAGCCTGACCCTCCACCCCAAATCTGAGCGCTTCACCCTCGACACCAGCGTGAAGATCCACCCGGAAAGCAACACCGCGCTGGAAGGCCTGTACAAGTCCGGCAAGATGTTCTGCACCCAGTGCGAAGCCGAAGGTTTCCGCAAGATCACCTACTACCTCGACCGCCCGGATGTGATGAGCACCTTCACCACCACGGTGATCGCCGAGCAGCACCGCTACCCGGTGCTGCTGTCCAATGGCAACCCGGTCGGCAGCGGCCCGGCAGAAGACGGCCGTCACTGGGCAACCTGGGAAGATCCGTTCAAGAAGCCGGCCTACCTCTTTGCGCTGGTCGCGGGCGATCTCTGGTGCGTCGAGGACAGCTTCACCCGCCAGTCGGGTCGCGACGTGACCCTGCGCATCTACGTCGAACCCGAGAACATCGACAAGTGCGACCACGCGATGGTCAGCCTGAAGAAGTCCATGCGCTGGGACGAAGAAGTCTACGGCCGTGAATACGACCTGGACATCTTCATGATCGTCGCGGTCAACGACTTCAACATGGGCGCCATGGAAAACAAGGGCCTGAACATCTTCAACTCCAGTTGCGTGCTGGCCCGCGCCGAAACCGCCACCGATGCCGCCCACCAGCGCGTCGAAGGGGTGGTCGCCCACGAATACTTCCACAACTGGTCGGGCAACCGCGTGACCTGCCGCGACTGGTTCCAACTGTCGCTCAAGGAAGGCTTCACGGTGTTCCGCGATGCCGAGTTCAGCGCCGACATGAACTCGCGCACGGTCAAGCGCATCGAGGACGTCGCCTACCTGCGCACCCACCAGTTCGCCGAAGATGCCGGCCCCATGGCCCATCCGGTGCGTCCGGACAGCTTCATCGAGATTTCCAACTTCTACACCCTGACCGTGTACGAGAAGGGCGCCGAAGTGGTAGGCATGGTCCGTACCCTGCTGGGCGCCGAGGGCTTCCGCAAGGGCAGCGACCTGTACTTCGAACGTCATGATGGCCAGGCGGTGACCACCGACGACTTCATCAAGGCCATGGAAGACGCCAACGGCGTCGACCTGACCCAGTTCAAGCGCTGGTACAGCCAAGCTGGCACGCCGCGTCTTGAGGTCAACGAAACCTACGATGCCGCGGCGCAGACCTACAGCCTGACCTTCCGTCAGAGCTGCCCGCAGACGCCGGACAAGCTCGACAAGCTGCCATTCGTGATTCCGGTGGCGTTGGGGCTGCTCGATGCTCAGGGCAATGACCTGCCGCTGCAATTGGCCGGTGAAACAGCTGCTGACGTCGCTACCCAGCGCGTGCTGTCGGTGACCGAGGCCGAGCAGACCTTCACCTTCCAGGGCATCGTCGCCAAGCCGCTTCCGTCGTTGCTGCGTGGCTTCAGTGCGCCGGTCAAGCTGAGCTTCCCCTACGACCGCGACCAGCTGATGTTCCTCATGCAGCACGACAGCGACGGCTTCAACCGCTGGGAAGCGGGCCAGCAGCTGGCCGTGCAGGTGCTGCAGGAGCTGATCGGCCAGCATCAGCGCGGCGAAGCGCTGAAACTCGACCCACGGCTGATCACCGCCTTGGGTACGGTGCTGGGCAACGAGTCGCTGGACCCGGCCATGGTCGCCGAGATGCTGTCGCTGCCCGGCGAGGCCTACCTCACCGAAATCAGCCAGGTGGCTGACGTCGACGCGATTCACGCGGCCCGCGAGTTCGCCCGCAAGCAGATCGCCGAGCAGTTGTTCGATGCGCTGTGGGCGCGCTACCAGGCCAACCGCCAGGTGTCGCGCAGCACTGCTTATGTAGCCGCAGCCGAGCACTTCGCCCGCCGCAGCCTGCAGAACATCGCGCTGTCGTACCTGATGCTAACCGGCAAGTCGCAGGTGCTGGAAGCGACCCTCGAGCAGTTCGAGCACGCCGACAACATGACCGAGCGCCTGACCGCGCTGGCAGTGCTGGTCAACTCGCCGTTCGAAGCCGAGCGCGCCAAGGCGCTGGAGGCCTTCGCCGAGCACTTCAAGGACAACCCCCTGGTCATGGACCAGTGGTTCAGCGTGCAGGCGGCAAGCAGCCTTCCGGGCGGGCTGGCGCGGGTCAAGGCGTTGATGCAGCACCCGGCCTTCACCCTGAAGAACCCGAACAAGGTGCGCGCGCTGGTTGGCGCCTTTGCCGGGCAGAACCTGGTCAACTTCCACGCCGGCGACGGTTCGGGTTATCGCTTCCTGGCGGACCTGGTGATCGAGCTCAACGCGCTCAATCCGCAGATCGCTTCGCGCCAACTGGCGCCGCTGACCCGCTGGCGCAAGTACGATGCCGCGCGTCAGGCGCTGATGAAGGGCGAGCTGGAGCGGATTCTCGCTTCCGGGGCATTGTCCAGTGATGTGTATGAGGTGGTGAGCAAGAGCCTGGCTTGATTTACTTTTAAACCGGGCTGGCCTATTCGCGGGCAAGCCCGCTCCCACGAGGATCAGGGAGCGGGCTTGCCCGCGATGCTTTTTGGCGGTTAACAAAACATAACGTCCCGCCCGTTGTGTTCGCGCGATTTTCCCCGATAGGATGGCCCAAAGCTATTGCAGGGCTCTGGATCAAGGGTTTTCGCAGTACCTGCAAGGCATTGACCCACTACAAGAACACAACAGGGGGCGGTCATGAGGGAATGGCTGAAGGCGGATGCCAGGCGCGGAGCCTTGGCGTTGACGGCCAGCGCGTTACTGGCGCTGGGCACATGGGCAGGTACCGCACAGGCCGCGGCCGTGGCCGAATATTCGGTGGAATCGGCCAAGGCCAGCCAGAGCCTGCTGATCGACGCCGTGCACGCCGGCAAGCGCCTGGTGGTGGTCGGCGATCGCGGCCATATCCTGTTCTCCGACGACCAGGGCAAGACCTGGACTCAGGCTCGGGTGCCAACCCGTCAACTGCTCACCGCCGTGTTCTTCCTCGACGACAAGCGTGGTTGGGCAGTCGGCCATGACGCGCAGATTCTCGCCAGCAACGACGGCGGGGCAACCTGGAGCAAGCAGTTCGAAGACCTCTCCCGTGAAGCCCCGCTGCTCGACGTGCGTTTCGTCGATGCCCAGCACGGCTTCGCCGTCGGCGCCTATGGTGCGCTGCTGGAAACCACCGACGGTGGGCAGAACTGGCAGGACGTCGCCGAGCGTCTCGACAACCCCGACCAGTTGCACCTCAATGGCATCACCCAGGTGAAGGATGCCGGCCTGTTCATCGTGGGCGAGCAGGGCAGCATGTTCCGCTCCAGCGACGACGGCCAGACCTGGTCGCACGTCGAAAGCCCCTACGAGGGTTCGCTGTTCGGCGTGACCGGCACTGGGCAAGCGCACACGCTGCTGGCTTACGGGCTGCGCGGCAACCTGTTCCGCTCCACCGACTTTGGCGACACCTGGCAAGCCATCCCGCTGGAGGCGGGACGGGGGGCGCTCGAATTCGGCCTGGCAAACGCTACGCTTCTCGATGATGGCAGCCTCGTCGTGGTCGGCAACGGTGGGAGCGTGCTACGCAGCCGCGACGACGGTGAGACGTTCACGGTCTACAACCGCGCCGATCGCATCGCGCTGTCCGGTGTCAGCGGTCTGGCCGATGGCGGCCTGCTGCTGGTGGGGCAGGGTGGCGTACACCTGGCCACCGCCGAAGGCGCCGAGGAGGCTCGGCCATGACCCGTCCGGAGAATTTCAACATGCCCCACCACAAGGACAAGGCCACCCTGCTCGAGCGGCTGATCTTCAACAACCGCCCCGTGGTCATCGCCCTGTGCGTGCTGGTGAGCATCTTCCTGTTCTGGCAGGCCACGCAGATTCGCCCCTCCACCAGCTTCGAGAAGATGATCCCGCTGCAGCACCCGTTCATCGAACAGATGATGGAGCACCGCAATGACCTGGCCAACCTCGGCAACACCGTGCGCATTTCGGTCGAGGCGGTCAACGGCGACATCTTCGACAAGGACTACATGGAGACCCTGCGCCAGATCCACGACGAGGTGTTCTACATCCCCGGCGTCGACCGTGCCGGGCTGAAGTCGTTGTGGAGCCCGAGCGTGCGCTGGAGCGAGGTGACCGAGGAGGGTTTCTCCGGCGGCGAGGTCATCCCCAACACCTACAATGGCTCGCAGGACAGCCTCGACACCTTGCGTGACAACGTGCTCAAGTCTGGCCAGGTCGGGCGCCTGGTGGCCAACAACTTCAAGTCGAGCATCGTCGACATTCCGCTGCTGGAAAACTTCCCCGACCCACAAGACCCGGGCAAGCTGACCAAGCTGGACTACCAGAAATTCTCCCACCAACTGGAAGAGAAGATCCGCGACAAGTTCCAGGCGCAGAACCCGAACGTGAAGATCCACATCGTCGGCTTCGCCAAGAAGGTCGGTGACCTGATCGACGGCCTGGTGATGGTGGCGATGTTCTTCGGGGTTGCGCTGGTCATCACCTGGGCGTTGCTGTACTGGTTCACCTGGTGCATTCGCAGCACCATCGCCGTGCTCATCACCACGCTGGTGGCGGTGGTATGGCAGCTAGGGCTGATGCATGCGGTCGGCTTCGGCCTCGATCCTTACTCGATGCTGGTGCCGTTCCTGATCTTCGCCATCGGTATCTCCCACGGGGTGCAGAAGATCAACGGCATCGCCTTGCAGTCCAGCGATGCCGACAACGCCCTGACCGCAGCGCGGCGCACCTTCCGCCAGTTGTTCCTGCCGGGGATGATCGCCATCCTCGCTGACGCCGTGGGCTTCATCACCTTGCTGATCATCGACATTGGCGTGATCCGCGAACTGGCCATCGGGGCCTCGATCGGTGTGGCGGTCATCGTCTTCACCAACCTGATCCTGCTGCCGGTCGCGATCAGCTACGTCGGCATCAGCCAGAAGGCCATCGCCCGCAGCAAGAAGGACGCGGTCTGCGAGCACCCGTTCTGGCGCCTGCTGTCGAACTTCGCCAGCCCCAAGGTGGCACCGGTGTCGATCGCGCTCGCGCTGGTCGCCTTTGCCGGCGGTCTCTGGTACAGCCAGAACCTGAAGATCGGCGACCTCGACCAGGGCGCGCCGGAGCTGCGTCCGGATTCGCGCTACAACCAGGACAACAGCTTCATCATCAACAACTACTCGACCAGTTCGGATGTGCTGGTGATCATGGTCAAGACCCCGGCAGAGAGCTGCTCGATCCACTCGACCATGGCGCCGATCGACGAGCTGATGTGGACCATGGACAACACGCCGGGCGTGCAGTCGACCATCTCCCTGGTGACCGTGTCCAAGCAGGTCATCAAGGGCATGAACGAGGGCAGCCTGAAGTGGGAGACCCTCTCGCGCAACCCGGACATCCTCAACAACTCCATCGCCCGCGCAGACGGCCTGTACAACGCCGACTGCT
This sequence comes from Pseudomonas putida, assembly GCF_001636055.1. Classification (NCBI taxonomy): domain Bacteria; kingdom Pseudomonadati; phylum Pseudomonadota; class Gammaproteobacteria; order Pseudomonadales; family Pseudomonadaceae; genus Pseudomonas; species Pseudomonas putida. The sequence goes on from NZ_CP011789.1 coordinate 2,304,509, forward strand.
CGTTGGCACCGGTGCTGGTGTTCCTCAACGACCACAAGGCCGAGACCCTCGAGCGCGTCACCACGGCGGCCAAGGCCTTTGCCGATGCGCACAACAAGGAAGGCCTGCAGTTCCTCATGGCGGCCGGTAACGCCGGCATCGAGGCGGCCACCAACGAGGTGATCAAGTCGGCCGAGCTGACCATCCTGATCCTGGTGTACATCTGCGTGGCGGTGATGTGCATGATCACCTTCCGCTCCTTCGCCGCCACCCTGTGCATCGTTCTGCCGCTGGTCCTGACCTCGGTACTGGGCAACGCGCTGATGGCGTTCATGGGCATTGGCGTGAAGGTCGCGACGCTACCAGTGGTCGCCCTCGGCGTGGGCATCGGTGTGGACTACGGCATCTACATCTACAGCCGTCTGGAAAGCTTCCTGCGTGCGGGCCTGCCGCTGCAGGAAGCCTATTACGAGACCCTGCGCTCCACCGGCAAGGCGGTGCTGTTCACCGGCCTGTGCCTGGCGATCGGCGTGTGCACCTGGATCTTCTCGGCGATCAAGTTCCAGGCCGACATGGGCCTGATGCTGACCTTCATGCTGCTGTGGAACATGTTCGGCGCGTTGTGGCTGCTGCCGGCGCTGGCACGGTTCCTGATCAAGCCCGAGAAGATGGTGGGCAAGGAGGGGGGCTCGATCTTCGCCCATTGAGGAAACTGACGCCATTCGTGCAGGAGCGGCGCAAGGCCGCTCCTGCACAGTTTCAAGGCCTCTTGCAGTGATCCGAAGATATAATGGCCACCTTCCTACCCCAAGGTGCACCCATGCCCCCTCTCGTAACCGCCCTGCAAACCTGCGACATGCTCCTGATCGACGGCCTGCACGCCTTCGAATTCACCTGCGACAGCTCTGGCCTCACCATCGAATGCATGGACGGGCGCCAGTTGCGCCGCTGGAGCTTCACCCCCGAACAGATCGCCGCTGCGCGGGCAGAGGGGAACGATTGGCTGCTCGACGATGCCCAAGCAGAACACCGTCTAGTCTTGATGAGTGCGTTTCGCGCCCCGGAAGATGACGAAGATGAAGCTGACCTCCAAGAGCCTGCTGACCGCTAGTCTGATGAGCCTGTCGATCCACACCCAGGCTGCCACCTTGCTGGTCGGCAGTTACACCGAAGGTGCCAGCCAAGGCATCTACCGTTATCAATTCGACCCGCGCAGTGGCCAGATCGCCACACCAGCCCAGCAGGTGGTCAAGGCTGTCAGCCCGTCCTGGCTGGTACTGTCTGCCGACCAGCGTCAACTGTTCGCGGTGAACGAGACGCCCGCGGGCCACATCAGCAGCTTTGGCGTGAGTGGCAAAGGCGAGATAACGCCGCTGAACCAGGTCGCCAGCCTGGGCGATGAACCGACCCACGCCAGCCTCAGTCACGACCAGCGCTACCTGTTCGTCGCCAACTACGCCGTGGCGCCCGATCCTGGCGGTAGCCTGGTGGTGGTCCCGGTGGCGCGCGACGGCAAGCTCAAGGCGGTGCTACAGCAGTTGCGCCATGCCCCGAGCAAGGTCAATCCCGAGCGCCAGACCGGTGCCCATGTGCACTCGGTGGTCCAGTCGCCCGATGGGCGCCACCTGTATGCCAGTGACCTGGGCGCCGACAAGGTGTTCATCTACCGCTACGACGGTGCCAGTGCCGACCGGCCGCTGAGCCCGGCGATACCCGCATTCGTCACCTTGCCGCCAGGCAGCGGGCCACGGCATCTGCTGTTCGATGCCAAAGGACGGCATGCCTACCTCACGCTGGAAATGAGTGCCGAGGTGGTGGCCTTCGACGTTCTGGACGGTGCGTTGCTCGAGCGTCAGCGCCTGCCGTTGGCCGACAGCACCGAACCTGCCGCCAAGGCCGCGGGCGGCCTGCACTTGTCCGCCGATGGACGTTTCCTGTACGTCAGCAACCGCGGCAGCGCCAACCAGATCGTGGTCTACGCCGTGGGTAAGGACGACGGCCAGTTGACCTTGCTGCAGCGTCGCTCGGTGGAAGGCGATCATCCCCGGGAATTCACCCTGGATCCAAGCGGCAACTTCCTGCTGGTGGCCAACCAGAAGAGCAACCAGATCGTGGTCATGCGCCGTGATCCGCGTAGCGGCAAGCTTGGCGAAACGGTGCAAACGTTGCCCCAGGATGCACCTTCGGACCTGAAGTTTCTCGATTGACTATCAATCGGCTTGATAATCGCTACTGCTGCAATGAATTTCAGCCAAGCGCCTCGTCGGCGTAAGTTTGACCCAAGGCCCAAGAGGGCCACTGTCAAACAGCGAAGACGAGGACACACCGATGAACTTCAATCTCTTCCCGGTCATTGCCGCTTCTGCCATTTCCGCTTCCGTCGTACTGCCGGTTCATGCCCAGTCGGAAAGCCGCGGCAAAACTGTCGAAACCCACAGCTACACCGAACAGTACCTGCGCCAGAGTGCCCATTTCCACGCAGCCCTGAGTGCCAAGCACAGCAGCTGATCGACCCCTGACAGGTTTTTGTGGGAGCGGGCTTGCTTGCGAAGCAGTCACCACGGTGCCATGGCACCGACTCCGCCGGTGTTTGCGAGCAAGCCTACTCCCACAGAAACCTGGTCAATGGGTTTTTCAGCGGGCCATGATCGCCTTGAACAGGTCCGATGCCAGCCATCCCTGCAACCAGCTCCGCACCCGCGGATAAGCCGCCTCGGCGAACCACTGAGGTTCGACCCCGGCGAACTGGCGCAGCAATGGCAGCAACGCGGCATCAGTCAGGCTTGGGTGGTCCGCCAGCAGGAAAGGCCTGTTTTCGAGCAGGCCTTCGAGCTCCGCCAGCCAGGCTTCGGCCTGCTGGCGGTAATGCTCGCGTGAATGCTCCGGGTAGCGCTCGGCGTATTTGTACAGGTTGACCTGCGCCTTGAAATCCCGGTCATTGCGCGCGATCAGCGCTTCCCCCCGTTCAGCCGCCAGTGGATCGGCCAGCAGCCGCCAGTCTTGCGGGTCGTCCTGCGCCAGCGCCCAGCGCATGATGTCCAGACTCTCCTCCAGCACCCGTTCCCCGGTATCGAGCACCGGCACCGTGCCTTTGGGCGACAGGGCCAGCAGTTCGGCCGGCTTGTCCTTGAGCGCCACCTCGCGAACTTCCACGTCACAGCCTGCATAACGCAGGGCCAGGCGCGCACGCATGGCCCAGGGGCAACGGCGGAATGAATAGAGGATCACCCGCAGACCTCGACATCGCTCAGGCCATTGCCCTGGCGGCGTACCTGGATCTGCACCGGAATGCGCTCATGCATCTCCTGCACGTGGGAAATCACCGCGACCTTGCGCCCCTGGGCCTGCAGGCCGTCGAGCGCGTCCATGGCCAGCTGCAACGACTCGGGGTCCAGGCTGCCGAAGCCTTCGTCGATGAACAGCGACTCGATGCGCAGGGTGCTCGAGGCCATCGACGCCAGCCCCAGTGCCAGTGCCAGCGAGACCAGGAAGGTCTCACCGCCCGACAGCGAGTGCACCGAGCGCAGTTCGTCGCCCATCTCGGTGTCCAGCACCAGCAGGCCGAGGGCGCTGCCGCCGCGCTTGAGACGATAGCGTCGGGCCAACTGGCGCAACTGATTGTTGGCGTGGTGCAGCAGCAGGTCGAGGTTGTAGCCCTGGGCGATCTTGCGGAACACATCGCCTGAGGCCGAGCCGATCAGGTCATTGAGCCGGCCCCAGCGCTGGCGCTCGCCACGGGCCTTGTCGATGTCGTCGGCGAGTGCCTGGTGCGCCTGCTGGCGACGCTGGTCGTCGGCCTGTTGGGCGCGCAGTTCGGCGCAGTGCTGTTCGTGGATGGCCAATTGCTCGCGCAGTTCGCCAAGGCTCTGCTGCAGGTCTTCGGCCGACGCCTGGACGGCCGAATCGGCGCTGTGCTGTTGCAGGCGCTGTTCGCGCTCGTGCAGCAGCACCCGCGCCTGCTCGACGGCCTTGTCGGCTTCCTGCAGGTGCTGGCGCAGCGCGCTGACGGCGGCGTCGTCGATGGCCAGCAGGCGCTCCAGACCAACGTCGTCCAACTCAGAGTGCTCGGCGCGCCATTGGGCGATGTCGCTGTGCAGTTGCTGGTGTTCCTGTTCCAGTGCCTGCTGGCGATTGCCGTTGGCCTTGAGCTCACTGGCCAACTGCACGCCTTGGGTGCGCAGCGTCTGCAGGTGTTGTGCGGTATCGGCGTCGAGCGCCCGTGCCTGCTCCAGTTGCGCGTCCATATGCTGTTGCCAGGCTTCGGCGCTGGGCTGTTCGCCGAGCAACTCGGCCAGCGCGGCCTGGGCCTGCTGTCGCTGGGCCTCGAGGGCGGCGAGTTGCTGGCGCAATTGTTCCTGGGTGTCCAGCCGTGCTTGATGCTGATCGCGCAGCTTGTCCAGCTGTAGCTGGCGCGCCTGCTGTTCTTCCTGTTCGTCCTTGCGCTGTTCGAGCTGCTGCAGGCGCTGGGTGATCTGCTGGTCGAGGGCGACGAAAGCGTGGGTCGGGTCGTCGCTCAGGGCCTTGAGCACGTCGTCCGGCAGTACGCTGGCGAGGTCCTTCAGCCCTTGTTCCAGTTGTTGCTCGTCGTTGGCCAAGGCCTGGTGCTGTTGCTCCAGATGGCGCTGGGCCTGTTGCTGGGCCTCCTGCGCCGCCTGCAACTGCTGGGTGAGGCGGGCGGCGTCCTTTTGCAGGGCGAGCAGGGCGCTCTGGCGCTTCTCGTCCTTGCCGATTTCCTCGTCCAGGCGCCGCAGCTGGCTGTCGAGCCAGGCGCTGCGAGCCTTGTCGTCCTGCGGTGCCAGGGCTGGCCACAGACTGTGGGCCTGCACCTGTGCGACCAAGGGCTGCAGCTGTTCGCCGAGTTGCTGTTGCTGCTGTTGGAAATCCTTGAGCTGGGCGTTGACCACGCCCAACTGGGTGCGCAGCTCCACCAGCTGACCGTTGAGGGCCTCGACCTGTTGCTGCGCGGCCTCTTCTTCGGCCTGGTCATGGCGGCCGAGGCTCTGCAACAGCGCTTCGGGCTGGTGGAACGGATGCTCGGCGCTGCCGCAAACCGGGCAGGGTTCGCCGTCGCGCAGTTGGCCGCGCAATTCTTCGACGCTGGTGTTGCGCGCCAGGCGTTGGCGATCGAGCAACTGGCGAGTGAGGGCGAGCGCCTGTTCTGCCGTTTCCAGCCGGGCCTTGGCCGATGTGCCGTCGCTGATCAGTTGCTGGCGCTGCTGCATGGCCTGTTGCTGCCGCTCACGCAGGGCGTCGAGCTGCTGGCGCAGTTCCATCTCGCGACCGTGCAGGCGCGACAGTTCCTCGACAGCACGCTGCTGCTTGCGGTTGTCCTGCAGCATGCCGCCGAGCAAGTCGATCTGTTCGGCCAGGGCCTGGCGTTCGGCCTTGGCTTCGCGGAACAGCAGTTCGAAACTGTCGCGCTGGGTTTGCAGCTGGGTATTGGCCTGGCTGGCCTGCGCCTGCAAGCCTGGCAGTTCTTCGCGACCCTTGGCCAGACGACCGCCGATCAGCATCACCTGCTTGAGCTGCGGCAGGTAGGCCTGCCAGGCATTGGCCAGGCCCGCCAGGTGTTGGCTGTCGGCCAGCGCGGTGTCGATCAGGGCCAGTTGTTCCAGGCTGCGCTGCTGGTTCTGTTCCAACTGCTGCAGGTGCTGCTGGCTTTCGGCAAGGTCCTGCTCAGCCTGCTGGCAGGCCGAGTGCTGTTTTGCCAGGTCCTGGTCGAGGCGGGCGAGGCCGTCCTGGGCGGCAAAGGCCTGGCGCAGGCGGGGAGCGTTCTCGCTGTGCTGCGCCTGGCATTGCGTGAGCGCGTCGCGTGCCGCGAGCTGCGCCTGTTCCAGTTCGCCGGTACGGGTGTGCAGTTCGGTCTGCTGGCGTACCTGCTCGGCGATTTCGGCGGCCAGCGGCGTGAGCTGGGCGGCCAGGGCCAGCTGACGGTGGAACTGATGGCGCTGCGGGGCCAGGCGCTCCAGGCGTTGCAGGTCGATGCGCTGCTCGCTGAGCTGTGCGCTGGCGTGCTCGGCGGCCTTGAGCGCTTCACTGGCTTCGGCGTGTTGGGCCAGCAGGCGCTGTTGTTCGCTGAGCCAGGCGCACTGTTGTTCAAGCTGCCGCTCGCGCGCCTGTTCGCCCTTGAAGTGCTGTTGCGCCTGCTCCAGGCGCAGGTCAAGTTCGGCACGGGCCTCGGCAGCCAGCGGCAGCAGGTGGCTGGCGCGCTCCTCAAGATCCTTGAGCGCGTCAAAGGCCTCGCGCGAGCGGGTGAAGGCGCGCTGCCCCAGGCGGGTATAGATGGCCGTGTTGGTGAGCTTTTCCAGCAGTTCGCTACGTTCGCGATCGTCGGCCTTGAGGAAGGCTCCGAACTCACTCTGGGCCAGCATCACCGCACGGGTGAACTGCTCGAAATTCAGCCCCAGGCGTGCTTCGGCCAGTTGCTTGTATTCGTTCTTGCCGCTGGCCAGCAGTTGTTCGCCGTCCAGGTCGTAGAAGCTCTGGCGGCTGTGCTGCAATTTGCCGTTGGCCTTGTCACGCGCTCGGTTGGCTTCCCAGCGGGCGCGGTAGCGCTTGCCATCGATGCCGACGAAATCGACCTCGGCAAAGCCGCTGCCGGTGCCGCGGCGCAACAGGTTGCGCGGATCGGAGGTAGGGATTTCGCCGTCGGCGTCCGGCACTTTGGCTTCGCGGCCGATCTCGTTCAGACGTGGCACCGTACCGAACAGCGCCAGGCACAGGGCGTCCAGCAGGGTGCTCTTGCCTGCGCCGGTCGGGCCGGTGATGGCGAACAACCCGGCGCTGGCCAAGGGCTCGGCAGTGAAGTCGATGTCGATGGGGCCGGCCAGGGAGGCAAGGTTCTTCAGGCGGATGGCCAGGATCTTCATGGCTGCTCCTCCAGTTGCACGTCCTGCAGCAGCAGGGCGAAGTCGCTCAGGGTCTGTTCATCGACGGGGCTGCCGTAGGCCTGCTCCCAGGCGCGGCCGAACAGGTCCTGCGGGGTCATCTGCGACAGCTCGACGAAGGCCTGTGCGTCCTCGTCCTGAGCGTTGCGCCCAGCATATTCGGCGCTGATGCGCACCAGGCGCACTGCTTTGCCCTGCAGTGCGCTTTCGATCTGTTGGCGCAGGTCGGGCTGCGGTTCGTCCAGGCGTACCCGCACTTCCAGCCACGGCTGGCGGTTGGGGTCTTCGAGGAGGTCGATCACCGGCAGGTCGGCAAGCTGCTCGAGCAGTTCACCGAGCGGTGCCGGGCCCATGCGCTGCAAGGCCACGGCCCGCGGTACCAGGCGCGGTTCGACGCTGAGCAGCTCGGTGCCGTCCAGCTCGATCTCCAGTACCTGGTGCGGGTAGTTGATCTCGGCGAACGACAGCGGGATAGGCGCGCCGCTGTAGCGGATGCGGTTCTCCCGGTTGACCTTCTGTGGCTTGTGCAGGTGGCCCAGGGCGACATAACTGATGGCCTTGTCGAACAACCGCGCCGGCAGGGCTTCGGCGTTGCCGATGATCAGGCTGCGCTCGGAGTCTTCGGAAATCGAGCCGCCGGCCATGTGGGCGTGGCTGATGGCGATCAGCGCCTGGTCCTTCTTGCGCTTGCCAAGGGCGGCGGCGATCAGTTGCTGATGCACCTGGGTGATGCCTTGCAGGTAGTCATCGCCCAGTTGCGGGCCGGTGACTTCTGCCGGGCGCAGGAAGGGCAGGGCCAGACACCAGGCACAGACCTTGCCGCGGGCGTTGGTCAGCGGGATCAGCAGGCGTTCGGCGTCGAGCTGGCCTTCGTCGAGCCAGTGCACTCGGCCCAGGGCGTGAGTGCGCAGGCGGCGCATCAGGGCGGCGGGCAATTCGATGCGCGAGCCGGAGTCGTGATTGCCGGCGATCATCACGATGTCCAGCTTGGGCTGCTGTTCGTGGGCCTGGACGATGAAGTCGTAGAGGCGCTCCTGGGCTTTGACCGGTGGGTTGACCGTGTCGAAGATATCCCCGGCGATCAACAGCGCGTCGGGTTGGCGCAGGCGCAGCTGGCCGAGCAGCCAGTCGAGGAAGCAGGCGTGTTCGAAGTCGCGTTCCTGGCCGTGGAGGCTCTGGCCCAGGTGCCAGTCGGAGGTGTGAAACAGACGCATGGAGGACCTGTTGGTGTCGAATCAAGCGAGCGGCCGGGGCTGCGCTTGAGATGGGGTCTCGGAGGGCGGGTATGGTAACCCAAGTGGCTGCGCAGGTTCGCTTTTGCTGTTGCTGCGAGGTCGCCAGGCGAGTGTTTGCGTAGAGGCTGATAGGTGTTCGCCGAAAGATTTTTGGTGCCCGTGAGATCGAGCGCCGCGCGGGCGGCGCTCGATCTCACGGGCGCTAAAAATCTATCGGCGAGCACCTGTCAGCCCTCACGCAATCAAATGCGAGCACTGTGAAAAATCACTTGGGATAAAGCGGCGGCAAACCCCCACCATCCCCACCCACAGGCAACCCCTGCTGAGCCGAAGGAATATCTCCGATCGCCCGCCACAACTCATCCCCCTGCCAATGCTGCCCCGCCTCGCTGTAGAGCGCGCCATTGAGCCCATCCAGGGCATTGGACAAGGGCACGAAGCGCGCCGCCATCTCCGCCAGGGTCTCGGGTTGCTGCCGCGCCCAGGCGTCCAGCGCCTGGCGCGTCGCCTGCGGATCGTTGGCGAGGGTCGCGCGCTTGAGATCGTCGAGCAGCGTACGCGGGCTCGGCCCACTCTGCGATGCGCGCAATACCGCCGGTTGCGAACGCGCCCGCCACCAGAGGGCAAAGCCCAGCAGCGTGGTCAGCGCCAATATCATCGTTGCCAGTTGCCACGGCCAGAGCAGCGCAGATCCGCTGCTGACATCCCCCACCGGCGTGTCGGCGCTCAACGCCGGGTTATCGTCGACCTTGATGCTTCGCGCCGGCAGGCTGCTGTGCTCCAGATGGTCTTCGAGGGTGTTCCACCAGGTGACCTCCAGCGCAGGCAGCATCAGGTTGCCACTGTGGATCGGCACCAGCGCTTCGCGCTCCTCACGATTGGCGGTCATGCCGCGTTCATTGATCTCGTTGCGCAGCAGGGGTTGGTCCGGGTAACGGCGCAGGCCAGTGACCTCGGTAGCCGGCAGCGGTGGCAACTGCGTGCTGGACAGCCCCTCGGCGCGCAGGGTGATGCTGCGCGTCAGGGAATCACCAATCTGCGTCGGCTGCTGGTTCGGGTCGGGGTTCCAACGTTCTTCCAGGCTGAGGCTGCGGGCCGGGAGCCAGGTTACACCGGCAGGCCAGGTCGCAGGGATGGCCTTGACCTGCAGGTCAAGCGGCAGCGAGCTGACCTGCACCTGGCGCCCGCTGCGTGCCCCGCCAGCAGGCGGTTCAGCGCTGTCGGCAGCGGTGGCGGTGAAGGTCAGGGGAGGCACTTGCAGTGCGCCGCTCTGTTGCGGATAAAGCGCGTAGCGGGTTTCGATCACGCCATGGCGCACGCCGTTGATTTCTTTTTCGTAGGTGCGCGACTCGCCCAGCGGCTCGACCTTGGCGTTCTCAAGACGCAGCGGGCTGAGGTTGCTGTCGTCGTACAGCGACACCGAATGGTAGATGCGCAGGGTCAGTACCGCCTGGGCCTGGACGTAGACCTCGGAGCTGTCGAGGGTCGCCTCGATGAACACCTGCGAGGCGCTGTCCGGGCGATTGGAGTCGGGTTGTACCACTTGCAGTTCGATGGCCTGGCTGCGCGACTGCCCCAGTTGCAGCTCCGGGATCTGCAGGCTGCCGCTGCGCCGTGGCAGCAGGGTGACGATCCAGCGGGTGCTGGCACGGGTTTCGCCATCGAGGGTGTGCAGGCTGTTGAGCTGGCGGGTGCCGCGCACTTCGAAGTCGCCCTCCAGGGCGCGCAGGTCAGGTTTGCCGAACTGGGTGACATCCTGGCTTTCCAGCGTGAGCTCCAGGGTTTCGCCGGCTTCCACGCGGGTGCGATCGACACTCGCCTGCAGCGCCGGTTGGGCCTGAGCCAGGGTGAGCCAGAGCAGGCTGAGCAAGAAGACGCCGAGGCGACTCATCGTTGGGGTTCCTGATGCAATTGCTGTTCGTACCAGAATTTGCGTCGCAGCAGCTGCGCCGGGTTGTCGGGGATTTCCCGCAACCACTGCTCCAGGGCCTGGCGCTGTTCGGCGTCGAGGCTGGTAGAGGTGGGCCGCTGCGGCGGCTGGGTGAGGCTGTCATCATCGCCGCCCTGGTTGCCGGACGACGCCTGGTTGTTGCTGTTGCTGGTGCTGTCGCCGCCGTCCTGCGCGGGGCTCTGTTCGTCGTTGCCGGGCGTGCCCTGGGCACTGCTGGACGCCGAGCTGCTGTTGCCGTCGGTGTCGCGGCTCGGCGTCGGTTGTGCGTCGCTGGTGTCCGGTTTTTGCTCGGCGCGGCCCTCGCGTTGTTGCAGCAGTTGTTGCACCAGTGCCTGGTTGTCCAGCGCCGGTTGCAGGTCGGGCTGGCGCTCCAGTGCCTGTTCGTAGGCATCCAGAGCGGCATCCAGTTCGCCGGCGCGGGCCAGAGCGTTGCCTCGATTGTAGTGGGCCGCGGCGCTGTTGCCCTGGGCGAAGGCCTGGGCGGCGCCAGTGTAGTCGCCCGCCTGGTACAGCGCCATGCCGCGCCACTGCGGATCCTCGAAGCGCTGGGCGGCTTCGGCGGGGCGCTGGTGTTGCAGCAGGTGCTGGCCCTGTTGGTCGGGGCGACGCCAGAGGTCCTGGAATTCGAACGCCTGGCTCGGTTGGGGCAGGGCCAGCAGCAGTGGCAGGCAGAACAGCCAGCCGCGACGACCGGCGCAGGCGGCCAGCAGCAACAGGGGCAGCAATAGCCAGTAGCCCTGGTCGGCCCAGCTGTCCAGTTGCAGGGTCTGGCCGTCGTTGCGCAGGGCGCGGGGGGAGTCGAACAGGCCCAGACCGCGCAGGTCGAGATCGTCGATACGGGCATGCCGGTAGCGTCCGCCCGTGCCGACGATGAAGCGCTTGAGCTCGGCGCTGTCCAGGCGTGGGACGAGGATGGCGCCCTGGTCATCCTTGAGGTACTCGCCACTGGCCTGGCGCACGGGCGCGCCCTCGGCGGTGCCGACGCCGAGCATCAACAAAGAGGGGCCCTGGCGACCCAGGGCCTGGACGATACCCTGGCGCTCCTGCTGGCTGAGCGAGCTCCCGATCAGCAGCACGCGGCCTTGCCCCAGGCCGCTCTGAGCGAGCAATGCCAGGCCCTTTTGCACTGCCAGGTCGGCGCGGTGGCCGGGCTGCGGCATGATCGAGGGGTCGACGGCCTCGAGCAGGTTGCGTGTGGTGCCCAGGTCATCCGACAGTGGCACCAGGGTGTGTGCGCTGCCGGCATAGACGATCAACGCGGTCTGGCTGTCGCGACGGTGTTCGAGCAGGTCGAGCACCTTGCGTCGGGCCTGTTCCAGACGGTTGGGCGGGCTGTCTTCGGCGAGCATCTGCGGGGTCAGTTCGAGCAGGATCACCAGCGGGTCGGCAGGGCGTTGGCGGGTTTCTTCCAGGCGCTGCCAGCTGGGCCCGAGCAGGGCCAGGAGCACCAGCAGCCAGGCCAGGCCCAGGGCGATCCACGGCAGCTTGCTGGTGCTGCCATTGCCGCCCCGCAGCAACACTGCATGGAACTGCTGCGGCAGGATCATCTGCCAGCGTCCGGCACGTTTGCGCCGATGCCAGAGCTTGAACAGCAGCCAGCCGAGCAGGGGCACCACCAGCAGCCAGAGTGGGCGCAGCCATTGTGGCCAGAGTTCGATCATCGCCGCCTCCTCAGGCGCAGGCGCTTGAGGCGCTGGCGCCATTCGGGGTGGGGCTGCAGAAAGCGTGGTCGACGCAGCGCGCGTTGCAGCAGATTGTCAGGCCACTGCACGGCGATCACCAACAGGACGCTGAGCAGCAGCGCCAGGGCCAGCGGCCAGGCATACAGCTCCCTGGCGGTGCGCGCCTGGGTGGGTTGCTGGGCCACTGGTTCGAGCTGATCGAGGGTGTCACCGATGCTGTTCAGCTCGGCGCCGTCATGGGCGCGGAAATAGGCGCCATGGGTGAGCTCGGCGATTTCCTTGAGCGAAGCTTCGTCCAGGTCCAGGCTCGGATTCAGGCCGAGCAGGCCTGGAGTACCACTGGCGTCGGGGTTGGCGCCGATGCCGATGGTGTAGATGCGTACGCCTTCCTGGGCCGCCAGGCGCGCGGCCGTCAGGGGATGTATCAGCCCGCCGTTGTTGGCGCCATCGGTCACCAGCACCAGCACCCGGCTCTGTGCCGGGCGCTGACGCAGGCGCTTGACCGCAAGGCCGATGGCATCACCGATGGCGGTGTTCTTGCCGGCGATGCCGATCTGCGCTTCGTCGAGGAAGGTACGCACGGTGCGTCGGTCGAAGGTCAGCGGGGCTTGCAGGTAGGCCTCGCTGCCGAACAGGATCAGCCCGACCCGGTCGCCTTCACGGTCCTGGAGAAAGTCACCGAGCAGCGCCTTGACCAGGTCGAGGCGACTGATTTCGTCGCCTTTCCATTGCATGTCGGGGAAGTCCATCGAGCCCGACACGTCCACCGCTACCAGCAGGTCGCGGCCGCTGGCCGCGATCGGTACCGGGTCGCCCAGCCACTGTGGCCGGGCGGCCGCCAGCAGCAGAAGCAGCCAGATCACCACGAACGGCGCCTGCTGGCGCCAGGTTGGCAGGTTGAGGCGGGCGCGGCGCCCGGCAAGGCCTTCAAGTTCATCGAGAAAGCCCACCTTGAGCACCGGCTCGCCGCTGTCGGCGGCAGGCAGCAGCAGGCGCATCAGCCAGGGCAGCGGCAGCAGGGCGAAGATCCACGGCCAGGCCAGGTCAAACATGTTTGCGAATCCAGGTCTCGACCGCCTGGGCGAGCCCGGCGATGGCCTTGTCGTCGAGCTTGCACTCGGGCTTGTAGGCGCCTTCGACCAGCACCATCCAGCGGGTCAGGCCCGCGGCTGGACAGCGGTTGTCGAGAAACGCCAGCCACTGGCGACCGTTGAGCGTGTGGCTGTTGGCGCCAGGGTAGTGATTGCGGCACAGGCGTTTGAGCAGGGCATTGATCTGCTGCAGCCAGGCACCCGCCGGTGCACCGTCGTAGGGGCGCGGCAAGCGGGCGAGTTCGGCCAGGGCTTCGACGCGGATCGGGTCCAGCGGCTGTTCGGCGGGCGGCGCCTGGCGTCGGCCTGGCCGCCAGCGGCGCAGGCGCCATAGCCCCCAGCCGAGCAGCGGCAGCAGGGCCAGCAACAGCCACCAGCCCGGCGCCGGTGGCCACAGGCCGATGGCCGGCGGGGCGATCAGGGGTTGCAGCTGGTCGAGCGGGTTCATTGGCCGCTTCCCGGACGCTGGTTGAGGTACTCGCGCAACTGCTCGATCATTTCGCTCTGGGTGCTCAACGGCATCAGCACCACGCGCATTTTCTGCGCCAGCAGTTCCCAGCGTTCGATACGTGCTTCGGCCTGGTGGCGATAGAGCTGGCGCAGGTTGGCGTCCAGGGTGTCGAGCTCCAGGTGCGCGCCGCGTTGAGCGAAGCGTAGCAGGCCAGCGGCGGGCAGGGCGTGGTCGAGAGGGTCGGAGACCGGCATCAGCAGCACGTCGCAGTGGCGTGAGAGCATTGCCAGGTGCTGTTCGACGGCTGGGGTGAGTGCGCGTTCGTCGCAGATGACGATAGCCAGGCTGCCGGGGCGCAGCACTTCGCGCGCGCGGCGCAAGGCCAGGCCCAGGCTGTCGGATTGGGACAGCGCTTCGGTGTGCAGCGACTGGTTGACCTTGGCCAGGCGGTTGAGCAGTTGCAGCAGGCTCTGCTTGCTGCGCCGGGGCTTGATCTCGTGGTGTTCGTTGTCGCCGAACACCAGGCCGCCGATGCGGTCGTTATGGCCCAGCGCGGCCCAACCGAACAACGCCGCCGCCTGGGCCGCGAGCACCGACTTGAACATCAGGCCCGAGCCGAAGAACAGGCGCTGGCTCTGCTCGACCATGATGAAGATCGGCCGCTCACGCTCTTCATGGAACAGCTTGGTGTGGGGTTCCTGCGTGCGAGCGGTGACACGCCAGTCGATGTTGCGCACGTCGTCGCCGGCCTGGTACACGCGCACCTGGTCGAAGTCGACCCCGCGTCCGCGCAGCTTGGAATGGTGCAGGCCCACCAGCGGGCTGCGCTGGCCGGGCCGTGAGAACAGCTGGATCTCGCGCACGCGGTGGCGCATGTCGATCAGCTCGGCCAGGCCGATGCGGATGCCGGGTTCGGCGAGGTGCGTGGCGGGCATGGGGTCAGGCGACGGCGACGACGTCGAGGATACGCTGTACCACACGGTCCTGGTCGATGCCCGCAGCTTCGGCTTCGAACGACAGGATGACGCGGTGGCGCAGCACGTCGAACAGCACGGCCTGGATGTCTTCCGGGCTGACGAAGTCGCGCCCGGCCAGCCAGGCATGGGCACGTGCGCAGCGGTCCAGGGCGATCGAGCCACGGGGGCTGGCGCCGTAGGCGATCCAGTCGGCAAGCTCGCTGTCGAACTTGGCCGGGGTGCGCGTGGCCATGACCAGTTGCACCAGGTATTCCTCAACGGCATCGGCCATGTACAGGCCGAGGATTTCCTTGCGTGCGGCGAAGATCGCCTGCTGGCTGACCTGGCGCTCCGGCTTGACCTCGCCGCCCAGCGCCTCGCCACGGGCCTGCTGGAGGATACGACGTTCGACGGCCGCGTCGGGGAAGCCGATTTTCACGTGCATGAGGAAACGGTCGAGTTGCGCTTCGGGCAGCGGGTAGGTGCCTTCCTGCTCGATCGGGTTCTGCGTGGCCATGACCAGGAACAGCGGCGACAGCTCGTAGGTGCTGCGGCCCACGCTGACCTGGCGCTCGGCCATGGCCTCGAGCAGTGCCGATTGCACCTTGGCCGGGGCGCGGTTGATCTCGTCTGCCAGGACCAGGTTGTGGAAGATCGGCCCTTGCTGGAACACGAAGCTGCCGGTTTCCGGGCGATAGATCTCGGTGCCGGTGATATCGGCTGGCAGCAGGTCGGGGGTGAACTGGATACGGTGGAACTGCGCCTCGATACCCTCGGCCAACTCCTTGATGGCCTTGGTCTTGGCCAGGCCCGGTGCACCCTCGACCAGCATGTGCCCGTCGGCGAGCAGGACGATCAGCAGGCGCTCGACCAGCTTCTCCTGGCCAAGGATCTGGGAGGAGAGAAAGGTGCGCAGCGCGATCAGCGCTTCACGGTGTTCCATCGTCGGCGGTTCCTGGAAATGGGCCGGGCGCTTGGGGGAGGGCGGTTGCCGGGCAGGGGGTGATACTTTAATCCATCCAGGGGTGCGGCGACCAATTGGGTTTCCGAAAAATTCCTGACGGCTGGGGTGGGCCGGGCCCGTTGCGGGCCCGGCGACGTTTCAGAGGAACACGAACTTGGCGATGAAGATCACGCACAGCACCCACAGGCTTGCGGAAATTTCCTTGTACTTGCCGGTCCCGGCCTTGAGCACGACGTAGCTGATGAAGCCCAGGGCGATGCCGTCGGCCACCGAAAAGGTCAACGGCATCATGATCGCGGTGACGATCGCCGGGATGCTGTCGGTCGCCTCGTCCCAGTTGATGTGCGCCATGCTGCCCATCATCAGCATCGCCACGTAAATCAGCGCGCCGGCCGTGGCATAGGCGGGGATCATCCCGGCCAGCGGGGCGAAGAACATCGCCGCAACGAACAGCAGGCCGACCACCACCGCCGTCAGGCCGGTGCGCCCGCCCGCGGCGACCCCGGCGGCACTTTCCACGTAGCTGGTCACCGGCGGTACACCTACTGCGGCGCCGAACACGCTGGAGGCACTGTCGGCTTTAAGGGCACGCGACAGGTTCTCGATCCGACCGTCCGGGGCCACCAGGTTCGCCCGCTGCGCCACGCCCATCAAGGTGCCGGCGGTGTCGAACATGTGCACGAACAGGAAGGCCAGCACCACGCTGATCATGCTGACGTTGAATACCCCGGCCACGTCCATGGCCATCCAGGTCGGTGCCAGGCTCGGTGGCAGCGAGAACACCCCGCCATACTGCACCAGGCCCAGGCCCCAGCCGGCCAGGGTCACGGCGATGATGCTGATGAGAATGGCGCCGAACACCCGGTGGTAGCTCAGCACCGCGATCATCAGGAAACACACGGCCGCCAGCAGCGGTCCGGGCTCATGCAGCGAACCGAGCTTGATCAGCGTCGCCGGGCTGTCGACGATGATGCCGGCGGTCTTCAGGCCGATCAGCCCGAGGAACAGCCCGACCCCGGCACCCATGGCATGGCGCAGGCTCACCGGAATGCTGTTGAGCAGCCACTCGCGCACCCGCGACAGGGTCAGCAGCATGAACAGCACGCCCGAGACGAACACGGCGCCCAGCGCGGCCTCCCAGGTGTAGCCCATGGTGCCGACCACGGTGTAGGTGAAGAAGGCGTTGAGCCCCATGCCCGGTGCCAGGCCCACCGGCCAGTTGGCGTACAGGCCCATCAGCAGGCAGCCCAGGGCGGCGGCGATGCAGGTGGCGACGAAGGCGGCACCGTGATCGATACCGGCGTCGGCCATGATGTTGGGGTTGACGAAGATGATGTAGGCCATGGTGATGAAAGTGGTCATCCCGGCGATCATTTCGGTCCTGACGGTCGTGCCGTGGTGCCGGAGTTTGAAGATCCGCTCCAGCCATCCCGGTCGGGGCGACGCAGCGAGATCCAGCGTTGGGGCTTCGGATTTGCGGCTTTCCACAGCGAGTACTCCTCAAGTCTTTCTTGTTGTTCTGGAGCCTTGGTCCTGCGCATGCACTTGGCGGCTCCGCGAGGGGGTGGCAGACGCCTGACGGCTTTGTTGACTTTTGGGTCAGGAAGTTGCTCGGTGGATTATGCTTTTGTGTACAAAGAATGCAAATAATGTTTTATCTTTTGTTCGCACAATCTGTGCTCACGCAGCTATATGGGTATTGGCCACCTGCAGAAACGGCTCAGCCTGTGTACAATGCGCAGATACCTTGATCCCTTTTTTCACCCCAGGACTTGCCAGCCACCCTCTGACAGGTATTACAGTCGAGGTTCCACTGGCCGATCCCTTGTGCTCGAGTGCCCATGAACGAACAGCTGCAACCTCTGAAGAAACCTGCGCGCACAGCCAAGGCCGGCCGCAGCGGTACCCAGGACGACATCGTCTATGCGCACATTTTCGAGGCCATTCTCGAACAGCGCCTGGCGCCGGGCACCAAGTTGAGCGAGGAAGCGCTGGGCGAAATCTTCGGCGTCAGCCGCACCATCATTCGCCGCGCCTTGTCGCGTCTGGCCCATGAAAGCGTGGTGTTGTTGCGACCCAACCGTGGTGCGGTCGTGGCCAGCCCCACGGTGGAGGAGGCGCGCCAGGTGTTCTTCTCCCGGCGCATGGTCGAGCGCGCCATCACCGAGCTTGCGGTGCAGCACGCCTCCGGCGAGCAACTCAACGAACTGCGCCAGATGGTCCGCGATGAGCGCGACAGCTTCTCGCGTGGCGATCGTGGCGCCGGCATCCGTCTTTCCGGCGAGTTCCACCTCAAGCTGGCCGAGGCGGCCGGCAATGCACCGCTGGTCAGCTTCCAGCGCAGCCTGGTGTCGCAAACGTCGTTGATCATCGCCCAGTACGAAAGCGGCAACCGCTCGCATTGCTCGTACGATGAACACATGCAGCTGATCGATGCCATCGAGGCGCGCGATGCCGAGCAGGCGGTGAGCCTGATGATGCATCACATGGATCATATCGACAGCAAGCTCAACCTTGACGAAGACAGCGCGTCCGACGACCTGCATGCGGTGTTCTCGCACCTGCTGAAAAAACCCAAGGCTGCCGCCAAGGGTTGATCGTTTGCCTGAATGAATGACCGAGGGCTGCTGTGCAGCCCATCGCAGGACCAGCCCGCTCCCACAGGTTGGACTGCTGCCAAGTTGGACATGAATCCAACCTTTGCGGCAGTTCAGGTACAGCACACCCCTCGGGCCCGGTGCTTTCTCTGTAGGAGCGGGCTCGTCCCGCGATGGGCCGCGCAGCGGCCCTTTGTGCATCAGCGCCGATGTACCGAGCGCCCCGCGGCGAAGGTCTCGCGCACGGTACGGTCATCGCCCAGGGTGGTCAGCACGAACAAGGTCTCCTCGATGCTGTTGGATTGCTGGATGCGGTAGTCCAGCAGCGGCGTGGCCTTGTAGTCGAGAACCACGAAATCGGCATCGTTGCCGGCGCGCAGGCTGCCGATGCGGTCGTCCAGACGCAGGGCCCGGGCGCCGCCGAGGGTCGCCAGGTACAGCGACTTGTAAGGGTGCAGGCGCGCACCCTGCAGTTGCATCACCTTGTACGCCTCGTTCAGCGTGTTGAGCAGCGAGAAGCTGGTTCCAGCGCCCACATCGGTGCCCAGCCCGACATTGACCTTGAAACGCTCGGCCTGGGGCAGGTTGAACAGGCCACTGCCCAGGAACAGGTTGGACGTCGGACAGAAGGCCACGGCCGAGCCGGTCTCGGCCAGGCGCTGGCATTCCTCGTCGCACAGGTGCACGCCGTGGGCGAACACCGAGCGCTCGCCCAGCAGTTCGAAGTGGTCGTAGACGTCCAGGTAGCCCTTGCGCTCGGGGAACAGTTCCTTGACCCAGTCGATCTCCTTGAGGTTCTCCGACAGGTGGGTGTGCAGGTACACGCCCGGATGCTCCTTGAGCAGTTGCCCGGCCATGGCCAGTTGTTCAGGCGTGCTGGTGGGTGCGAAGCGCGGCGTCACCGCATAGTGCAGGCGAGCCTTGCCATGCCAGCGCTGGATCAGCGCCTTGCTCTCGCTGTAGCTCGACTCGGCGGTGTCGGTCAGGTAGTCGGGGGCATTGCGGTCCATCATCACCTTGCCGGCGATCAGGCGCAGGTCCAGGCGCTCGGCCTCCTCGAACAGGGCGTTGACCGACTCCGGGTGCACGCTGCCGAACACCAGCGCGGTGGTGGTGCCGTTGCGCAGCAGTTCCTGCAGGAAGATTTTCGCCACCTTGTCGGCAGGGGCCTTGTCGGCGAACTGCTTTTCGCAAGGGAAGGTGTAGGTGTTCAGCCAGTCCAGCAGTTGCTCGCCGTAGGAGCCGATCATGCCGGTCTGCGGGAAATGGATATGGGTGTCGATGAAGCCCGGGGTGATCAGGGCGTCCTGGTAGTGCACCACTTCGATATCGGCGTCGAGGGTCGGCAGCAGGTCGGTGGCGTGCCCCAGGGCGCTGATGCGGCCTTCGTCGACCACCAGCAGGCCGTCTTCGTAGTATTCGTGGGAGGCCTCCAGGCCGACCTCGGCAGGGTCGGCGATGCTGTGCAGGATGGCGGCTCGGTAGGCTTTGCGGGTTGCAGTCATAAAGCGCTCGTCAAATGGCTTGGCTGCGCCGGGAGGGCGGCAGCAACTGGGCAATGGGGCCTGCATTGGCGCCAGCGTCATGCTGGCCGAAGCAGGCGTTGTAGGTGGCGATGATTTCGCCGGCGATGGACACCGCGATCTCGATGGGCAGCTTGCCCTTGACCTCCGGCAGGCCCATGGGGCAGCGCATGCGTGCCAGCACGGCATCGTCGTAGCCGCGCTCGCGCAGGCGGTGTTCGAACTTGACCCGTTTGGTCTTCGAGCCGATCAGGCCGAACCAGGTGAAGTCGTTGCGCTTGAGGATGGCGGCGGTCAGTTCCAGGTCGAGCTGGTGATTGTGGGTCATGACGATGCAGTAGCTGCCCGGCGGCAGTTCGGCCACTTCGTCGACCGGCTCCTCGCTGACCACCTTGGTCACCCCGTGGGGGATAAGCGCCGGGAACTCCTGCTCGCGCGAATCAATCCAGCGCACCCGGCAGGGCAATGCGGCGAGCAAGGGTACCAGAGCCCGGCCGACATGGCCCGCGCCGAACACCGCGATCTGCGCCTGCACCGGCGCCATGGGTTCGAACAACAGCACCGTGACGCCGCCACAGCACTGGCCCAGGCTCGCGCCCAGGCTGAAGCGCTCCAGATGCGGTGTGCTGCGCTGCTCGGCAAGCATCTGCCGGGCGATGTGCAGGGCCTTGAACTCCAGGTGCCCGCCACCGATGGTGTCGAACAGGTTGCTGGCACTGACCACCATCTTCGAGCCAGCGTTGCGTGGCGTCGAGCCGCGCTCCTCGATGATGGTCACCAGGATGCAGGGTTCGCCGCGGGACTGGTGGTCGGCGAGGGCATTGATCCATTGGTGCATGATGTAGCCTCTCTAAACCATGCTGAGGGCCCTGTAGGAGCGGGCTTGCCCGCGAAGAGGACGGTAAGGCCATCTTCACATTCGCGGGCAAGCCCGCTCCCAGGGAATCCCTCGCTGTCAGTGGGTGACGGTTTCCAGTTCTTGTTCGGTCGGCTGCTGTTGCGCCACCGCCTTGCGCATCTGCTCGCACCCCCACAGCACCCGCTCGGGTGTCGCCGGGGCGTCGATGTGCGGCTGCACGCGATAGTCGGCGAGGCTCGCCACCGCATCCTTGATCGCGCACCAGGCCGCGATACCGAGCATGAACGGCGGCTCGCCCACGGCCTTGGAATGGAACACCGTGTCCTCGGGGTTCTTGCGGTTTTCCACCAGCTTCACGCGCAGGTCCAGGGGCATGTCGGCCACCGCCGGGATCTTGTAGCTCGCCGGGCCGTTGGTCATCAGCTTGCCCTTGGCATTCCACACCAGCTCCTCTGTGGTCAGCCAGCCCATGCCCTGGATGAAGCCACCCTCGACCTGACCGATGTCGATCGCCGGGTTCAGCGAGTCGCCGACGTCGTGCAGGATGTCGGCGCGCAGCATCTTGTACTCGCCGGTCAGGGTGTCGACGATCACTTCGACGCAGGCGGCGCCAAAGGCGAAGTAGTAGAACGGCCGGCCGCGCGCCTGGCTGCGGTCGTAGAAGATCTTCGGCGTGCGGTAGAAGCCCGTGCTCGACAGCGACACCTGCGCGAAGTAGGCCTGTTGCACCAGTTGCTCGAAGCTCAGCAACTGGTCGCGCACGCGTACATGGCCGTTGCGGAACTCGACATCTTCCTCGGTGACCTGGTAGTGCCGTGCGGCGAACTCGGTCAGACGTTTCTTGAGGATCTCGGCCGCGTTCTGCGCCGCCTTGCCGTTCAGGTCGGCGCCGCTGGACGCCGCCGTTGGCGAGGTGTTGGGCACCTTGTCGGTGTTGGTGGCAGTGATCTGGATGCGGTTGAAATCGACCTGGAACACCTGCGCCACCACCTGGGCGACCTTGGTATTCAAGCCCTGGCCCATCTCGGTGCCGCCGTGGTTGAGGTGGATGCTGCCGTCGGTATAGATGTGGATCAAGGCGCCCGCCTGGTTGAGGAAGGTGGCCGTGAACGAGATACCGAACTTCACCGGGGTCAGAGCCAGGCCCTTCTTCAGCACCGGGCTGTGTTCGTTGAACTGGCGGATCGACTTGCGCCGCTCGGCATAGTCGCTGCTGGCTTCCAGGTCGGCGGTCATTTCTTCGAGCAGGTTGTGCTCGACGGTCTGGTAGTAGTGGGTGACGTTGCGTTCGGTCTTGCCGTAGTAGTTGGCCTTGCGCACCGCCAGTGGGTCGAGCGCCAGGTGGCGGGCGATGTGGTCCATCACCTGCTCGATGGCGACCATCCCCTGCGGGCCGCCGAAGCCGCGGTAGGCGGTGTTCGACGCGGTGTTGGTCTTGCAGCGGTGGCCGTTCACCGTAGCATCGCCCAGGTAGTAGGCGTTGTCGGAGTGGAACATGGCGCGGTCGACGATCGAGCCGGACAGGTCCGGCGAATAACCGCAGTTGCCGGCCAGGTCGAATTCGATGCCGTGCAGGCGGCCTTCATCATCGAAGCCGACGTCATATTCGACGTAGAACGGGTGACGCTTGCCGGTCATGGTCATGTCCTCGACCCGCGGCAGGCGCATCTTGGTCGGCTGCCCGGTGAGGCGCGCGATCACCGCGCACAGGCAAGCGGGGCTGGCGGCCTGGGTTTCCTTGCCACCAAAACCGCCGCCCATGCGGCGCATGTCCAGCACCACCTTGTTCATCGGCACGTCGAGCACTTCGGCGACCAGCTTCTGCACCTCGGTGGGGTTCTGCGTCGAGCAGTAGACGATCATGCCACCGTCTTCGGTAGGCATTACCGAAGAAATCTGGGTTTCGAGGTAGAAGTGCTCCTGGCCGCCGATGTGCAGGGTGCCTTGCAGGCGATGCGGGGCACTGGCCAGGGCCTTGGCCGAGTCGCCGCGCTGGTGGGTGTGGCTGTCGAGCACGAAATGTTTCTTGCGCAAGGCCTCGACCACATCGAGCACCGGTTCCAGGTCCTCGTACTCGACGATGGCCGCCAAGGCGGCGCGGCGAGCGGTGTCCAGGTCGCGGGCGGCGACGGCGAGCACCGGCTGGCCGAAGAACTCGACCTTGTCGATGGCCAGCAGCGGATCGCCTGCGACGACCGGGCCGATATCCTTGAGCCCAGGGATGTCCTCGTGAGTGATGGCGATGCGCACGCCTTCGAACTGATAGCAGGGGGTCGTGTCGATGCGCAGGATGCGCGCGTGAGCACGGTCGGCGGTGCGCGCATAGACGTGCAACTGGTTGGGGAATTCCAGGCGGTCGTCGATGTACACCGCTTCACCTGACACGTGCTTGTCGGCGCTGTCGTGCTTGACGCTGCGACCGACCCCGCTGGTCAGGTCCTGGCTGAACAGTTCGGCCATCTCGGCCTGGCTCTTGACGGCGTGATGGTTAGACATAAGCGGTCACCCGGGTCTCGATGTACGGCGATTGCTGTTCGATGAAGTATTTGCGCAGCAGGTTCTGCGCGGTCAGCAGGCGGTATTCCTTGCTGGCGCGAAAATCCGTCAGCGGGCTGAAGTCTTCGGCCAGTGCCTGGCAGGCGCGCTCGATGCTCGCCTGGTTCCAGGGCTTGCCAAGCAGTGCCGCCTCGCAGGCACGGGCACGCTTGGGAATCGCTGCCATGCCACCGAAGGCGATGCGCACGCCGGCGACCACGCCGTTCTCGATGTTCAGGTTGAACGCTGCGCATACCGCAGAAATGTCATCGTCCAGTCGCTTGGACACCTTGTAGGCGCGGAACGTCCAGTCGTTGCTGGCGCGTGGCACCAGGATCTTCTCGATGAACTCGCTGTCCTGGCGGGCCGTGATGCGGTAGTCGATGAAATAGTCTTCCAGCGCCATCGTGCGCTGGCGATCGCCCTGGCGCAGGACGATGTGTGCGTTGAGGGCGATCAGCAGGGGTGGCGAGTCGCCGATCGGCGAGGCGTTGCCGATGTTGCCGCCCAAGGTGCCCTGGTTGCGGATCTGCAGCGAAGCGAAGCGGTGCAGCAGGGCGCCGAAGTCGGGGTATTCCTCGTTCAGCGCGCCATAGCAGTCGGTGAGCGGGGTGGCGGCGCCGATTTCCAGGTGGCTGCTGGTCTTGTCGATGCGCTTGAGCTCGGCGACATGGCCGACATAGATCATCACCGGCAGGGTCTTGTGGAACTGGGTGACTTCCAGTGCCAGGTCGGTGCCGCCTGCGAGCAGGCGTGCCTCGGGGTGCGAGCTGTACAGGTCGGCCAGGTCGGCGACGGTCAGCGGGACCAGGCAGCGCTTGTCACCACTGTTGAGCTCGCCGGTCTGCTGCGGGGCGATGGCCTGGAGACGGGCGATGGTCTGCGCCTGCTGGGCGTCGAACTGGTCCTGGCAGGGGCGTGCGCAACTCTGCTCGGCGGCGTCGAGTATCGGCCGGTAGCCGGTGCAGCGGCACAGGTTGCCGGCCAGGGCTTCCTGGGCCTGGTGCAGGTCGTGGCCGCTGCTGTTCTTCTGCAGGGCGAACAGCGACATGACGAAGCCTGGAGTGCAGAAGCCGCACTGCGAGCCGTGGCAGTCGGCCATGGCCTTCTGCACGCTGTGCAGCTCGCCCTGGTGCTTGAGGCCCTCGACACTGATCAGTTGCTTGCCGTGCAAGGAGGAAACGAACGTCAGGCAGGAGTTGAGGCTGCGATAACGCAGCGTCGGCTGGCCCAGGTCATCCGGGGTCAGTTCGCCCACGACCACGGTGCAGGCGCCGCAGTCGCCGCTGGCGCAGCCTTCCTTGGTGCCGGGTTTGCCCAGGTGCTCGCGCAGGTACTGCAGCACCGTCATGTTCGGGTCCAGGGCGTGCTCGTTGCGCAGCTCCTGGTTGACGAGAAACTGGATCACGGGGAAGGCCTCGTAATGGTTTTATTGTTGTTGGGCGGACTCTAAGCAAGGGCTGACCTTGAGGTCAATATTTTTCTGACCAAAAGGTCAAGATTTTACCCGTGCCGGGTTCTGGCCGCCCAACCCTGTCTCTTTACAAGCATAGATCGCGCCGGACATGGCAACTGACCGACAGGTCGCACAAAGCCTCGCGCGCCGCTGCGCGCAAGCCCGGCGAGTGCGCTACAATCGCGCCTTTCGTGCCCCGTTTTCGATTCCGAAGGAAAATCATGACGTTCAAGGCGCCGGACAGCCTCTCCGAGCAAATTGCCCACTACCTGGCCGAGCGGATCATTCGCGGCGAGCTTGCACCCGGCGAGCGCATCCAGGAGCAGAAGGTCACCCAGGCCCTGAATGTCAGCCGCGGCTCGGTACGCGAAGCGCTGCTGATTCTTGAACGTCGTCATCTGGTAGCGATCCTGCCGCGTCGCGGAGCCCACGTCACCGAGCTCGACGAGCACAGTGTGCGCAGCCTGTGCAGCCTCATGGGCGAGCTGTACATCCTGCTGGGCAACGCCGTCGCCCAGCAGTGGCGCAGCGAGACCGACCTGCTGCCGTTCCTGGAGATCCAGCAGCGCCTGCACCAAGCTCGCAACAACCTGGACATCAAGGCGTTCGTCGCCGAAAGTTTCGCCGTCATGCGCGCCGCCTTCCCCTTCGCACGCAACCCTTACCTGCAGGAGACCGTGGAGAACCTGCAGCCGGCCATGAGCCGCGCCTACTACCTGGCGCTGGATCAACGCCAGGCCAGCATGGACGACTACGTCGACCTGTTCGCCCGCCTGCTGGAGGCAGTATTGCTGCGCGACCTGCCGCGTATCCGCGAGGTACTGATCGCCTATTGCCAACGCAGCTGCGAGCTGGTGTTGGCTGCGCTGGCGCAGGCCTGACCGATGCGCCTCAAGTGCATTCGCCTGGCCGGGTTCAAGTCGTTCGTCGACCCCACCACGGTCAATTTCCCCAGCAACATGGCGGCGGTGGTCGGGCCCAACGGCTGTGGCAAATCCAACATCATCGACGCCGTACGCTGGGTGATGGGCGAAAGCTCGGCGAAGAACCTGCGTGGCGAGTCGATGACCGATGTCATCTTCAACGGCTCCTCCGGGCGCAAGCCGGTGAGCCAGGCGAGCATCGAGCTGGTGTTCGACAACAGCGACAGCACCCTGGTCGGTGAATACGCCGCCTATGCCGAGATCTCCATCCGTCGCAAGGTGACCCGCGACGCGCAGAACACCTACTACCTCAACGGCACCAAGTGCCGCCGCCGCGACATCACTGACATCTTCCTTGGCACCGGCCTGGGCCCGCGCAGCTACTCGATCATCGAGCAGGGCATGATCTCCAAGCTGATCGAGGCCAAGCCCGAGGAGCTGCGCAACTTCATCGAGGAAGCGGCGGGCATCTCCAAGTACAAGGAGCGTCGCCGCGAGACCGAGAACCGCATCCGCCGCACCCAGGAGAACCTGGCGCGCCTGACCGACCTGCGCGAAGAGCTGGAGCGCCAGCTCGAACGCCTGCATCGCCAGGCCCAGGCCGCCGAGAAATACCGCGAATACAAGGCCCAGGAGCGCCAACTCAAGGCGCGCTTGTCGGCACTGCGCTGGCGTGCACTGGATGAGCGCGTGCGCCAGCGCGAAAGCATCATCGGTGACCAGGAAGTGGCCTTCGAGGCACTGGTGGCCGAGCAGCGCAATGCCGATGCCAGCATCGAACGCCTGCGCGACGGGCACCATGAGCTGTCCGAGCGGTTCAACCAGGTGCAGGGGCGCTTCTATTCCGTTGCGGGCGATATCGCGCGGGTCGAGCAGAGCATCCAGCACGGCCAGCAGCGCCTGCGCCAGTTGCAGGATGATCTCAAGGAAGCCGAGCGCACGCGCCTGGAAACCGAGTCGCACCTGGGCCACGACCGCACCCTGCTGGCGACCCTGGCCGAAGATCTCGCGATGCTCGAGCCCGAGCAGGAAATGACCCTCGCCGCCGCCGAAGAGTCCGCTGCGACGCTCGAGGAGGCCGAGCTGGGCATGCACGGCTGGCAGGCTCAGTGGGACGATTTCAATACCCGCTCCGCCGAGCCACGGCGTCAGGCCGAGGTCCAGCAGGCACGCCTGCAGCAGTTGGAGAGCAGCCTGGAACGTCTGGCCGAGCGCCAGCGCAAGCTGAGCGAAGAGAACCAGCAACTGGGCGCCGATCCCCAGGACGCCGCCATGCTCGAACTGTCGGAGCAGGTGGCTGGCAGCGAGTTGCAGCTCGAAGCGTTGCAATTGCAGGAGCAGCAGGTGGTCGAGCGGCTTGAGGCTGTGCGCGAGCAACTGCAGCAGGCGACCCAGGCCCAGCAGCAACAGCAGGGTGAATTGCAGCGCCTGGGCGGGCGTCTGGCGTCACTGGAGGCCCTGCAGCAAGCGGCCCTCGAACCCGGCAGTGGCGCGGCTGAATGGCTGCAGGGGCAGGGCTTGGGCAGCCGCCCGCGCCTGGCTGAAGGGCTGCGTGTGGAGCCCGGCTGGGAGCTGGCGGTGGAGACCGTACTGGGTGCCGACCTGCAGGCGGTGCTGGTGGACGATTTTGCTGCACTTGATTTTGCCGCCCTGGAGCAGGGCGACCTGCGCCTGCTGCAGGCGAGCGGCGAGGGTGCGCGCCTGCCCGGCAGCCTGCTGGACAAGGTCGACGGACGCATCGATCTGGCACCCTGGCTCGGCCAGGTCAAGCCGGTCGAGTCCCTGGAACAGGCCTTGGCCCTGCGCGCCACGCTTGAAGAGGGCCACAGCCTGGTCAGCCGCGATGGCTACTGGGTGGGCCGGCATTTCTTGCGGGTCAGCCGCGGTGGCGAGTCCCAGGGTGGCGTGTTGGCGCGAGGGCAGGAGATCGAGCGCCTCGGCCATGAGCAACTGGAGCACGAGGCGTTGCTCGAACAGCTCACGCAGCAGCTGCAAGACCTTCGCGAGCAACAGCTCGACCAGGAAGAACAGCGCGAGCAACTGCGCCGCCGCAGCCAGGACGAAAACCGGCAGCTTGGCGAGCTGAAGGCGAGCCTGTCTGCCGGGCGTGCTCGTGCCGAACAGTTGGAGCTGCGCCGCCGCCGCTTGCAGGAAGAACTGGCCGAACTCCAGGAGCAACGCGCCCTGGAGCATGAACAACTGGGCGAAGCACGCCTGGTGCTACAGGAAGCCCTGGATCTCATGGCCCAGGACACCGAGCAGCGTGAACAACTGATGGCCCGTCGCGACACCCTGCGCGAAACCCTCGATCGCGTCCGCCAGGAGGCCCGTCAGCACAAGGACCATGCCCACCAGTTGGCGGTGCGCCTGGGTTCCCTGCGTGCCCAGCACGACTCCACGCGCCAGGCCCTGGAACGTCTTGAGCAGCAGGCTGCACGCCTGAGCGAGCGCCAGGAGCAGTTGAGCCTCAATCTTGAAGAGGGCGAGGCGCCGCTGGAAGAGTTGCGCCTGAAGCTCGAAGAGCTGCTCGAACGGCGCATGAGTGTCGATGAGGAAATGCGCCAGGCGCGCCTGCACATGGACGAGGCCGATCGCGAACTGCGCGACGTCGAAAAGCGCCGTGCCCAGGCTGAACAGCAGGCCCAGTTGTTGCGCGGGCAACTGGAGCAATCACGCCTTGAGTCCCAGGGCCTGGATGTGCGGCGCAAGACCTTGCAAGAGCAACTGCTCGCCGACGGTTACGACCTGCAGGGTGTGCTCGCCACGCTCGAGCCCGAGTCCAGCGAGCAGGGTACCGAGCAGGAGTTGGAGCAGACCGAAGCGCGGATCCAGCGCCTGGGTGCGATCAACCTGGCGGCAATCGAGGAGTACGAGCAGCAGTCCGAGCGCAAGCGCTATCTCGATGCCCAGAACGCTGACCTGGTCGAGGCGCTGGAGACGCTCGAGAACGTCATCCGCAAGATCGACAAGGAAACCCGAAACCGTTTCAAGGATACCTTTGATCAGATAAATGCCGGATTACAGGCACTTTTCCCAAAAGTTTTCGGTGGCGGCAGCGCTTATCTGGAACTGACGGGCGAAGATCTACTCGATACAGGGGTGACGATCATGGCGCGCCCGCCGGGCAAGAAGAACAGCACCATCCATTTGCTGTCCGGCGGCGAGAAGGCACTGACCGCATTGGCGTTGGTGTTCGCCATCTTCAAGCTGAATCCGGCACCGTTCTGCATGCTCGATGAAGTCGATGCGCCGCTGGACGATGCCAACGTCGGGCGTTACGCCCGGTTGGTGAAGGAAATGAGCGAGACCGTGCAGTTCATCTACATTACGCATAACAAGATTGCCATGGAAATGGCCGATCAATTGATGGGGGTCACCATGCATGAGCCCGGTTGTTCACGTCTTGTTGCAGTTGATGTGGAGGAGGCCATGGCCATGGTTGACGCCTGACGCGTGAAGATTGGGCGATATCTGTAGGCAAATGCGCCTTGCATGTGCGACAGACGGTGTAAAGTTGTCTTTGGTCGTGCTAGCTTAATGTCACTCGTTTTTTGCGTGGGTAAAACGCCTGTCAGAACATAGAGTTGGCGCCACGTGTTAAAGGGCTTTGAAGCCTTTGTTTTCAAGCATATTTTTATAGAGGCACGGGATTACATGGAAATCGGTCTGCGCGAGTGGCTGATCGTCATCGGCATCATTGTCATCGCCGGTATTCTTTTCGACGGCTGGCGCCGCATGCGCGGCGGCAAGGGCAAGTTGAAGTTCCGTCTGGATCGTAGCTATTCCAACCTCCCGGACGACGAGGGCAGTGCCGAGGTGCTCGGCCCTGCGCGCGTCCTGGACACGCATAAAGAGCCGGAGCTGGACGAAACCGACCTGCCGTCGATGAGCGCCCCGGCCCGTGAACGCGAGCGCGAGCCAAAGCCGGCCAAGGCGCCCAAGCGTGGCAAGCGTGCTGCTGCCGAGTCGCAGCAGGGCGACCTGAATCTGGTCGCTGAACCGCGCGAGCCGGACCTGTTCGCCGACAGCGATGACGACTTCAGTGCCGACAACAACCGCAACAGCGGTTTCGCCACGAGCAACAACGCCGCCAAAGAGTTGCCTCCGGTCGAAGAGGTGCTGGTGATCAGCGTCATCTCCCGTGACGAAGGTGGCTTCAAGGGCCCAGCGTTGCTGCAGAACATCCTGGAAAGCGGCCTGCGTTTCGGCGAGATGGACATCTTCCATCGCCACGAAAGCATGGCCGGTCACGGCGAGGTGCTGTTCTCCATGGCCAACGCGGTCAAGCCAGGCATATTCGACCTGGATGACATCGACCATTTCAGCACCCGTGCGGTCAGCTTCTTCCTCGGCCTGCCCGGCCCGCGTCATCCGAAGCAGGCCTTCGACGTGATGGTTGCCGCCGCGCGCAAGCTGGCCCACGAGCTCGACGGTGAGCTCAAGGATGACCAGCGCAGCGTACTGACCGCGCAGACCATCGAGCACTACCGCCAGCGTATCGTCGAGTTCGAGCGCCGTGCGCTGACCCAGAAGCGCTGATAGATCCAGACTCAAGAGCAGCCCATGGGGATTGCTGGTCGGTTCGGCAGATGTCGTTGCCTGTGCCGGCCCCATTGCCGGACAAGCCGGACGCCGCACCGCCGCTCCCACAGATACACGATTGTCTGTGGGAGCGGCGGTGCGGCGTCCGGCTTGTCCGGTGATGAGGTCAGTACATGCTGAACAGCATCCCGATCCGTGCCGGCATCACCCAGGCTGCTCTTTTGCTTTGCAAGAGACCTGAAAGATGAACGCCGAAAACCGAATCCACGAACTGCGCGCCGAACTCGACCAGCACAACTATCGCTACTACGTGCTGGACGAGCCCAGTGTGCCCGACGCCGAATACGACCGGCTGTTCAACGAACTCAAGGCCCTGGAAGCCGAGAACCCACACCTGGTCACCCCCGACTCGCCCACCCAGCGCGTCGGCGGTGCAGCCTTGGCGGCCTTCACCCAGGTGCGCCACGAGATCCCCATGCTCAGCCTGGGCAACGCCTTCGAAGAGGCTGACCTGCGTGAGTTCGGGCGGCGCGTGGTCGAAGGGCTCGACCAGGCCGAGGCGGTGGACTACAGCTGCGAGCCCAAGCTCGATGGCCTGGCGGTGAGCCTGTTGTACCGCGACGGCCAGCTGGTGCAGGGCGCCACCCGTGGCGACGGCACGACCGGCGAAGACATCAGCACCAACGTGCGCACCATCCGCAACGTTCCGTTGAAGCTGCATGGCAGCGGCTGGCCCGAAGTGCTCGAAGTGCGTGGCGAGGTGTACATGAGCAAGGCGGGCTTCGAGCGGCTCAATGCCGCTCAGGCCGAAATCGGCGGCAAGACCTTCGCCAACCCCCGCAACGCTGCCGCTGGCAGCCTGCGTCAACTGGACTCGAAGATCACCGCCAGCCGCCCGCTGGAATTCTGCAGCTATGGCATCGGCCAGACTTCAGCGAGCGTCGGCGACAGCCATATCGGCATCCTCGAGCAGCTCAAGGTCTGGGGCATGCCGATCAGCCCTGAGCTCAAGCACGCCGCCGGTATCGAACAATGCCTGGCCTATTACCAGGACATCGGCGCCCGCCGCAACGCGCTGCCCTATGAGATCGACGGCGTGGTGTTCAAGGTCAACAGCCTGGCGGCCCAGCGCGAGCTTGGGTTCCGTGCGCGTGAGCCGCGCTGGGCCATCGCCCACAAGTTCCCGGCCATGGAAGAGCTCACCGAGGTGCTGGACGTCGAGTTCCAGGTCGGCCGTACCGGCGCGGTGACGCCGGTCGCTCGCCTCAAACCGGTCAAGGTGGCCGGGGTGACCGTGTCCAACGCCACCCTGCACAACATGGACGAGATCGCCCGCCTGGGCCTGCGCATCGGTGACACGGTGATCATCCGCCGTGCCGGTGACGTGATTCCGCAGGTGATGCAGGTGGTGCTCGATCGTCGCCCTGATGACGCTCGCCCGGTCGAGGTGCCGAGCGCCTGCCCGGTGTGCGGCTCGCAGGTCGAGCGCACGCAGTTGGTCAAGCGCAGCAAGGGCAAGGAGACCACCAGCGAAGGGGCGGTGTATCGCTGCGTCGGCCGCCTGGCCTGTGGCGCCCAGCTCAAGCAGGCGATCATTCACTATGTGTCGCGCCGGGCGATGGATATCGACGGCCTTGGCGAGAAGAGCGTCGAGCAATTGGTCGACGAAGGCCTGATCGGTTCCCCGGCAGACCTGTACAAGCTGCAGTTCGAGCAGATCGTCGACCTGGAGGGCTTCGCCGAAGTCTCCAGCCGCAAGCTGCTAGAAGCCATCGAGGCGAGCAAGCGCCCGCCGCTCGCGCGCTTCATCTTCGCCCTGGGCATCCCCGATGTGGGCGAGGAGACCGCCAAGGTCCTGGCCCGCTCCCTGGGCAGCCTGGAACGGGTGCAGGTGGCACTGCCACAGGTGCTGACCTACCTGCCGGACATCGGCCTTGAAGTCGCCTACGAGATCCATAACTTCTTCGAGGATGCGCACAACCGCGAAGTCATCCAGCAGTTGCTCGACAGCGGCATGCAGTTACAGGACCAGGGCGAGCTGGCGGCGGAGTTCGCCGCCAGCACCACCCTCGCCGGCATGATCGCCAAACTCGACATCCCCTCGGTCGGCCCGACCGGCGCCGAGAAGCTGGTGGACAAGCTCGGCACCCTCGACAAGATCATCGCCGCCGACGGTATCGACCTGCGCCAGGCCCTGAATACCAAGCAGGCCGATGCCGTGCGCGAGTTCTTCAAGGTCGAGGCCAACCAGCAACTCGCCCGCGCCATCGAAGCCCAGCTCCAAGCGTTCGGCATGCACTGGCACAGCGAGAAGAAAACCACCGAGGGCCTGCCCCTGGCCGGTCAGACCTGGGTGCTGACCGGCACCCTGGAACGCATGAGTCGCGACATCGCCAAGGACAAGCTGGAAAGCCTCGGCGCCAAGGTGGCGGGTTCGGTGTCCGGCAAGACCCACTGCGTGGTGGCAGGTCCGGGGGCGGGATCGAAGCTGGCCAAGGCCAGTGAGCTGGGGGTCAAGGTGCTGGACGAAGAGGCCTTCGTGGCGTTCCTTGAGGAGCAGGGCATTACGGTTTGAGGTTCAGTGCCGGCCTATTCGCGGGCAAGCCCGCTCCCACAGGTAAATCTGCAGCTGTCATGGTACCTGTAGGAGCGGGCTTGCCCGCGAAAGCGCCAGCGCAAACACCCAGAATCTTCCGGGCGAAAAGGACAAGTCCTTGAGAAATGATGGTTTTTTTGCCATCAAAGGTTGTAACTTCCCTCCGTAACGGTACAATGGCGCGGCTCGTCACCTGATGAGCTGCGTTATGGTGGCCCCACCGGTCCCCCCGCATTGATTACCCGTTAACCTGGTCAGGCCCGGAAGGGAGCAGCCACAGCGGGAACATCGAGTGCCGGGGTGTGGCTGGTGGGGCCGCCTCCATTACGCAAGTCCTTGATTTCTCAAGGATTTCTCTCTCAAAAATCTCGAAGTGTGACAGTGTTAAGGTACACCTAAGTGGTGCGCCATGAGTGGCATCATAGCGGCTGTAGCGGGTCATCCCCAAGCAGACTTTTATGCTCGTCCTCGATGCAGAGGCGGATGTCAATCAATTCCAGTGTCGGATTGAGCCTCATATAAGTCCTGCTGAAGATCCTCGCTGTCAAAGTCTACAAGGCAGCCCTATTCGAATGGTCGAGTAGCGAATCGCTCTTGCGTCGATATTGCTTGCGTCTATAGGTAACTAAGGGCACGGGGCTCCATATTATGGTTGCATCGTGGTCTTCAGTGGACCTAGAATCTCTGGAATTTAATGGAAGATCGAGATCCAGATGGCCAGGAAAAGAACACCTAATCTGCCGCTTTCCGAGGAAGACCTGAAGCTTTTCCAAGACGTGAAAGCCTCTGGCACCAAAGCGATTTGTTTCTTCAACAACAAGGGGGGTGTCGGTAAGACCACCTTGGTTGCAAACTTGGCCGCAGAGCTTGCGTTGAATTTTGGCGCAAAAGTTCTTGTCGTTGATGCTGATCCACAGTGTAACTTTACTCAATATGTTCTGAGTGAGGATGAATCATTAGATATTTACTCGGAGAGTGATCCCTCGAGTGTTTATAGTGTTATTCGCCCTATCTCCTTGGGGCGTGGATATAGCGATACTCTGCCAATCAGGAAGAGTGAAAGTTTCGGATTCGATATCATTATTGGTGACCCGCGTCTTGCCTTGCAGGAAGACCTGCTGGCCGGCGATTGGAGAGACGCGCGGGGTGGTGGGATGCGCGGTATTCGCACCACATTCGTTTTTGCTGAATTAGTTCGCCAAGCGAAAGAGCTGTCTTACGACTTCGTGTTCTTTGATATGGGGCCATCGCTGGGTGCGATTAACCGAGCCGTTTTGTTGGCGATGGACTACTTCGTAGTCCCGATGTCTATTGATATCTTCTCTGTTTGGGCGATTAAGAATATCGGGAGTACGGTTGGTGTCTGGCAGAAGGAGCTCGCCATTGGCCTCAAGCTTGCTGAGGAACCATCAGAGCTTGCTGGGCTAAAGTCAGGGTGGAGTCTGGGTTTCCTCGGGTATGTTACCCAGCAGCATAAAGAGCGTGCTGGTTATGACAAGGAAGCAAGCGAAGATGGTGGCGATGAGATTAAAACTCGCCGCCGCGTTCAGGCTTACGAAGATATCGGATCCAGTTTCCCGGCTGAAGTGGCGAGGAATTTGGGGGATTTCTATGATCATGAAGTAACGAATCCTCACTTGGGGGATATTCGTCATTTGGGTAGTCTCGCTCCCCGTTCTCAAAGCCAGCATGTTCCAATGATTTCAGTTCTCGGGACTGGTAGCTACACGAAGATGAGGAAACAGGCACGGGAAATTTATCGAGATATTGCTCGTCGGTATCTCCAGAATTTGATTACTTCGAAGGGTCTCTAAATTGTCTAGGGTATTTAACCGAGACCTTTTGGGTGATTTGGCTCGCCAAAGAGTAGTTCTTTTCCTCGGTGCAGGGGTTTCTGCAAGTGCTATTACTGCAAGTGGGCAACGTATTGCAGGGTGGCCGAAGTTTCTGCGTGACTGTGCACAGAGGACTGATGATCCATTAAGGGCTCAGCTCGTGAGGTTGTTAGATGGAAAGGATTACTTGCTGGCTTGTGAATTGCTTCAGCATCATTTTGGTGATGACTGGGGGGATATCGTTACAGCCGAGTTTGGTCAGCAGGCAACTCCTTCGCCACTTCATGCGGCGTTGCTTGGGCTTCGTCAGCGGATCATTATTACCACGAACTTTGATAAGCTAATCGAAACCGCTTGGGCGAATTTTACGGATGGGGGAACACATCTCCCTAAAGTTATATCTGGGGTTGATCAACAAGTTTTTCGTGTTCTCAAGGATCATGAGGGCAAATACCTTCTAAAGATTCATGGGACCTTTGATGATGCTAGGAGTCTTATATTTTCGCGTTCTGAATATATTAGGCTTGCATTTGGTAATGAAAACTACTCCAACTTCCTTGAGGCTTTGCTCTTAAACTTCACTTTCATATATGTGGGGTTTTCGATGGATGATCCGGCTATTACGTCTCTGATGGAGATGTATACTCTTCGTTATCCGACGTCGCGCCCACATTACATCTTCACTCCGCAAGGTATAGAGGAAAATATAGTTGAGGTTCATAAGCGGCTTAGAAAGCTAGTCGTGATTCAGTACGACTCTAAGGATAATCACGCTGCCTTAGCGCCACTTATTGAAGACTTGGGCAGGCAGGCCCGAGCTCGCTACCGCACGCTTGTAAGTGACATGATGAACTTTGTCGAGAATGAGCCGGATAATGAGTCTCTTGAAGTGCCCGAGCCAGTGTTGGGAGAAGCGACTTTGGATAATGCTACTCAATTTGAAGCCAACGCTACTGGCTCATGAATTCACGCGACAATTCCTTTCGGGCTATGTCAATGGCAAACCACCGGGCCATGTTGCTCACTGCTGCTGACTAAAACATTACAGGTACTAAAAGCCGCCCGCCGCCCGCTGGCGGCTGTTGGAGGCACTTGGCTCGTACTCTGTGAATCTACGATCGTAACCTACCTATTCCTAAGAGAATTGCTGCTGTGTTCCCGTCCAGCGTTTCCAAGGCTCCTAGCACGTTCTCATGAATGTGAGTCGAGCCCCGCTGGCTTACCCATAACGACAACTCTTCCAGGGCGGCCCGGATGGCTGTCTGATTCATCATCGTAGTTCGAGGGTGTCTGCGGCTATTGCGGCCTTGTCGTCCATGTGGTGATACCTCGAATGTGCGAGTGTGTCTAGCATCGATTGGCTTGCTGCTAAATTCGTGTAGCTTCACGCCTGTTTGGGAAATGATAGTTTCAGTAGGGTGTTGCCTGAGTCATAGGAGGGCAGGCCTTAAGGCTCGCAATCTTGCCACTTCCTCGATCATAGCTGGGTTATTTGGAATCAGGGCTTCAGTACACGCAATATCCATGTCCAGCCAGAACAACACCACGGCATTCACCAAGTCCCGCAGTAGGAAAGTGGAGATCAGCATACCGTCTACCGACCTTAAGCTATCGGCTTCACAGCTCGGCCATAGCTCAGGGTAATTCGCCCGGAGCTTTACCGCTGATCCGCCCTCACCATGCCGACATACGTTCCCTAGTAGCTGAAGCTTCTCAAGGCGCTTGTAGGACGTGAAGTTCTCAAGCTCTAAACCGCGGATCTCGACAAACAGTTGGTTCAAAGAAGGGAATCTACCGGAGACACCCCAGTTTGCCCCTTTAATGTTGCTCCGCGTTGAACTATTCAGATGAACTCGTGAACCGCAATTGCCAAGGTATTCGCGTAACTGTTGCTCCCACAGCGATTGGATGCCTAAACACAGCGCCATACTCGTCTTGGTCATCAGATGGTAGTGGTCGTACAAATGGAAGGCGGCAACTATCTGATCTGGTTGTGCAGCGATCTCAGCCCTTCTCAGCTCCAGGGCAGCTAACGATGGCTCAACCACCAGTGACAGAAAGTCTTGCGCCACCTCGCCATACCTCTTGGCGTAGGCGTCGGCTATCATCGGCGTCCATGTAGATTTTGCGGTCATCAGATTTCCTTTGCTATAGACCGAATACCTTCGGTTAGGTGTGGCCACTCTGTATCATCACGTGATTACACAGGGGGCGTCGAGCTGAAATCAGCAGGGATAGCTGCATTCGTCACATTGATTGGGATGGGGAATGCTTGGGCGCTACCTGACTACCGCTGTACCGTAGAGCGGGCAGTCTCTGCTTCCGAAAGCTCGATAAGCCATATCTTCATCGGCAAGTAGTTCACGGTTGAGCGTAAGACAGGCTTGATGGCTGGCGCTCTGAAGAATTCGTACATGACTGAACCGCAGATTATCGACTTCGGCTCTACCGAGAACAGTTATAAGGTAGCAACTACCATGCGGAAGGATGAGCGTGTTGGGCCTGGATCAAACTGAATCGCCCCTGGTTTCGTAGACACCTCCAAGCCTCATAATGAGGCCCAAATAGGAGGTGCCATGAGTCGTCAGCGTTAGCCCGAAGAATTCAAGATCGAAGCGGTCAAGCAAGTGACCGAAAAAGGCAAACCTGTCGCCGAGGTCGCCCAGCGCCTGGGCATGTCCGTGCACAGCCCTTACGCTTGGATCAAGGTCTACAGCAAGCCCCAAGAGCAGCGTCAGCAAGACAATGATCAGCAGGCTGAACTGCGCAAGCTACGCGCTGAACTCAAGCGGGTGACAGAAGAGCGAGACATCTTAAAGAAGGCCGCCGCGTACTTTGCCAAGGAGTGCGGCTGAAGTACGCCTTCATCAACAAGCACTCGACGGATTACCCAGTGCGTCGCCTTTGCCAAACCCTCAAGGTGCATCCCAGCGGCTACTACGCTTGGTTGGCCGAGCCTCAATCTGCCCGAGCCAAAGAAGATCAGCGCCTGCTTGGCTTGATCAAGCAGGCCTGGTTAGAAAGCGGCGGCGTGTATGGCTACCGCAAGATTCACGATGACCTGCGAGAGCTAGGAGAGATTTGTGGGCGAAATCGAGTCGGTCGCTTGATGCAGGCAGAGGGGCTGCGTTCGCAAACGGGCTATCGCCGTCGTCCTGGGTTTTATGGCGGAAAACCAACAGTGGCATCGCCCAACCATCTGGCCCGGCAGTTCAAGGTCTGTGAGCCGAATAAGGTCTGGGTGACCGATATCACCTACATCCGCACCTATGAAGGGTGGCTGTACCTGGCGGTAGTGCTGGATCTTATCTCTCGCCAAGTCATTGGTTGGTCAATGAAGCCCAGGATGAGCAGCGACCTGGCCATCGACGCCATGCTGATGGCCGTGTGGCGACGCAAGCCACAGCAGCAAGTGATGATTCACTCAGACCAAGGCAGTCAGTTCAGTAGCTCAGATTGGCAAAGCTTCCTGAAGGCCAACAATGTGATCAGCAGCATGAGCCGACGGGGAAACTGCTACGACAATGCCGTAGCCGAGAGCTTTTTCCAGCTTTTGAAACGGGAGCGAATCCGACGGAAGATCTACGCAACGCGTGACGAAGCCCGAAGTGATCTTTTCGATTACATCGAGATGTTCTATAACCCCAAGCGTCGACACAGCAGTGCTATGCAGCTGTCTCCAGTAGAGTATGAGAAACGCTATTTCCTGAGCTTGGAGAGTGTCTAGGAAACCAGGGGCGATTCAGCCTTGCTCTTCATGAGTCAGTTCGAAGCCTAGCGATTCTCGCTGCGGGTGAAGACTGCTTCACAGCCTTGAAATCCGGTTCTGGACAACTGAAAACACCCTTGTTAGTTTGCGTCCGCCATATATTTCAAAATATGACAGTGGCACTTAAGTGATATTGATTTGATATCAATTTATGACGAGCAAGGACGCATTGAATGAAAAGCCTGCAAGGTTTGCCCAGTCTTATCAGCGCTTCGGTAGGCACGCCCGGTAAAGCCCGAAACTTGCCCGCCGATGTTCAGTGCATCCAGTACCTGTTCAACCTACTCATCCCGCGGCTCGGTTTTCCATTGCCCGAGAATGGCCGTTGCGACGGGCAGCTGGTGCAGCGCATCAGTCAGTACCAGTTCCGTCACCTGAAGTACGCGCATCCCGATGGGGTCGTCGATCCGAATGGGCGCACCTTCAACAGCCTGGTCGAGGAGGCTGTTCGAGTGCCGGTCAAGTTGATTCCAGCACTGCGCCTGCCCACCTTCATCAATGTCTTCGCCAATAATGTCGACGCCCAGGTGCAGGCCACGGTCAATCATTATCTGGACCGGATGCGCGCGGTGATCGAAGCCGAGCGGCGCAATCGGCAGATGGTGCTGCAGGTCACCTGCGATGGCGGCATGACGCTCAGCGACAGCGACTTCCAGAACGCCGCCACTCAGTTGGGCAACGGCATTTCAGCCAACCTGATCAAGGCATTTGCCACGGTGGAGTCGGGTGGCCGTTCGGGTTTCGGGCCGGCCAAGCTGCCGGTGATTGCCTTCGAGGGGCATCACTTCCAGCGCTATACCAAGCACAAGTACGACCAGACTCATCCGCTGCTCTCGTACAAGTACAAGAAGAAAGCCGGCCCGCAGTGGCAAGCCAACAACAAGGACCAGGCCAAGGCCTGGGAAACCATGGCCACGGCATTCGGGCTGGATCAGGAGGCGGCATTGAAATCTGCTTCCTGGGGCATGTTCCAGATCATGGGCTTCAACTTCGCCGATTGCGGGCATGCCAATGTGTTTGAATTCGTCGCGGCCATGAAACTCAATGCCGGGCAGCAACTCAAGGCCTTCCTCGGTTTCTGCAGCAAGAACCCGTCGTTTATCAAGGCTGCGAAGAACAAGGACTACGCCGGCATGGCCGCCAGTTACAACGGCAAGGATTATGGTGACTATGACGTGCGTATCAAGAAGGCCTACGAAGCACTTGAAGGGAAGAAGTGACATGGCAAAGAGTTTCTCGCGGCGACTGACTGTTCTGGCCACCGCACTGCTGGGATTGTCCGGGGCTGTTCATGCAGACGCCGCCGTACTGAAGCCTGGGCAATACGATGCGCTGATGCTGGCGGTCACGCCGGATCGCCAGGTGGAGGGCTATTATTCCGAGACCCTTGGCGAAGGTGTGACCCGGCATTGCACCTTCTACCTCAAGGGGCAGATCAGCGGCGATGGGGCGGTTGCGCTGGCCACCTGGGAAGACCAGACCTTCCCCGGCAGCCTGGCGGCCACGGGCGATGGCGTTACCCTCACCGTTGCACGAGGCCGCGAGCACCCCGGCTGCGTCAGTGTGCTGATGCCGGAGATCGCCACGGGGCTGGAGCTCAGTCGCTATGCGGAAAAGCCCTGGATCGCGCTGCTGACGGTCACTGCCGACAAGGCCTATCTGCGCAAGCAGGCGGGCAGCAGCGCGAGCAAACGACCCTATATCGTCAAAGGCGATGTAGTGGGCGTGCTGGCGTTCAAGGACGGCTGGGCCAAGGTCGAGTTCATCAACCAGGACGACCGCTCGTTCACGGGTTGGATCAGCCAGGATCAGTACCGCCGACTCGTTGCGCCCAAGGGCTGAAGCTGAGCTCGGGTGACGAGCCGAGCCCGCCGCACCTGCATTTATCGGCAAACAGGCTTATGATGCGCCTCTCGCAGCCCACCCATTTCTGAGAGAGGCCATCAGCATGGATCAGGTTGACGATCTGACCCGCCAGCGCATCCGCGACTGGCAAGCGCGCCGCCTGGAGATCAAGGACCAGATGGCCTCGCACCCCGAGCGCACCCTTGAGCTTTCGAAAGTACTCGACCAGATGGAAGAGGAACACGAACGCATCCTTGGCGAAGCCACGCCCGCAGCCGACACCCCAGCAGCGGTCGATCAGGCACCGGGGCTGGATTTTCGCCTGAGCGTCTCGGCGCGCAATGCCCAGGACCTGCGCAAGCTGCTGGAGATGGCGCTGCACGAGCTCGATAGCGCACTGGCTGCCGAAGCCCGCTGCGAGGATGACGCGCGGCGCGTCTACCCGGGCGGCATGTCCGGCTCGTTGGGCGCCTACGCCTATGAACTTGAAGCCAATCCCGACACCAGCGAATGACCTGCGCGCATGCAACCTGAACATTACGATTTCGCCGACACCGTGTTTCTTCCCGTCACCCTGGAAGTCTGCCAAGGCCTGCTCGAGGATGCCTCCGGGCTCGAAGGGTTGAGCGATCCGGAGCTGGCGGCGGTGCTGGTGATCCAGAACCTGTCCCAGGCGCGCGAGCAGGTGCTCGACCCTGCGGCGGCGGAAAAGGTGCTGGCCAGGTTGCTGCAGTGGTCGGTGCGGGGGCCGCATGCGCCGGGCGTAGGGCTGGGCTCCGAGGCGCGGCGGCTGTTCGATGCGCGCAAGCTGTATTTCGGCCTGGAAGTCATCAAGGGCTCGCGCTTGCAACTGCTGGGGGCCGAGGAGGTGGCGCAGCGCGAGTACTTGTTGGCTGACGGGACCTGGGACATGCGCTTCAGGTCGCTTCGCCACCCGCGCCACAATCCGTTCAGCCAGCAGGCCATCACCGGCTTCAATAAAGAGCGCTGGCTGACCCGCGAGCAAGACAAGTTGCTGCGGGTGCTGCGCGCCAATCCTGACGAAGACCTGCATGTGCAGGGCTATGCGGGCATCGGCAAGAGCTACCTGCTGGGAGCGCTGATCGATTGCCTGCCCAGGGGGCGGGTGTTGGCACTGGCGCGTACGCCCGGCAAGCTCGACGCCCTGCGGCGGCGTATCGGAAAAGGCTCCAAGGCTGGCAAGACGTTCGCCGAGTTTGCCCAGGCCCTGCTGAGCGTGCCTGGGCGGCCTGCCGCACGCGCATCGGCACGCCTGCCGGGCAAGCGCGCGGTGGCCGAAACCCTGAACATCCTGGGCTTTCGCCAATACGACGGCGAAAAGACTCTGGATATCTGCCTGGAGCTGCTGAAAAACTACTGTGAGTCTCGCGATCACAGCCTCACTGTGCGCCACCTTCCGCACTTCGCCCAGGCGCTGTCGCGGCTGGATAGCCAGGTGCTGCTCGAATACGCCAGCCGCCTGTGGACCTATCTGCAGGACAATCCTGCCTGGGATCGCCAGACCGGCTTCCCCACGTTGCTGCTGCTCAAGCGCGCCAGCCTCGCTGGCCACAGTGTGCCGAGCCGCTACAGCCATGTGATCGTCGACGAGAGCCAGGACATGCCTGGCCCGTTGATGCAGATCATCAAGCGTGGCCGCCAGGTGCTGATCACGCTGGGTGACGAATACCAGCGTGCCGACGGGCCTGGGCTGCGCCGCGCTCGTCAGGTGCGCCAGCGCGACATCGCCTTCTCGGTGCGCTGCGGGCCGAAAGTGGAGCGGCTGATCAACCCGCTGATCGGGGTGCATTCGCAAAAATCCAAGCTCGCCTTCGAAGGCGCCGGCAGCGTGGATGTCGGCATCGAGCACTACCCCCTCGATTTCGTGCCACCGCAAGGTTGTGTGGTGCTCACCGCGTCGCCCTGGGATTCGATGAAGTGGGCCATGCAACTGGCCGACAACCAGTGCCGGGTGGGCTTCTCCGATAACGTCGGGATGCAGCGTTTCATGTCCAGCGCCGTGCAGTTGTTCCGTGCCGACCTCTATGGCGCGGGCAGCGATGGCCAGGACACGCATGCCTATTTCGCCCATGCGCTGAACTGGCGACAAGTGCATGAGGACAATCGCTTCGACGAGTC
Source organism: Pseudomonas putida (assembly GCF_001636055.1). Taxonomy (NCBI): domain Bacteria; kingdom Pseudomonadati; phylum Pseudomonadota; class Gammaproteobacteria; order Pseudomonadales; family Pseudomonadaceae; genus Pseudomonas; species Pseudomonas putida. The sequence goes on from NZ_CP011789.1 coordinate 2,346,324, forward strand.
ATTCCTGTGGGTCGAGGCGCGGCTGCAGGATGGTTTTCGGATTGCCGAGCTCAACGCCTTGTCGGCACGCTTCTCCAATGAGCCGGACAGCCTGTTGCTGATGCCGGCGCAGGAGGCCGGGGGGCAGGAGTTCGATCACGTGCTGTTGACCCAGGAGCTGATGGCGCTGAATCCGTTCAAGGATGCCTACGCCTTCGACAACCGGGTCTGCGCGGTCTATATCGCGCTGTCACGTGCCCGGCGCCATCTGTATCTGCCCTACGATGTGGACGAGTGGGTGGCGTACCACAAGGGCCAGAAATTCCGCGAGTCACACGGCTACTGATCGGCCGACAGCGCCCCTTGCACCTGGGTGTAGCGCTCGATGATCCGATCGATCTCGCCGGACTGCTTCAGGCGCACCAAGGCCCGCAGCACCTGCTGAGCGGGAATGGCCGGGTCGTTGCGCACCATGCAGCCCAGGTCCTGCTCTTCCAGCAGGGCCAGCGGGCGCAGGCGCTGCTCCCGGGGTTGCTGGCGGTTGAACCATTGCAGCGACAATTGGTTGCTCACCGCATAACGATAACGGCTGGCTTGCAGTTTCTGCAGGGCCAGGTCCTGGTTGCGGCTGTCTTCCCGCGTCAGCAGACGCTGCGCGAACATCGGGTCCAGGGTCGGGTAGGTGTAGCCCAGTACTGTACCGATGGGTTGTGCGGGCAGTTGCGCCAGGCCGCCGGGCAGCCCATCGCCAGCACGCCCGACCAGCAGGTCGCGTTGGTGGATCAGCGGCACGCTCCAGATGAACTCACCGGGCCGTTCGTTGAGCCAGTTGCTGGCCACGTAGCAGCGCACGTCGATGTCGCCAGCGGCCATGGCCTGCTCCAGGCGCAGGCGCGCCATCACGTGGTATTGCGGGCGTACCCCAGCTTCGCGGGCCAGGGCCTGGATCAGGTCGAAGAGAATGCCGTCGACCGGCACGTCGCCCTCGGTGCGCATCAACGGCATGCTCCAGCTCTCCGCGACGGAAAAGCGCAGCACCGGCTGCTCGGCAAGGCCGCTTGAGCTCCATAGCAACAGGATGGCGAGAAGTCGCCGCACGTCTATCCTCCTTGGACTTTCCATGTTCACCGGCAGCGCCCATAGTCTAGACGAGCCGGGCAGGGTGCAATTTTGCCCCCGCTCCGCTAGCATTAGCGATCTTCCGCTCGATCAGGCTGCGATGGTTTTTTGATGAGTTATCAGGTTCTTGCACGTAAATGGCGCCCGCGCTCGTTCCGCGAGATGGTAGGCCAGACCCATGTGCTCAAGGCATTGATCAACGCCCTGGACAACCAGCGACTGCATCACGCCTACCTGTTCACCGGCACCCGAGGGGTCGGCAAGACCACCATCGCGCGGATCATCGCCAAGTGCCTGAACTGCGAAACCGGTATCACCTCCACACCTTGCGGCACCTGTTCGGTATGCCGGGAAATCGATGAAGGCCGCTTCGTCGACCTGATCGAGATCGACGCCGCCAGCCGCACCAAGGTCGAAGACACCCGCGAACTGCTCGACAACGTGCAGTACGCGCCCAGCCGCGGACGCTTCAAGGTCTACCTGATCGACGAAGTGCACATGCTGTCCACCCACTCCTTCAACGCCTTGCTCAAGACGCTGGAAGAGCCGCCACCCTACGTCAAATTCATCCTCGCCACCACCGATCCGCAGAAGTTGCCGGCAACCATTCTTTCGCGCTGCCTGCAGTTCTCGCTGAAGAACATGAGCCCGGAGCGGGTGGTCGAGCACCTTACCCACGTGCTCGGCGCCGAAAACGTGCCATTCGAGGAAGATGCCCTGTGGCTGCTGGGCCGCGCCGCCGACGGCTCGATGCGCGATGCCATGAGCCTGACCGACCAGGCCATCGCCTTCGGCGAGGGCAAGGTACTGGCCGCCGATGTGCGGGCGATGCTCGGCACGCTCGATCATGGCCAGGTGTACGGTGTGCTGCAGGCCTTGCTCGAAGGTGACGCCCGGGCGCTGCTCGAGGCGGTGCGCGCCCTGGCCGAGCAGGGGCCTGACTGGAATGGCGTATTGTCCGAGATGCTCAATGTGCTGCACCGGGTCGCCATCGCCCAGGCCTTGCCGGAGGCGGTGGACAACGGCCAGGGCGATCGCGACAAGGTGCTCGCGCTGGCGGCTGCGTTGCCGGCCGAGGATGTACAGTTCTACTACCAGATGGGCCTGATCGGTCGGCGCGACCTGCCGCTGGCGCCGGATCCGCGGGGCGGCTTCGAGATGGTCCTGCTGCGCATGCTCGCCTTCCGTCCGGCCGACACCGATGACGCGCCGAAACCTGTGCTAAAGCCGGTGGGGATCAGCCAGGCCACAGCTGATCCAGCCAGACCGGTGGCAACTGCGACCGTGGTTGCCGAGCCCTCCGTGGTTGCCGCTGCGCCTGAGCCTGTTGCGCCGCCCGCACCTGTGGTCGATCAAGCACCCGCCGCCGAGCCGGTAGCTGCTGCTGCGTCCGCCGTGGCTCCGGAAGCGGTGCCTGCGATCGAGCCCGAGCCCGTGCACGCCGTTGCGGGGCCAGAGACAGTCGTCGATCTGCCGTGGGAAGAGCCCTCCCCAACAGTCGCGCCCTCGGCGCCGGTCATCCCGGCCGTCGTCGCGCAGCCGCCTGACGATCAGCCGGACTACGACGAACCGCCCTTCGATCCGTCGGCGTATGCGTCGGTCGGCATGGAGCGCGACGACGACGGTGCGGATGACGATTACTACGTGCCGCAAGCCGATCCGACAGGTTTCAGCTACCTGGACGAGCTCGCCGAGCATATCCAGGAGGACGCGCCTGCGGCGGCGCCCGAGCCTCTGCCTGCGGCGCAGCCGGCCACGGGCCTGGCCCTGCAATGGCTGGAATTATTCCCACAGTTGCCTGTCTCCGGTATGACAGGCAACATCGCCGCGAACTGTACGCTGATCAGCGCCGATGGCGATGACTGGCTGCTGCACCTGGACCCAGGCCAGGGTGCGTTGTTCAACAGCACCCAGCAACGCCGACTCAACGAGGCGCTCAACCAGCATCTGGGGCGTACGCTACGCCTGCAGATCGAGCTGATCCGCCCCGAGCAGGAAACCCCCGCGCAGGCCGCCGCGCGCAAGCGCGCCGAGCGCCAGCACGACGCGGAGCTGTCGATCGAGCAGGACCCGCTCATCCAGCAGATGATCAAGCAGTTCGGCGCCAGGGTGCGGCACGATACAATCGAACCTGTAGACGCGGCCCTGGCAACCCCGGGGCAGTGAAGCGAACCCCTTGCGCCCGGCCTCGTGCCGGCCGCATACATGACCCAATCGAGGATTCTCCCATGATGAAAGGTGGCATGGCCGGCCTGATGAAGCAGGCTCAGCAGATGCAGGAAAAAATGGCCAAGATGCAGGAAGAGCTGGCCAATGCAGAAGTCACCGGCCAGTCCGGTGCAGGTCTGGTCAGCGTGGTGATGACCGGTCGTCATGACGTCAAGCGCGTCAACATCGACGCCAGCCTGATGTCGACCGATCCGGACGACAAGGAAGTGCTCGAGGACTTGATCGCCGCGGCACTCAACGACGCCGTGCGCAAGGTCGAGCAGAACAGCCAGGACAAGATGGGCAGCATGACTGCCGGCATGCAGCTGCCGCCTGGTTTCAAGATGCCGTTCTGATCGACGGTTTGCAGTACATGGGGAGCACGATCGACTGATCGCTGCTCCCTTCTTCATTCTGTAACACTGACAGGCCTGCCTACATGAGCTTCAGTCCCCTGATCCGCCAACTGATCGATGCCCTGCGTGTGCTCCCGGGTGTCGGCCAGAAAACCGCCCAGCGCATGGCCCTGCAGTTGCTCGAGCGCGACCGCAGCGGAGGCGCGCGCCTGGCACAGGCCCTGAGCCAGGCCATGGAAGGTGTTGGCCATTGCCGCCAGTGCCGCACCCTGACCGAGCAGGAGCTGTGCCCGCAGTGTGCCGATCCACGCCGCGACGACACGCAACTGTGCGTGGTGGAAGGGCCGATGGATGTGTATGCGGTAGAGCAGACCGGCTACCGTGGCCGTTACTTCGTGCTCAAGGGGCACCTGTCGCCGCTCGACGGCCTGGGCCCCGAAGCGATCGGTATTCCACAACTGATGGCGCGGATCGAGGAGCAGGGCACCTTCAGCGAGGTGATCCTGGCGACCAACCCCACGGTGGAAGGTGAGGCGACGGCGCATTACATCGCCCAGTTGCTGGCCGAGAAGGGCCTGACTGCCTCGCGTATCGCCCATGGCGTACCGCTGGGTGGGGAGTTGGAGCTGGTGGACGGTGGCACGCTTGCGCATGCCTTTGCCGGGCGCCGTCCTATCTCGCTGTAAGTGTTGGGGCGCAGCGCGCCCCAAGCCAGTTACTTGTTGGTGTAGATCTGGTCGAACACGCCGCCGTCGTTGAAGTGGGTCTTCTGCACGGTGCGCCAGTCACCGAAGGTCTTCTCCACCGAGAGGAAATCGACTTTCGGGAAGCGGTCGGTGTACTTGGCCAGGACGGTGGCATCACGCGGGCGCAGGTAGTTTTGCGCGGCGATTTCCTGGGCCGCCGGCGACCACAGGTACTTGAGGTATTCCTCGGCCACGGCGCGGGTCTGTTTCTTGTCGACCACCTTGTCGACCACGCTCACTGGTGGCTCGGCTTCTGCCGACACGCTCGGATAGACCACCTCGAACTGATCACGACCGAACTCGCGGGCGATCATCTCGGCTTCGTTCTCGAAGGTGACCAGTACGTCGCCGATCTGGTTGGTCATGAAGGTCGTGGTGGCAGCGCGACCGCCAGTGTCGAGCACCGGTGCCTGCTTGAACAGCTTGCCGACGAAATCACGGGCCTTGGCTTCGTCGCCGCCTTGCTTGAGTACGTAGCCCCAGGCCGAGAGGTAGGTGTAGCGGCCGTTACCCGAGGTCTTGGGGTTGGGCACGATCACCTGCACGCCATCCTTGAGCAGATCCGGCCAGTCTTTCAGCGCCTTCGGGTTGCCCTTGCGCACGATGAACACGGTGGCCGAGGTGAACGGCGCGCTGTTGTTCGGCAGGCGGGTAACCCAGTTGTCCGGCACCAGCTTGCCGTTGTCGACCAGGGCATTGATGTCGGTGGCCATGTTCATGGTGATGACATCGGCCGGCAGGCCATCGATCACGGCACGCGCCTGCTTGCTCGAGCCGCCGAAGGACATCTGCACAACGACCTTTTCCTTGTGCTCTTCTTCCCAATGCTTCTGGAACGCCGGGTTGTAGTCCTTGTAGAAGTCGCGCATCACATCGTACGAGACGTTCAGCAGGGTCGGCGCGGCCTGGGCCAGGTTGCCGAGGGCCAGGCCTGCGGCGAGCAGCGAGGCGCTGAAGAGTTTTTTCACAGGGGCATTCCTTGTTGTGAGTGAAAGTTTGGCAATGTGCCAGTAACTATAACCTCTGGTTCTTGAGCCATTAAAGATCAAAACAGACTTTGCTTATGCCTGCTTGGTCGCTGCCTTGGGAAACAGCGCATTGCCACAGCGCGAACAGAATGCTGCCGTCGGCTCATGGGTTTTCTTGGCGCAGGTCGGGCAATCGTGGCGCAACTGTTCGCCACGCATGGCGTTGGCCAGCTCGGCAGTGAAGATCCCGGTGGGCACGGCGATGATCGAGTAGCCGATGATCATCACCAGCGATGACAGTACCTGGCCCAACGGCGTCTTGGGCACGATGTCGCCGAAGCCGACCGTGGTCAGGGTAACGATGGCCCAGTAGATGCCCTTGGGAATGCTGGTAAAGCCGTGCTCGGGCCCTTCGATCACGTACATCAGCGTACCGAACACGGTGACCAGGGTCGAAACGCTGACCAGGAACACGATGATCTTCTGTTTGCTGCCGCGCAACGCCTCGAGCAGATAGTGCGCCTGCTTGAGGTAGGGGCTGAGCTTGAGCACGCGGAAGATCCGCAGCATGCGGATCACCCGAATGATCAGCAGGTACTGGGCGTCGCTGTAGTACAGGGCGATGATCCCCGGCACGATGGCCAGCAGGTCGACCAGGCCGTAGAAGCTGAACGCGTAGCGCAGCGGCTTTGGCGAGCAGTACAGGCGGGTGAGGTACTCGGCGAGGAAGATCGCCGTGAAGGCCCACTCGATGCCGGCCAGCAGGCCGGAATAATTGCGGTGCACATCGTCGATGCTGTCGAGGATGACGGTGACCAGGCTGGCCAGGATGATCAGCAGAAGGATCTTGTCAAAGCGTCTTCCAGCGACGGTGTCGGTCTGGAAGACGATCACATAGAGCCGCTCGCGCAGGCTCGAAGGGGTGTCCATGGGCTCGTTCCGTTATACGTTGCCGGTGAGAGCCTAGGGGCTGGCTCTCAGCCGTGCAAGCGCTGCGCGCTGCGCTGTCGGGCTTGCTGGACGAGGTGGCCGCCCAGATGCATCAACCAGCAAGCGAGGACGAAGGGCGCGGTGAGCGCCGGCAGCGGCCACAGACTGGACAGCGCCTGCAGCAGCAGGGCCAGGGCGATGGCCAGCAGCGGGACCCAGGGGCGTTCGCCCTGGCGGCTGAAGGCCAGTGCGGCCAGTGCGGTGTTGAAACCATACAAGCCCATCCAGGCCGCAGCTGCCTGGTCAGCGAGCAAGGCCGCACCGCCACCGATGGCTGAGCCGATCAGGGCCCAGCACGCAGCACGAGGATGGGCGAAGAACATGCCGGCGACGATCAGCAGGCCCGCCAACGGTGCATCGAGCAGAAACACCTGGCCGACCCCACGCAGTACCCCGTGCACGTGGCTGGCTTCGGCCTGGCCGCTGACGCCGGGCTCGATGATCAGCAGCATGATCCAGCCCAGCAGCACGAAAGGCGCAGTGTAGGCCAACAGCAGAGGGCCGCCGCGCTTGCGCCACTGGTGGGTGATGATGCTCGACAGGCCGCCGGCAGCAAGGATCAGCGCAGGCACGATCGCCGACCAAGGCACCAGCGCACTGATCAGCAGGCCGATCAGCACACCGTTGTAGCTGTAAAGGCCGGCCTGGCGATCAGCGCGGGCATAGCCGCGGCGCTGCGCCGTGAGCAGGCCGGCGAGGGCGCCGAGCAGCGCGCCGCCGACCAGGTCCGGGGCGGTGAGGAGGATGGCCAGCAGGCAGCACAGGCCGCACAGGGGATCGCGCAGCAGCAGCACCTGGCTGAAGCCGTTGAGCAGCGCCGTGGCCCAGTCGGGGCACGGGTTGATGAAATTCTTGGTGTACATGGGCAGTCGGCAAGGTGAGTGAAAGGCGCTGGGCCTCTTCGGGCCTCGGTTGTGCGCCATTGGATTGGCTCTGCGCGCTCTGTAGGAGCGGGCTTGCCCGCGAAAAAGACACCGCGCTGCCTGGCACGGGCTACGCCCGTGTTCGCGGGACAAGCCCGCTCCCACAGGGATTGGGCTGGCCTTTAGATTTCGAACAAGACAGTTGCTTCTACAAAATTGCAGGGCCGGTCTTCAGATCAAGGTCTCGATCCGCAAGGTATTGGTGCTCCCCGGCTGGCCGAACGGCACCCCCGCGGTGATCAGCAGGGTGTCGCCACGGCTGGCCATGCCTTGTGCCTGGGCGATCTCCAGCGCAGTCGAGCAGATCTCATCGACCTGACGCAGGCGGTCGTTGACCACCGAATGCACACCCCAGGTGACGCTGAGTCGGCGCGCGGTCTTGAGGTTCGGCGTCAGGTTGAGGATGGGGGCCCGTGGCCGCTCGCGGGCGGCGCGCAAGGTCGAGGCCCCTGACTCGCTGTAGTTGACCAGCACCGCCACCGGCAGGATGCCGCTGATGCGCCGAATCGCGCAGCTGATGGCGTCCGAAACCGTGGCCTCGGCCTTGGGACGGCCGACGTCGAGCTGGGCCTGGTAGTCCGGGCCGTTTTCCACCTGGCGGATGATCTTGCTCATCATCTGCACCGCCTCCAGTGGGTAGTCGCCGGAGGCGGTCTCGGCCGACAGCATCACCGCGTCGGCGCCTTCGGCCACGGCATTGGCCACGTCGGTGACCTCGGCGCGGGTCGGAGCAGGCGAGAAGCGCATCGACTCAAGCATCTGCGTCGCCACCACCACCGGCTTGCCCAGTTGGCGGCAGGTACTGATGATGCGCTTCTGGATCTGCGGCACGCTTTCAGCCGGCACTTCCACGCCCAGGTCGCCACGGGCGACCATGATCGCATCGGACAGCTCGGCGATGGCCTGCAGTTGCTCGACCGCCGAGGGCTTCTCGATCTTGGCCATCAGGTAGGCACGTTCGCCGATCAACTGGCGCGCCTCGACGATGTCTTCTGGGCGCTGGACGAACGACAGCGCCACCCAGTCCACGCCCAGTTCCAGGCCGAAGGCCAGGTCGCGGCGGTCTTTCTCGGTGAGCGGGGAGAGGTCCAGCACAGCTTGAGGGACGTTGACGCCCTTGCGGTCGGACAGCTCGCCGCCGGCCAGCACTTCGGTGTCGATGGCGTCGGCATGCTTGGCGGTGACCCGCAGGCGCAGCTTGCCATCGTCGAGCAGCAGGTCCATGCCGGGCTCCAGCGCGGCGATGATTTCCGGGTGCGGCAGGTTGACCCGGCGGCTGTCGCCGGGGGCCTTGTCCAGGTCCAGGCGCAGGGCCTGGCCACGCTGCAACTGCACCTTGCCTTCGGCGAAACGGCCGACACGCAGTTTCGGCCCCTGCAGGTCCATGAGGATGCCCAGCGGGTAGTTCAGTTGCTGCTCGACCTCGCGGATCCACTGGTAGCGCAGGGCGTGATCGGCGTGTTCGCCGTGGCTGAAGTTGAGGCGGAAGATATTCACTCCGGCTTCGACCAGTTGGCGGATGTCATCGATGCCGTTGATCGCCGGCCCCAGGGTGGCGAGGATTTTCACTTTTTTATCGGGCGTCATGATTGCGAGGTCTCGAGGATCAGGATGGCGCGGAAGTCGTTGACGTTGGTGCGGGTTGGCTCGGTGACGATCAAGGCATCGAGCGCGGCGAAGTAGCCATAGCCGTTGTTGTTGTCCAGCTCGTCACTGGCCGACAGGCCCAGGGCCTGTGCGCGGCTGAAGCTGTCCGGGGTCATCAGGGCACCGGCGTTTTCTTCGGAGCCGTCGATGCCGTCGGTGTCGCCGGCCAGTGCGTACACGCCAGGCAGGCCCTTGAGGCTTTCGGTGAGGCTGAGCAGGAACTCGGCGTTGCGCCCGCCACGGCCATTGCCGCGCACGGTGACGGTGGTCTCGCCGCCGGACAGGATCACGCAAGGGGCCTTCAGCGGCTGGCCATGCAGGACGATCTGCCGGGTGATGCCGGCGTGCACCTTGGCCACTTCGCGCGATTCACCTTCCAGATCCCCCAGGATCAGTGGGCTGAAACCGGCCTGGCGGGCTTTCACCGCGGCAGCCTCGAGCGATTGCTGGGGTTTGGCGATCAGTGTGAAGTGGCTGCGCGCCAGGGCCGGGTCATCGGCCTTGACGGTTTCCGATGCCGGGTTGTTCAGCCAGTCGATGACCGCCTTGGGCGCCTCGATGTCGTAGCGCTTGAGGATCGCCAGGGCATCGGCCGAGGTGCTCGGGTCGGCCACGGTGGGGCCGGAGGCGATGACGGTAGCCAGATCGCCCGGCACATCGGAAATGGCGTAGGTATAGACGGTGGCGGGCCAGCAGGCCTTGGCCAGGCGTCCGCCCTTGATCGCCGAGAGGTGCTTGCGCACGCAGTTCATCTCGCCGATGGTGGCGCCGGACTTGAGCAGCGCCTTGTTGATCTGCTGCTTGTCGGCCAGCGTGAGGCCCTCGGCGGGCAGTGCCAGCAGGGCCGAGCCGCCGCCGGAGAGCAGGAAGATGACGCGGTCGTCTTCATCGAGGTTGCTGACCAGTTGCAGCACGCGCTTGGCAACCGCAAGGCCGGCGGCGTCGGGGACCGGGTGGGCGGCTTCGACCACCTCGATCTTCTGGCAATTGGCGCCATGGCCGTAGCGGGTCACGACCAGGCCCGAGACTTCGCCCTGCCAGCTCTTCTCGACCACTTCGGCCATGGCGGCGGCGGCCTTGCCAGCGCCGATGACGATGACCCGGCCGCTGCGATCGGCGGGCAGGTGAGGTTCGAGGACCTGACGGGGATGGGCGGCGGCGATGGCTGTGTCGAACAGCTCGCGCAGGAGTTTCTGTGGATCGACCGACATGGCAGGCTCCCAAAGTTCTTGTTGTTCTGCAGAATCGAAAACGCCCCTGGAACTGCCTCCGTGCAGGCCGAACCAGGGGCGGGTGTTGCTCGGTGTCACCCCTGAGCCTGTGGTCGCAGGTTCAGCGGTGTTGGCTTCTTCGCGGGCAAGCCCGCTCCTACAGGGTCAACGCAGTCCTCGGGGACTGTGGATCCCTCGTAGGAGTGGGCTTGCCCGCGAAGCGGCCGGTAAGGCTTACAAATTACTGGTCGTCACGAATCGAGAAGTTGGCCATGTGCTCCAGCCCCTTGATCAGTGCCGAGTGGTCCCAGTTGCTGCCACCCAGGGCCGCGCAGGTGTTGAACACCTGCTGGGCATTGGAGGTGTTGGGCAGGTTAATGCCCAGCTCCTTGGCACCCTGCAGGGCCAGGTTGAGGTCTTTCTGGTGCAGGCTGATACGGAAGCCCGGGTCGAAGGTGCCCTTGATCATGCGCTCGGCATGGACTTCGAGGATCTTCGAGGAGGCGAAACCGCCCATCAGCGCTTCGCGCACCTTGGCCGGGTCGGCGCCGTTCTTGGCGGCGAACAGCAGCGCTTCGCTGACGGCCTGGATGTTCAGGGCGACGATGATCTGGTTGGCCACCTTCGCGGTCTGGCCATCGCCATTGCCACCGACGCGCGTGATGTTCTTGCCCATGGCTTCGAACAGCGGCAGGGCGCGCTCGAAGGCTTTCGGGCAGCCGCCGACCATGATGCTCAGGGTTGCGGCCTTGGCGCCGACTTCACCGCCGGATACCGGGGCGTCCAGGTAGGTGGCGCCAGTTGCCTTGATTTTCTCGGCGAAGGCCTTGGTCGCGGTGGGGGAGATCGAGCTCATGTCGATCACCACCTTGTTCGGGCCGACGCCTTCACCGACGCCATTTTCACCGAACAGCACGCTCTCGACCTGCGGGGTGTCGGGCACCATCACGATGATGAATTCGGCTTCCTGCGCCACCTCTTTAGGGTTGGCCAGGGCCACGGCACCTGCGGCGACCAGGTCGGCAGGAGCGGCGTCGTGGTGGGTGGAGACGAACAGGCTGTGACCTGCTTTCTGCAGGTTCTGGGCCATGGGCTTGCCCATGATGCCGGTGCCGATGAAACCGATTTTAGCCATGAGAATGTGCCTCTTTGTATTTGTGATATCTCAAGCGAACTGAGCGCCTTGTGGGAGCGGGCTTGCCCGCGAATGCGGCAGGTCAGGCGACGGAGGTGTCCTTGCGGGCGCCCTCGCGGGACAAGCCCGCTCCTACAGGGAGCGACTGTGTTCGTTAGATCGCGTTATGGGTTTTCAGCCAGGCGAGCCCGGCCTCGGTAGTGGTCTTGGGCTTGTACTCCGCACCCACCCAGCCCTGGTAACCGATGCGGTCCAGGTGCTCGAACAGGAAGCGGTAGTTGATCTCGCCAGTGCCCGGCTCGTGACGGCCGGGGTTGTCGGCGAGCTGGATGTGGTTGATCTGCTTGAGGTGGGTTTCCAGGGTCCGCGCCAGGTCACCCTCCATGATCTGCATGTGGTAGATGTCGTACTGCAGGAACAGGTTGGCGCTGCCCACCTCGGCCTGGATCTCCAGGGCCTGGGCGGTGGTGTTCAGGTAGAAGCCTGGGATGTCGCGGGTGTTGATCATCTCCATGACCAAGCGGATCCCGGCGGCTTCGAGCTTGTCGGCGGCGTACTTGAGGTTGTCGACGAAGGTCTTGCGCACCTCGGCGCACTGCAGGCCTTGTGGGCGGATGCCGGCCAGGGCGTTGACCTGCTTGTTGCCCAGCACCTTGGCGTATTCGATGGCCTTGTCGACGCCGGCGCGGAACTCTTCGATGCGATCAGGGTGGCAGGTGATGCCGCGTTCACCTTTGGCCCAGTCGCCTGCAGGCAGATTGAACAGCACCTGGGTCAGGCCGTGGGCATCGAGCTGCTGCTTGATCTCGCTGGCGCTGAAGTCGTACGGGAAGAGGTATTCGACACCGCTGAAGCCCGCGTCGGCAGCGGCTTTGAAGCGGGCGAGGAAGTCCTGTTCGGTGAACAGCATGGACAGGTTGGCAGCGAAGCGAGGCATGGTTGTCTCCTTGCAGATGAAAGCCCCCGGCAGCCTGCGCGGGGGCGTCGGCAATCAGTCGAGCAGCGAGATGGCAGTCGGCGCGTCGTTGCCGACCAGCGCGAGGTCTTCGAACTCGTTGACCGCGTTGATCTCGGTACCCATGGAAATGTTGGTGACGCGCTCGAGAATCACCTCGACCACCACCGGCACGCGGAACTCTTCGGCCATTTTCTGCGCCTTGAGCAGGGCAGGGGCGATTTCGCCCGGCTCGAACACGCGCAGCGCCTTGCAGCCCAGGCCCTCGACCACGGCGACGTGATCCACGCCGTAGCTGCCGGCTTCGCTGGAGTTGATGTTCTCGAACGCCAGTTGTACACAGTAATCCATGTCGAAGCCACGCTGGGCCTGGCGGATCAGGCCGAGGTAGGCGTTGTTCACCAGCACATGGACGTAGGGCAGGTTGAACTGCGCACCGACCGCCAACTCCTCGATCATGAACTGGAAGTCGTAGTCACCCGACAGCGCCACCACCTTGCGTTTCGGGTCGGCCTTGACCACGCCGAGGGCCGCGGGGATGGTCCAGCCCAGCGGGCCGGCCTGGCCGCAGTTGATCCAGTGGCGCGGCTTGTACACGTGGAGGAACTGCGCGCCGGCAATCTGCGACAGGCCGATGGTGCTGACGTAGCAGGTGTCCTTGCCGAATACCTGGTTCATTTCTTCGTATACGCGCTGCGGCTTGACCGGCACGTTGTCGAAGTGAGTCTTGCGCTGCAGGCTCGACTTGCGCTGCTGGCAATCTTCCAGCCAGGCCTTGCGGCACTTGAGCTTGCCGGCCGCTTTCCATTCGCGGGCCACTTCCAGGAAGGCGTCCAGCGCAGCGCCGGCGTCGGAGACGATGCCCAGGTCAGGGGTGAACACACGGCCGATCTGGGTCGGTTCGATGTCGACATGCACGAACTTGCGGCCTTCGGTGTAGACATCGACGGAGCCGGTGTGGCGGTTGGCCCAGCGGTTGCCGATGCCGAACACCAGGTCGGACTTGAGCAGCGTAGCGTTGCCATAGCGGTGCGAGGTCTGCAGGCCGACCATGCCGACCATCAGTTCGTGGTCGTCAGGGATGGTGCCCCAGCCCATCAGGGTCGGGATCACTGGCACGCCGGTCAGTTCGGCGAACTCGACCAGCTTGTCGCTGGCGTCGGCATTGATGATGCCGCCACCTGCGACCAGCAGCGGACGTTCGGCGTCATTGAGCAGGGCCAGGGCTTTCTCGGCCTGGATTCGCGTGGCCGAAGGCTTGTGTACCGGCAGCGGCGCGTAGGCGTCGATGTCGAATTCGATTTCGGCCATCTGCACGTCGAACGGCAGGTCGATCAGCACCGGGCCTGGTCGGCCGGTACGCATCTCGTAGAAGGCTTTCTGGAAGGCGTAGGGCACCTGGCCCGGCTCCAGCACAGTGGTGGCCCACTTGGTCACCGGCTTGACGATGCTGGTGATGTCGACGGCCTGGAAGTCTTCCTTGTGCAGGCGGGCGCGGGGGGCCTGGCCGGTGATGCACAGGATCGGGATGGAGTCGGCCGAGGCGCTGTACAGGCCGGTGACCATGTCGGTGCCGGCTGGGCCGGAGGTGCCGATGCACACACCGATGTTGCCTGGGTTGGCGCGGGTGTAGCCCTCGGCCATGTGCGAGGCACCTTCGACGTGGCGAGCGAGGACGTGATCGATGCCGCCGACTTTCTTCAGGGCCGAGTACAGCGGGTTGATGGCAGCCCCGGGAATGCCGAATGCCGTCTCTACGCCTTCACGGCGCATGACCAGAACGGCTGCATCGATTGCTCTCATTTTGCTCATGATTTGTGCCTCATCGATTTTGTAATTGTATACAACTTGCTTTGCGCCAAAGTGTATTCACGCTCTGAGCTTCAGGTCAATGCATTTTCATCGGGTCGATTGGCTTTCGCTGGAAACCCCACAGAAAAGGCGTTCTATCTGATGGAGTACGATCGTTCAAAAATATTGTATACAAAAAAACTTTCTGTTGTGTTCTATTTGCTTATCGGTTTTCAACTGCCCCTCAGGGCTTCTCACAACAAGAAGAGGACCTTTCCATGAACGCAATGACGCTCAACGTCGCCAACACCTTGGTCGCTGCTGCCCTTGCCGCCGGGCGCAAGATCGACGCCGCACCGCTGACGGTGGCGGTGCTGGATGCCGGCGGCCATCTGCTGGCCTTGCAACGCGAGGACGGTGCCAGTCTGTTACGTCCGCAGGTGGCCATGGGCAAAGCCTGGGGGGCTGTGGCCCTGGGCAAGGGGTCACGCCTGCTGGCGCTGGATGCACAGCAGCGACCGGCGTTTTTCGCGGCGTTGAACGGCTTGGGCGAGCGGTCGGTGGTCCCCGCGCCAGGTGGGGTGCTGATCCGTGATCAGGCGGGGAAAGTGCTGGGTGCGGTGGGGATCAGCGGGGACACGTCGGACATCGACGAGCAGTGCGCAATCACTGCCATCGAGGCGCTCGGGCTTACGGCTGATGCTGGGGTAGCTGTCTGATACCGCGTTGGCCTGCGCTCCCGCCAGGGCCCGTCGGCCAAGGATGGGAGCGGTGTACGCCGACCGTCAGGCCGCCTCGGGCTCACACCCTTTGAGAACCAGGCGGATGATGGTTTCGGCGGCGGCGTCGTAATCGCTGTCGGCGAGCTTGGCCTTGCCGGTCACCACGGCAATCTGCCAATCGAAGTCGGCGTAGGTTTGCGTCGCCGCCCAGATGCTGAACATCAGGTGATGTGGATCGACCGGGGCGATCTGGCCGCGTTCGATCCAGCGCTGGATGCACTCGATGTTGTGACGCGCCTGCTCGTTGAGCTGCTCGACCTGCCCAGGCGAGAGGTGCGGGGCGCCGTGCATGATCTCGCTGGCGAACACCTTGGAGGCATGCGGCAGGTCGCGGGAGATGCGGATCTTCGAGCGGATGTAGCCGCTGAGCACTTCTTTGGGATCGCCATCGGCGTTGAACGGCGTGGACGCCTGCATGATCGGCGCGATGATGCTCTCGAGCACCTCGCGGTAGAGGTTCTCTTTCGACTTGAAGTAGTAGTAGACGTTCGGCTTGGGGAGCCCGGCCTTGGCAGCGATATCGCTGGTCTTGGTGGCGGCGAAGCCTTTGTCGGCGAATTCCTCGCTGGCCGCGCGCAGGATCAGTTCCTTGTTGCGCTCGCGAATCGTGCTCATGGTCTATGAATCTTCCTGTGACTGGCCGCCTCTAGGCTCTGTACGAAAAGCCTTGATACTCGGTGATGCTGCGTTGAAAACAGCCTCGGAATGCTCATTTACAATCCGTAAACTCCGCTTCCTCGGCTGTTTTCGCCTTGCCTGACCTTCGTCTCAAGGCTTTTCATACAGACCCTGAGAGCGTCGGGCATGGTAGCACCGGCCCGGAGAGCGGCTCAAGGCGACGGCATTGGGCTAGAATCGGACCTTTGCAATCATTGGAAACACAACGACATGGCAGGAAGCAGCTTACTGGTGTTGATCGACGACATCGCCACGGTGCTGGACGATGTTTCGCTGATGACCAAGGTCGCGGCGAAGAAGACCGCAGGCGTGCTGGGCGATGACCTGGCGCTCAACGCCCAGCAGGTGACCGGGGTACGGGCCGAGCGGGAGATCCCGGTGGTCTGGGCGGTGGCCAAGGGCTCGCTGCTGAACAAGGCGATCCTGGTGCCGGCTGCCCTGTTAATCAGTGCATTCATCCCCTGGGCGGTCACGCCGTTGCTGATGCTTGGGGGCGCCTACCTGTGCTTCGAGGGCTTCGAGAAGCTGGCGCACAAGTTCCTGCACAGCAAGGAGGAGGATCAGGCGCAGCACACGGCACGCAAGGAGGCCGTGGCCGATGCGAATGTCGACTTGGTCGCCTTCGAGAAGAACAAGATCAAGGGCGCAGTGCGCACGGACTTCATCCTCTCCGCCGAAATCATCGCCATCACCCTCGGTACGGTGGCCGATGCGCCGCTGAGCCAGCAGATCATCGTGCTGTCAGGCATTGCCGTGGTCATGACATTGGGTGTGTACGGGCTGGTGGCCGGAATCGTCAAGCTCGATGACCTGGGGCTGTGGCTGACCCGCAAGGGCTCGAGCCTGGCACAAGCGGTCGGTAATGGCATCCTGCGTGCGGCCCCCTACATGATGAAGAGTCTGTCGGTGATCGGCACCGCGGCCATGTTCCTGGTCGGTGGCGGCATTCTCGTGCATGGCATCGCGCCGCTGTACCATGCCATCGAGGCTTTTGCCGACGGACGTGGCGGAGCGCTGACCGGGGCGTTGATCAACGGCGTGCTGGGAGTGGTAGCCGGGGCGGTGGTGCTGGCGGTGGTAAGTGTGGCTGGCAAGTTGTGGCGGATGCTGCGGCCAGCAGCGTGATCATCGGTGGGTCTGCTTCGCGGTTTTACCCGCGAAGCAGACCCACCGCTCAGATCAGAAGTGCACCTTGACCAGGAAACTCATGGTGTTCTGGTCAGTGGTGAAGGCATCGCTGTCCTTGATCCCGTACTTGTCGCTCCAGTAGTCGTACTCGATACCGACGTACAACTGCTTCTCACCCAGGTGCAATGCCTTGCCCAGGTCATATTTGACCTGCGGGTTGAAGTGCAGGTTGGCGTGGTAGCTGCCACGGCTGTTCTCGTCGTTGTCCACCACCCAGTCCATGAAGCCGTCGATCAGCACATCCGATGAGCCCACGGGAATGGTGTAGGACCACACTGGAGTGATCTGCCAGACATGATCACCCGGGCGGCTGCCATCGGTGGTGCGGTGGTAGAAGTTCAGCTGGAAATAGTCGAAGCCAGGAATCGCCAGGTCGAAGCCAGGGCCGATCAGGTAGGACTCGGTATCACCCTCGCCGAACTCGTAGGTCATGGCCAGCAGCACATCCTTGACCGGGCCGAACTCCAGCTTCTGGTCGAAGATCTTGCCGAACGACAGGCGCGGGCTGATCTCGCCGTAGTAGGTGTTCGGGCCGTTGTTCGCGTCTTTCTTGCCCTGGTAGAAGATCTTGTCGACGAAGATGAAGTTGTCGCCGTACTTCCAGGCATCGGCGTGCTCGAAGGTGACGGTCTGCTGGGTCTCGGGGTTGACCTTGAAGTTCTTGCCCCAGAGGTAGGTCAGGCTGTTGGTCTGCCACTGCAGCAGGTCGTCGGCGAAGCTGGTGCCGCAGGCGAGCAGGCCGCCGGCGAGGATCAGGCTGTTGATGATGCGCATTGCGTGTGTCGCTCCCTTGATTGGATGTTGCTGTCAGCGCTCGTGTCGGCGCCTTTCTTGTCTTTCGGGTCAGTTTTTTCGGATTGGCCACAGCTCTCTGGCAAGTGCTGCGCCAACTTTCCGGGTTGGTCACAACCATCCTGCTCGACGTCGTTCTGAACGGATGAAAAGGGTGTTTCTGGCTGGCAAAACATCGACCAACCGCCCGAATTCATTGACTGAGCGGTCAGTAAACGCGGGCAGGATCCGGCCTGCCCTGAGCGAGGGGGCGCGCAGATTACTGGCTTGCGCGCCGGTCCTCAAGTGCTCCGTCCTGGAGCGCGGTGATACAAAGTTGGGCGTTCGGTCAGGTTATTAGAAGTGCACCTTGACCAGCGCACTGGCCACGCTCTGGTTGCTCTGCAGATTGCCGCGGCTGTCGATGCCGTACTTGTCCTTCCAGTAGCTGTACTCGAACCCGACATACAACTGCTTGGCGCCCAGGTTGAGGGCCTTGCCCAGGTCGTACTTGACCTGCGGGTTGAAGTGCAGGTTGGCGTGGTAGGTGCCGCGGCGGGTCTGGTCGTTGTCGGTCACCCAGTCCATGTAGCCGTCGATCAGAAGGTCGGAGCGGCCCAGGGGAATGGTGTACGACCAGCCGGGAGTGAACTGCCAGACGTTGTCGCCGGGGCGACTGCCCTCGGTGTTGCGCAGGTAGATGTTGAGGTAGAAATAGTTGAAGCCAGGGATGTCCAGGTCGAACCCGGGGCCGATCAGGTAGGCGGCGTTCAACCCTTCGCCACGCTCGTAGGTCATGGCCAGCAGCACGTCCTTGACCGGGCCGAAGGCCAGCTTGCGGTCGAGGATCTTGCCGAACGACAGGCGCGGGCTGAACTCGCCGTAGTAGGTGTTCACGCCTTTGCTGGCGTCGGTCTTGCCGTTGTAGAAGATCTTGTCGATGAACAGGAAGGTGTCACCGTACTTCCACTTGTTGGCGTGCTCGAAGGTGATGGTCTGCTGGATGTCCGGGTTGACCTTGAAATCCTTGCCGTAGAGGTAGGTCAGGCTTTCGCCGTGCCATTGCAGCCAGTCGCCCGCGAACGCGGGGAGGGTGGCCAGCAGGCTGCTGCCCAGCAGCAGGGACGAGGTGGTGCGCTTCATGTGCGAATTCCCGTGTTCTTGTTGTTGTTCGAGGTTTCTTCGGCGCGCAGGCGCCCCGGACGACCCGCTCCCGTGGGCCGCCGGTACTGCGTTTCACTGCTTGGACGAGACGGGCGGCCAGGGCGCCGCCCGCTGACTCAGTGCGGGTGACAGGCCTCGTTGTGGGTCGCGCGTTCGGCGCCCCCGAGGATGTTGAACAGCACGTTCAGTATCAGGGCGCTGAGCGTGGCCATGGCGATGCCGCTGTGGGTGATGGGCTCCATCCACTGGGGCATCTGCGCGAAGAACTCCGGACGCACCACCGGGATCAGCCCGAAGCCGACGCTGACTGCGACCAGCAACTGGTTGCGCCGATCACTGATGTCGGCCTCCTGGAGGATCTTGATGCCGGTGGCGGTGACCATCCCGAACATGGCAATGGACGCGCCGCCCAGTACCGCAGGCGGGATCGAGGCGATCAGGAAGGCCGCCTTGGGCAGCAGGCTGAGCAGGATCAGCAGCGCGCCCGCGACCACCGTGACATAGCGGCAGCGCACCCCGGTCATCTGCACCAGGCCGATGTTCTGGGCGAAGGAGGAATGGGTGAAGGTGTTGAAGAAACCGGCCACGAACGAGGCGCCGGCATCGCACAGCAGGCCGCGACGCAGCATGCCGGGTGTCACCTCGCGGTCGGTCACCTTGCCCAGGGCCAGGAACATGCCGGTGGACTCGACGAAGATGATCACCACCACCAGGCACATCGACAGGATCGGCGCGAGGCTGAAGGTCGGCATGCCGAAGTGCAGTGGCGTGACCACCTGCAGCCAAGGCGCTTCGTTCAGGCCCGACAGGTTGACCATACCGATGGAACCGGCCAGCACATAACCCAGGCCCATGCCCACCAGCACCGACACGTTGACCCAGAAGCCACGCATGAAGCGATTGATCAGCAGGATCACGGCCAGCACCAGGCCTGCGACCATCAGGTAGATCGGCGAGCCGAAGGTTTCCGCCTGTTGCCCGCCGCCGGCCCAGTTGACCGCGACCGGGAACAGCGACAGGCCGATGGAGGTGATCACGGTACCTGTGACCAGCGGCGGGAAGAAGCGCACCACCTTGGACATGAACGGCGCGATCAGCATGCCGAAGAACCCGGCGGCGATGGTCGCGCCAAAGATCCCCTGCAAACCCACACCGGGCATGCCGGCCATGGCCACCATGCTGCCGACGGCGGCGAAGCTTGCGCCCATCATCACCGGCATGCGGATGCCCACCGGGCCGATGCCGAACGACTGGATGATGGTAGCGACACCGGCCACGAGCAGGTCGGCGTTGATCAGGAAGGCGACTTCTTCACGGGACAGCCCGGCGGCCTGGCCGATGATCAGCGGCACGGCGATGGCGCCGCCGTACATCAGCAGGACATGTTGCAGGCCCACCAGGATCAGCTGGAACAGGGGCAGGGGCTGTCGTGGCGGCGCAACGGGGATGTACGCCTTGGGTGACTCGGACATGCAGCACCTCGAGTTTTGTTTTTATTCTCGGATCCAAGCGGGCGGCTCCAGGCGGCAGGCGCTTCGGTTGAAGGACCTGGGGTTTCCGGATGGAGCCGTACGCTCGATGCTTGCTTGTTACGGTGTTTCATTGGAAGCGAGGCCGGCAACACCGGCCTCTACGCGGGCAAGCCCGCTCCCACAAACAGGATGTGGGGTGTCAGTTGACCGGGGCACCCTTGGCGATCCAGTCGCCGACCAGCTTGCGTTCCTCGACGGTCATCTGGGTGATGTTGCCCAGCGGCATGATCTGGCTGGCGACGGCCTGCGCCTGGATGCGCGCGGCCTGGGCCTGGATCTGCTGCGGGGTGTCGAACATCACGCCGCCCGGGGCGGTGCTGAACAGTGGGCTGGTCGGTTTCGACGAATGGCACACGGTGCAGCGTTCCTGGATGACGTTGTGGATCTTCTCGAAGTTGCCGGGCGCAGCCTGGGCGGTGGCCTGGGCCGGCGCTTCGGCAGGTGCCTGGGCAGCCTTGGCAGCTTCCTCGGCGCGCAGCTCGGCAGCGGTCTTGCCGCCGACTGCAGTGGCGGGCAATGGCTGGTACTCGATCTTCGCAGCAGCCTGCTCGGGCGAGGTCGGCAGCGGCTTGGGACCGGTCACATAGGCCAGGCAGATCATCGCCAGGGCACCTACAGGGAGAGTCCAGGCGTACTTGTTGCTGTCGTGGCGGGTGTTGAAATAGTGACGGATCAGTACCGCAGCCACTGCGATCCCGGCCAGGATCAGCCAGTTGTACTGGCTGCCGTAGGTGCTCGGGAAGTGGTTGCTGATCATGATGAACAGCACCGGCAGGGTGAAGTAGTTGTTGTGTCGCGAGCGCAGCAGGCCCTTGGCCGGCAGTACCGGATCAGGGGTCTGGTTGTTCTCGATCGCCGCCACCAGCTGGCGCTGGGCCGGCATGATGATGCGGAACACGTTGCCCACCATGATGGTGCCGATGATCGCGCCAGTGTGCAGGTACGCGCCACGACCGCTGAACACCAGGCTGAAGCCCCAGCACGCCGCGATGATCAGCACGAACAGCACGGCGCCGAGCAGGGCGGGGCGCTTGCCCAGTGGTGAGTCGCAGAGGAAGTCGTAGACGAACCAGCCGACGACCAGTGAGCCGATGCCGATGGCCACGCCTTCGGCGCCGCTCAGGGTGCTGCCAGGTGCCAGCAGGTACAGGGTTGGGTTCCAGTAGAACACCACGCACAGCAAGGCGATCCCGGACATCCAGGTGAAGTAGGCTTCCCATTTGAACCAGTGCAGGTTCTCGGGCATTTTCGGTGGTGCGAGCTTGTATTTCTCCAGGTGGTAGATACCACCGCCATGGATGGCCCAGAGGTCACCTGACAACCCATCGCGCGGGTTGCTTCGATTCAGGTGGTTCTCCAGCCAGACGAAGTAGAACGATGCACCGATCCAGGCTACGCCGGTGATCATGTGAACCCAGCGAATGCTCAGGTTCAGCCATTCGTGAAGGTGTGCTTCCACAGTATGTACCTCTGCCGATCACCGACAGGCCGAGACCCGGGATGACCGACCTTTTCTTATTGGTGGGGATTGAGGATCAACATCTGTTCCTCGGTGAAGTAATGCTCGTCGCAGTTGTTGCCGGAACCACTGCGATCAACCACCAGGAAGTCATCCCGCTTTTCGATCGTCAGCACCGGGTGGTGCCAGACGCCGCGATGGTAATTAACGCCCTGCCTGCCGTTGCTGCGGAAGGCTCGGACCAAGCCTGATACAGGTGCATCGCCAACTGGCGCGACCACGATCAGAAAGGGGTTGCCGAGCAGCGGAATGAAAGCCTGGCTGCCCAGCGGATGGCGCTCCAGCATGCGTACGGTCAGTGGCATCTCCAGCGCGTCGGCGCGGAAGATGCTGATGATCGCCTTGTCTTCCGGCTCGGCGGTCTCGACCGTGGCGAGCTTGTGGAAGCGCATGGTCGAGCCGTTGTTGATCATGAAGTGGTCGCTGCCATCGGTTTCGATCACGTCACCGAACTGGGCGAAGGCTTCTTTGGTCAGGGGCTCGATCATCAGGGTACGCATGCGGTTATCTCTTCTGTATTCGTTATCGGTATGTAGGGCGGACCTCGTTCGGGCAGGCCCTGGGTGCGGTCGCGTCACGCACTCGGGCCAGTCCGGGTTTGGTCCTCAAAGCTGCAGCAGGCGGAACAGGGCGATCAGGTTGATCTGCGCCAGTGCTTCCTTGAATTCGGCATCGGTGTCGTTGTGGATGCGCTTTTCGAAGGAGGCGAGGATCTGGTGCCGGTTGCTGCCCTTGACCGCCATGATGAACGGAAACTGGAATTTTGCCTTGTAGGCGTCATTGAGTTCGGTGAAACGTGCGAACTCTTCGGCAGTGCACTGGTGAATGCCGGCGCCGGCCTGTTCGTTGGTGCTCGATTCGGTCAGTTCGCCCTGCACCGCTGCCTTGCCGGCCAGGTCCGGGTGAGCGTTGATCAGCGCCAGTTGCTCGGCGTGGCTGGCGCTGAGCAGGATGTCGCTCATGCGCTGGTGCAGCACCTCGATCTCGTCCAGCTCGCTCAGGTTGCCCAGCGCGTAGGCTTTTTCGGCGACCCACGGCGAGTGCTCGTAGATGTCGGCGAAGGCCGCGACGAAGGCGTCACGGCCGAGGGTCGAGGGCTTGAGGGTGTTGAAAGCGGTCATCAGGCGTTCTCTTTCTTGTACGGATGGGTGGCGTGCCAATGGCGGGCGATGTCCACGCGACGGGCGAACCAGACCTGCTCGTGGCTCTTGGCGTACTCGACGAAGCGCTTGAGCGCTGCCAGGCGCGCGGGGCGGCCGACCAGGCGGCAGTGCAGGCCGATGGAGAGCATCTTCGGCGCGTGCTCGCCTTCTTCGTAGAGCACGTCGAAGGCGTCCTTGAGGTACTGGAAGAACTGCTCGCCGCAGTTGAAGCCCTGCACCTGGGTGAAGCGCATGTCGTTGGTGTCCAGGGTGTAGGGGATCACCAGGTGCGGCTTGTCGGTGGGGTTGTTCGGCTCCCAGTAGGGCAGGTCGTCGTCGTAGGTGTCGCTGTCGTAGAGGAAGCCGCCTTCCTCCATCACCAGGCGCCGGGTGTTCGGGCCAGTTCGCCCGGTGTACCAGCCCAGCGGGCGCTCGCCGGTCAGTTCGGTGAGGATGCGGATGGCCTCGAGCATGTGCTCGCGTTCCTGCGCCTCGTCCATGTACTGGTAGTCGATCCAGCGGTAGCCGTGGCTGCAGATCTCATGGCCGGCCTCGACCATGGCGCGGATCACGTCCGGGTGGCGCTGGGCGGCCATGGCCACGGCGAACACGGTCAGCGGTACGCCGGTGTCCTTGAACAGCTTGAGCAGGCGCCACACCCCGGCGCGGCTGCCGTATTCGTAGAGCGACTCCATGCTCATGTTGCGCACGCCCTGCAGCGGCTGGGCAGCCACCATTTCAGAGAGGAAGGCTTCGGATTCCTTGTCACCGTGCAGGATGTTGCGCTCGCCACCTTCTTCGTAGTTGAGCACGAAAGACAGGGCAATGCGGGCGTTGCCCGGCCATTGCGGGTGAGGTGGGTTGTTGCCGTAACCGATCAGGTCGCGAGGGTAGTCAGCGCTCACTGCAGTCTTCCTTATGTTCGTAGGTGCGGGTGGTGGGTGGACCGCGGCGGGTTGTCGCACGCACCGGATGGGATGATTGTATACAACTTATTTGACCATTTGTAAGCCCGTTTTTCCGCATTTCTTCCCACTTGTCGCCTCAAACTCAGGCTGGAAAAGCACTGCAAGAAACCTGCCTGATCGGTCAGATAATGCCTCGGCCTGCTGCACAGGCCCTGTATTTGCGACGGATGCTCATGCTCGGAAGGCCTGGTGTGAGCGGTGCGCAGCGGGGTTCAAAAAATTGTGTACAATCTGAATCGAAAGTGTCTTAATGAGCCCATTCCGGCATTTCGTCAGCCTCGTGTTGGTGCATGCCGTGTATTTTCTGCCCATGCAAACGACAAGAGGCGACAAGCAAATGGGACGTTTGACCACACACGTACTGGATGCCGCTCACGGCTGCCCGGGCAGCTCGATCAAGGTCGAGCTGTACCGTGTCGAAGGCCAGCAACTGGAGCTGGTGAACAGCGCACTGACCAACAGCGATGGCCGTGTCGATGCGCCTTTGTTGCAGGGCGATGACTACCGTACTGGTGTCTACCAGTTGCAGTTCGCCGCCGGGGACTACTACCGGGCCAAAGGTGTTGCACTGCCTGACCAGGCGTTTCTCGATGTCGTGGTGCTGCGCTTCGGCATCGATGAAGGGCAGGAGCACTATCACGTGCCGTTGCTGATCTCGCCGTACAGCTATTCGACCTATCGTGGGAGCTAGTTGGTCGCTAGAAGAATCTTCGTAGGTCCTTGCCCGCTATCACACTGGCGGGCTTTTTTCATTCTGTAGCAATTGTCCGAAACCCCGCCCGATCCCCCAGTCCCGCATCCCTCCGCTATTCCAGGCATGGAAACGTATCAGCGTTCGTCGCAAAGCACTGAGTGGCGCGTTGATGGCGTGGTTCTGCTCTTGTATCCTGCGCACCCTTTCGCAGTGATGCGATCAGTTCTCAAGTGACGGATTACTTGCATGTCCCTCTTCCTCCGTGCGCTGGCGACCGGCTTTGCGCTCCTGCCGCTGCTTGCCAGTGCCGCCCCCTTCCAGTCTCCCGGCGACCGCGACCTGATTCGTGACCGTCAGGAAAACCTTCTGCAAGAGCAGCGCAAGCGCCTTGAGGAACTGCAGCAATTGCCCGGCAAGCAGGCCCCTCAGGCCCCCGTGGCGCCCGCGGAGCAAGGGCGGTGCTTCCAGATCCGCAGCGTCGAGCTGCAAGGTGCGACCCTGCTCAGCGAGCGGCAACGCCAGGCACTGGTCGAGGGCTATGAAGGCAAGTGCCTGCAGGTGGGCGAGCTCAACGGCCTGCTCAAGCGCATCACCGATCACTACATCGACCGTGGCTACCTGACCACCCGTGCCTACCTGCCGCAGCAGGACCTGGGTTCGGGCATCCTGCAGATCATCATCGTCGAAGGACGCCTGGAAGGCCTGGACAGCTCAGCGCTTGCCAGCCCACGGGAAATGGCCATGACCTTCCCCGGCCAGGTCTCCGAAGTGCTCAACCTGCGCGACATGGAGCAGATGGTCGACCAGCTTGGTCGCTTGCCGTCGCGTCAGGTCGAAGTCGAGCTGGTGCCAGGCCAGGAAGTCGGCGGTAGCCGCGTGCAGCTCAAGGGCCAGCGTGACAAACCCTGGCGAGTCTCGGCCAGCCGCCACAACAATGGTGATGCCAGCAGCGGCGAGCAGCAGATGAACCTGGGCCTGGAGTGGGACAGCCCGTTGGGCCTGGCCGATCAGCTGAGCCTCAGGGGCGGGCGTGATGTGGTCAGCGACCACTGGCGCCATTCCGACAGCCATGGCCTGAACTACAGCCTGCCGTGGGGCTGGTGGACCTTCAACTACAGCTACAACCACAACTACTACCGCACCCGCGACACCTCCAGCGGCTTTCCCTTCAAGCTCGACGGCGACAACAGCGTGCACCAGTTCCAGGCCGAACGGGTGATCCACCGCGACAGCCTGAGCAAGACGGCGGTGAATATCGGGGTGAGCCACTTGCGTGCGCGCAACTACCTTGACGACACCCTGATCGATGTCTCCAGCACCCGCATCACCGAGCGTCAGCTTGGCGTCAACCACGGCCGACGCATCGGCAATGCCTTCGTCAACCTCGATGCCGGCTGGCAGCAGGGCATCGGCGCGCTCGACGCCCAGGGCGCAGGCGACCCCCACGGCAACGAACCGGTGTCGCGCTACAACAAGTACACCCTGACCCTGAGCTACCTGCAGCCGTTCCAGCTGTGGGGCGAGCAGTTCAGCTTCGACAGCCTGGCCACCGGCCAGCGCAGCGAGGACGCGCTCTACAGTGCCCAGCGCATCAGTGTCGGCGGGCTGACCTCGGTGCGTGGCTTCAAGGATCAGACCCTCACCGGCGACAGCGGCGGCTACTGGCGCAACCAGTTGCGCTGGCGTCGGCCGGTCACCTGGGCTGCGCTGCAGCCCTGGTTGCGCGAATACGGCATGGCGTTCGCCTACGACGCCGGTGTGATCAAGGGCCAGCATGGCAACGGCAAGGACCATGGGCGCCTGAGCGGCAATGCCCTGGAGTTCAATGTGCGCGGCCAGTACTTCGCTGCCAGCGCAACCTTTGCCCGTTCGCTGGAGCGCCCCGATGCGGTAACCCGCCGCGAGCACCCGATCTATTTCCGCGTCGACGCCTTCTTCTGAGCGCCGGCCCTACCCATTACCCGTGACATCGCTGCCCCTTGCGGGGCAGGCCGGCAACTGGCCTGAGCTGCGACTGGAGTTTGTTCGACATGGATATCCGCACCCCACTGAACCAGTGCATCGCCCTGATCGTTGCTGGCGTGATGTTTCTCAACCCCATCGTCAGCACGGCTGCACAGCTGACCGTCGATGCGGCGGCCAATGCCAACACCAGCATCAACCAGGCCGGCAACGGGGTGCCGATCGTCAATATCGCCACCCCCAACGGCAGCGGCCTGTCGAGCAACACCTTCCGTGACTACAACGTCGGCAGCAACGGGCTGATCCTCAACAACGCCACCGGCAAGACCCAGTCGACTCAACTGGGCGGCATCATCGTCGGCAACCCCAATCTCAGGGGGCAGGCGGCCCAGGTCATCCTCAACCAGGTCACCGGCGGCAACCGCAGTACCCTGCAAGGCTACACCGAGGTGGCGGGCCAGGCGGCCCGGGTCATCGTCGCCAACCCCCACGGCATCACCTGCAACGGCTGCGGCTTCATCAACACGCCACGGGCGACCCTCACCACCGGCAAGCCGATCATGGACGGCGAGCGCCTGGACCGCTTCCAGGTCGATGGCGGCGACATCGCCATCGAGGGCGATGCGCTCAACGCCACCAACCTCGACCAGTTCGACCTGATCACCCGCAGTGCCAAGCTCAATACCGAGCTGCATGCCAAGCAGTTGAACATCGTCACCGGGCGCAACGACGTCCAGGCCGATACCCTGCAAGCCACCCCGCGTGCCGATGACGGCAGCGAAAAGCCCCTGCTGGCCATCGACAGCTCGGCGCTGGGCGGCATGTATGCCAACACCATCCGCCTGGTCGGCACCGAGCAGGGCGTGGGCGTCAAGCTGGCTGGCAACATGGCCGCTACCACCGGCGATATCCAGGTAGACGCCAACGGCAAGGTGACGCTTGCTCAGACCTCCAGCGCCGGCGACCTGAAGATTGCCGCGCAAAGCGCCGAGCTGACCGGCAAGACCTACACCGCCGGCAGCGCCACCGTGCGTGTGCGTGACGATGTGACTGTCGGCCAGAGCCTCGCCGCCAAGGGCAGCATCAGCGTGCAGGGCGCGCGGATCGACAACCAGGGCATCATCGAAGCCGGCGTGGAGCCAGACAACAGCCGCAACGCCCAGGGCGACGTGAGCCTCAAGGGCCAGACCCTGCACAACCGCGGTAGCGTGGTCGCCAACCGCAACCTCGAGATCGACAGCAGCGCCACGCTCGACAACCAAGGTGGCAGCCTCAAGGGCCGCACCACCACGCTGACCGCAGGCCTGCTGGATAACCGCAAAGGCCAGGTGCTGGCCGACGACACCCTGAAAGCCACGGGCGGTGCGATCGACAACCGTGAGCAAGGCCTGCTGCAAGGCAAGGGCCAGGCCGTGGTGGACATCACCGGCAACCTCGACAACCGTGGCGGCCGCGTGGTCGGCCAGGGGGATCTGCAGGTCACCGCCGCCCAGGTGGACAACCGCGGCAACGGTCTGATCGGCAGCGACAAGCAGGCCAGGCTGACCACCCGCGCGCTGCTGGACAACCAGAACGGCGGCAAGCTCAAGGCCGATCGCCTCGACATCACCACCGCCGGGCTGCTCAACAGCGGCGGGCAGATGCTGGGCGGCGACGTGCTGATAGTCGCCAGCGCCGACATCGACAACCGCCTCGGCCTGATCTCGGCCAAGCGTCTGCTCGATCTCAAAGCCGTGGGCCTGGACAACAGCGGCAAGGGCAACCTGCTCAGCGACGGCACACTGGCCGTCAAAGTGGCCACCCTGAACAATCGCGACAACGGCATGCTGTCGAGCGTCGGCGATCTCTCACTGCATGGCGAACGCCTCGACAACCGTGGCGGCCTGGTGCTTGCCGACCGCTCGCTGACCGTCACCGGTGGGGACTTCGACAACCGCGACAAGGGCGTAGCCACCACCAAGGGCAAGGCCCACATCGAAGTTGCCAGCCTGGCCAACAGCGATGCCGGCCACCTGCAGAGCGATGGCCGCCTCGAGCTGATCGCCGACAAGGTCGACAATCAACGCCTGGGTAACATCACTGCCAAGGGTGACCTCGAAGCTCACCTGGGCACCTTGAACCAGCAGGGCGGCAGGCTGACCAGCCTGGGCAGCCTGCTGCTCACCGCCAACACGATCGACAACCAGAACGGCGGCGGGATTGGCGCGACCCACCTGGTCGACATCCGCGCGGCGCGCGTGCTCAACCAGCAGGGTGAGATCTCCAGCGCAGGCAAGGTCGTGCTCGACGCCAGCGCACTGCTGGACAACCAGGCTGGCAAGGTCATTGGCGACCGTGGCCTGACCCTGACCGTCCAGCGCCTGCTGAACCAGAACAAGGGCCTGCTCAGCGGCTACGACAGCCTGAGCCTGAAAGGCACCGAACTGCTCAACAACGGCGGCCGGTTGAGCAGCCACACGCATATCGAGCTGGCCCTGGACGGCCAGTTGGACAACAGCGACGCTGGCCTCATCGTCAGTGACGGCACCCTCACGCTGAACGCCGGCACGTTGCGTAACCGCCAGGGCGGCAAGGTCTCGGCCATCGCTGCCATGGGCCTGACCAGCCAAGGGTTGCTGGATAACCAGGGCGGCATTCTGGTGACCGATGCCGGGCTGGTGCTTGACGCCGCCCGCCTGGACAACAGCCAGGGCGGCGCCATCAGTGCAGTTGGCCATGCCCAGTTGCGCAGCGGCGCCATCGACAACAGCGCCAAGGGCAACATCGGTGCCGGCAGCCTGCTGCTGGTCGCCACCCAGCTCGACAACAGCGCCCGTGGTCGCATCAGTGCCTCCGGCCAGATCGATGCGACGCTGACCGGCCTCGACCAGCATGACCACGGGCAACTGGTCAGCGGGACCGGCATCGACCTCGACCTGCAGCACGGCCAGCTGGTGAACCGCGACGGGGGCTTGCTGCGCTCGCCAGGCAGCCTGCTGTTGCGCCAGATCGGCGCGGTGGACAACCGCAACGGCGCAGAGATTTCCAGCGACCACGGCTTCAGCCTGGTCGCCGACCGCCTCGACAACCGTGGCGGACGCCTGATCAGCGCCCAGGACCTGACCCTGCGCATTGCCGGTGTTCTGGACAACAGCCTCAAGGGCGTGTTGTCGGCTAGCCACGATCTCGACGTCGAGGCTGCCAGCCTCGATAACTTCAGCGGCGGCACCCTGGCCAGCGGCAAGGCCCTCAAGGCCGTGATCGACGGCCAACTCGACAACCACGACCAGGGCATCCTTTCTGCCGCCGCAGCGCTGACCGTCACCAGTGCAGGTGTGCTCAACAGCGAGCGCGGCCTGCTGTCGGGCAACACCGGCCTGACCGTCACGACCGGACAACTGGATAACCACCAGGGCGGCCAGCTCATCAGCCAGGCGGCGATGACCGTCACCAGCGACGGCCTCGACAACCGTGGCGGCGCCTTGAGCAGCAAGCAGGCCATGACCCTGACCACGGGCGACGTGCGCAACGGCGCCGATGCCCTTCAGCGCGGCGGTCGCATCCACAGCGATGCCGAATTGACGCTGGTGGCCGGGCAGGTCGATTCCAGCGAGGGCGGCGAGATCTCCGCCAAGGGCGATCTGCTGCTGCGGGTGAGTGCGTTGATCCAGCGCCAGGGGCGTCTGATCGGTGAACAGAAACTCGACCTCGACCTCAACGGCGGCGACCTGACCAACCAGGGCGGCCTGATCAGTGCCAATGGCCCGCTGATCATCCAGCGCTTGGGCAAGCTCGACAACAGCGCTGGCGAAGTCACCAGCCAGCAGTCCTTCAGCCTGCTCGCCAAGCGCATCGACAACCAGCAGGGCCGCATCCTCAGCGACGGCGGGCTGACCTTAGAGGCGGCACAGCTGGACAACAGCACCAAGGGCCTGATGTCCGGCGTTCAAGGCTTGCAGGTCACCGGCAGCGACCTGAACAACAGCGCCGAGGGCACACTGTCGAGCAAGGACGGCGATCTTACCGTGACCCTGACAGGCGCCCTCGACAACCGTGACCAGGGCGCTCTGGTCAGCAAGGGCCGCCAGCAGGTTACGGCGGCCAGCCTGGACAACCGCAAGGGCATCGTCTCCTCGGAGCAGGCGATCACCCTCAGTGTCGGCGATCGTTTGGACAACAGCGGCGGCCTCATTTCCGCCACAGGTGACCTGACGCTCGACCAGGACAGCACCGTCATCGACAACCAGGGCGGGCAGATCAACGGCCAGGCGATCAGCGTCGCCGGCAAGCGTCTGGAAAACGGCAAGGGCCAGCTCATCAGCCGCGCGGCGCTCGACCTGACCTTGGCCGATGCACTGCTCAATACCGACGGCGCGCGCCTGGTCAGTGGCGCCGACCTGCTGCTCAAGGCCGCGCGTGTCGACAACCAAGGCGGCAAGCTGATCAGCCATGGGTTGCTGCATGTCGATTCGGGCACGCTGGACAACAGCCACGGTGGCAATCTGGCCAGCCAGCAGAACCTGGTGCTGCGCCTGAGCGGCGATCTGCTCAACGGCAACGATGGCCTGTTGTTCAGTGAGCACGGCAAGCTCGACATCCATGCCGTTGCCCTGGACAACCAGGCCGGCACGCTCAAGAGCCAAGGCGATATCGATGTGCGCCTGGACAAGCGCCTGGACAACCGCGGCGGTCGCCTGGAGAGCCAGGCAGGCAACCTCGAACTGCACGCGGCGAGCCTCGATAACAGTGGCAGCGGCATGCTCAGCGCGGCCAAAGGCCTGTTCAAGGGCGTCTTCAGCGACCTGTTCGACAACGCTGGCGGTACCACCCAGGCGCAGTCCGTGGACATCGCAGCCGATGCCAAGGTGAACAACCAGGGCGGCTACCTTTCGGCGCTGGGCGGTGACGGCAAGATCGTCACCGCCGATCTCGACAACCGCGGCGGTGGCCTGTACGCGGCCGGATTGCTGAAGGTGCAGGGCCAGCAACTGTTCAACCAGAGCGGCAAGATCGGCGCCGGGCGCATCGACTTTGGCCTGAGCGGCGCGCTGTACAACAGCCTCGGCCAGTTGGAAAGCGAGAGCGAGCTGCAACTGCGTGCCAACGAACTCGACAACCGCAGCGGCAACCTGCGCGCCCTTGGCAAGACCGGCACCAGTCGATTGATCGTCGCGGGCAACCTGCTCAACGACAACGGCGTGCTGGCCACCGCCAACCAGGACCTCGACCTGCAGATCGGTGGCCTGAGCAACAGCGGCGGGCAACTGCTGCACACCGGCCAGGGTAGCTTCGGCCTGGCTTCCGACAAGGTCACTCAGGCCGGCGGCGTGCTGCACACCGATGGCCTGCTGAGCATCGCCGCTGCCAGCTGGACCAACAGCAGCGTGCTGCAAGCCCGGCGCCTGGAGCTGGACATCGGTCGCTTCGTCCAGACCGCCAGCGGCAAGTTGCTGGCCGTCGAGAGC
The DNA here is from genome assembly GCF_001636055.1 of Pseudomonas putida. NCBI lineage: Bacteria > Pseudomonadati > Pseudomonadota > Gammaproteobacteria > Pseudomonadales > Pseudomonadaceae > Pseudomonas > Pseudomonas putida. The sequence goes on from NZ_CP011789.1 coordinate 2,378,196, forward strand.
CTCAAGGGCCGGGGCGGCGACTGGACCAACCATGGCCTGCTGGCCAGCGATGGCAGCCTGCAACTGGATCTGACCGGCAACTATGACGGCAGTGGCCGCCTGAGCAGCCTTGGCGCACTGACGCTGGGCGCCAACGATATCCGCCTGTCCAGTACCGCCAGCCTGGCCGGTGGCGCCGACACCGCGGTGACCGCGCGCAACCTGCTGAGCAACGACGGTCGCCTGACCGCCCTGGGCGGCCTGACGGTGACGGCCGCCAGCCTCGAAAACCGCGGCACCCTGGGTGGCGCTGCGGCGGTGAAGCTGGCCGCCAACAGCCTGAGCAACCAGCGCGGCCTGGTGTTCAGCGGCAATGACATGACCTTGCGCGTCGGCAGCCTGAGCAACTACTACGGCGATATCTACAGCCTTGGTGCCCTTGATTTTGCCGGCAACGCCAGTGCCCGCGCGGTGTTGCTGGACAACATCTCCGGCAGCGTGGAAAGCGCCGGCAACATGACCCTGGCAGTGGACACGCTGCTCAACCGCAAGGAATTCCTGAGCTCGACCAAGAAACTGGTCGCCGGCAACGTCAACGTCTATTCCGACGACCGCTGCAAGGGCAAGGGCTGCGAGCTGTACTTCTCGGCAACGGAAAGCTGGGAAGACGTCATCGACCGCGATACCCCCACCGCCTTCATCACCACCGGCAGCAAGCTGACCTTCGCCGGTGACGCATTCCGCAACCACTACAGCAGTGTTTCGGCGGCGGGTGATATCGCCATCAACACGGCGGTGTTCGAGAACAAGGGCGCCGGTGGAGGCGAGCAGCGCAACCTCACCGCGAGCATGTATACCCGTGATCGCGGCCAGTACAACGCGTTCATCCAGGCCAAGAACCAGTTCAACCAGAACCCCGGCTCGCTGACCCTCGACCAGGTCATGGCCGCTGCGGGGTATCCGCAGTACAGCATCTATGACGTCATCGACAACAGGACGCCGATCGCTGGCGCCGTGGTTGCCCCGGCGGTCGTGCAGTCGGCTGGCGCGGTGACCATCAACGCCACCCAGCGCATCGACAACAGCGTGGTGCGCGTCAACCAGGCCGGCGCCGGTACCATCGGCGCCCGTGGCGATGCCACGGCTGCTCCGCGCCAGGCCCAGACCCAGGTGCGCGCGCTCAACCCGCAGTTGCCGCCCGACCTCGCCCAGCGCCAGGTCAACCCGGTCACGCTGCCCAGCTTCAGCCTGCCGCAAGGCAGCAACGGCCTGTTCCGCATCAGCACCCAGACCGGTCAGGCCGCGATCAGCGGCGATGCCCTGGGCGCCACCGCCGACCATACCCAAGCAGGCAGTGGCACCTTCATCTCACCGCTGGCCAGCACCACCAATGCCGACAACCGTGCAGCGCAGACGCTGGCCGCCGCAGGCTCGGCTGCGGCCCAAGGCGCCGTCAGCGGCGCCGGTGTGGCGCTGGATGGCCTGGCAGCGGGTGTTCGACTGGTCCAGGGCGTACCTGAGCGCAGCGTGCCGAGTACCTCGCACAAATACCTGGTGGAGACCAACCCGGCCCTGACCGACCTCAAGCAGTTCCTGAGCTCCGACTACCTGCTTGGCCAGCTCAACGTCAATCCAGACCAGGCCATCAAGCGCCTGGGCGACGGCCTCTACGAACAACGCCTGATCCGCGAAGCCGTGGTGGCCCGGACCGGCCAGCGCTACATCGATGGCATGACCAGCGACGAGACGCTGTTCCGCTACCTGATGGACAACGCCATCGCCAGCAAGGACAAGCTGTCGCTGAGCGTGGGCGTGTCGCTCAGCGCCGAGCAGGTCGCCGCCCTGACCCACGACATCGTCTGGATGGAGCAGGTCGAGGTCAACGGTGAGAAGGTGCTGGCCCCAGTGCTGTACCTGGCCCACGCCAACGGTCGCGTCGCCCCCAACGGCGCGCTGATCCAGGGCCGTGACGTCAACCTGATCAGCGGCGGCGACCTGGTCAACGTCGGCACCCTGCGTGCCACCAACAACCTCGCCGCCAGCGCCACCAACATCAGCAACAGCGGGCTGATCGAAGCAGGCGGACGCCTGGACATGCTCGCCACCGACTCGATCCGCAACGCCCAGGGCGGGATCATCGCCGGTCGTGAAGTGAGCCTGACCGCGCTGACCGGCGACGTGATCAACGAACGCAGCGTCACCCGCCTGGAAGGCCGGGCCGGTGGTGAGCATGTGACCAAGGACCTGGTCGACACTGCTGCGCGCATCGAGGCGGCGAACGACCTGACCATCACCGCCGGGCGCGATATCGGCAACGTGGGCGGGGTGCTCAAGGCGGGTGGCGATATCAGGCTGGATGCCGGTCGCGACCTGTCCATCGTCAGCCAGGAAGGCGTCGACAGCCACGAGTATCAACGCCGCCGTGTCAGCGGCCACGACACCAGCATCACCCAGTACGGCAGCGAGATCAGCGCAGGCGGCAACCTCACCGCCACGGCAGGCCAGGACCTGAGCATCGTCGCCAGCGAAGTCGAGGCACGCCGCGACCTGGCCCTGCAGGCCGGCCGCGACGTGACCCTGGCTGCTGCGGCGAACGAGGAGCACAGCTACGCCAAGGGCAAGAAGGGCAAGACCAAGTACGAGCGGCAGGAGGATGACGTCGAGCAGCAGTCTGCCGTGGTAAAGGCCGGCGGCGACCTGGCCATCGACGCCGGGCGTGACCTGCGCCTGGTGGCGAGCAAAGTCAGCGCCGGCGAGGAAGCCTACCTGGTGGCGGGCGACAAGCTGGAACTGCTGGCGGCCAACGACAGCCAGTACTCGCTGTACGACATGAGCAAGAAAGGCGGCTGGGGCAGCAAGCAGACCCAGCGCGACGAAGTCACCGACGTCAAGGCGGTGGGCAGCGAAGTCAGCAGCGGTGGTGATCTGACGCTCAAGAGCGGTGGTGATCAGCTGTACCAGGGGGCGAAGCTCGCCTCGGGTAATGACCTGACCATCGATAGTGGCGGCGCGGTGACGTTCGAGGCGGTCAAGGACCTGCATCAGGAGAGTCACGAGAAGAGCAAGTCCAACGTTGGCTGGTTCAGCATGAAGGGCGAGGGCCGTACGGATGAAACGGTTCGCCAGAGCGAGCTGGTCGCCAAAGGCGACTTGGTGATCAATGCCGTTGGCAAGATTCATGTGGATGTGCGCCAGGTCAACCAGCAGACGGTGAGCGAGTCCATCGATGCCATGGTCAAGGCCGATCCCAAGCTGGCCTGGCTCAAGCAGGTCGAAGCACAAGGTGGCGTGGACTGGCGTCAGGTCAAGGAAATCCACGACTCGTTCAAGTACAGCAATTCGGGGTTGGGGCCGGCTGCTCAGCTCGCGATTGCGATCGTCATGGCGGCCGTCGTCGGCCCTGCCGCAGCGGCTTGGGCCAACGGCGGTGTCGCTGGAGCCGCCGTCGGGGCCGTTGCCACGGGCGCTGCGACCAATGCTTCGGTAAGCGTCGTCAATAATCGAGGCAATCTGGGGGCTGTGGTCAAGGATGTGACCTCCTCCGATGCGATGAAAGGCTATGTCATTTCGGGTGTGGCTGCAGGTCTGACAGCGGCCTATTTCGATGGCTGGACGGGAACGAAAACTGACCCAGTCACGGGCAAAGTCCTGGGGCCGAAACTGTACACGATCAAAGGCGTAGGTCAGTTCGCAGCCAACCAGACGTTGCAGAATGGCACCTCCCTGCTGCTGAGCAAAGCCCTTGGGCAGGGCGGCAGTGCCAGCGATGCGTTGAAAAGCGCGCTGTTCAATACGCTGGCGGCAGCCAGTTTCAATGCGGTGGGGGATTACACCAAGCAGTTCGGCATCGAGAACGGCAGCCTTCCCAAGATTGCCATCCATGCGATGGTGGGTGGCTTGCTGTCGAAGGCCACTGGCGGTGACTTCAAAACGGGTGCCTTGGCGGCCGGCGCGAATGAAGCGCTGGTGGTACAGCTCAACAAGCTGGTTGGAGGAAATGAAAACCTGCTGACCATGAGCTCGCAGATCGTCGGGGTGCTGGCGGCGGCAAGCCAGGAGGATGCTGATGCCAGCTCGTTGAACAAAGCGGCATGGGTCGCCAAGAACGGCACCCAATACAACATCCTTGGGGACCATTCGGCCAAGCAGCGAGACGAGGCAAGGGACAATTATCGCAAAGACGGCGGAATGGACGCCGCGCGTGATCTGGTCAACCTCGAAGGCGCGGATCAGCGTAGCGACAAGCTGTTGCAAGTCTACAAGCGCGATCCCTCATTGCTTAGCCAGGATGACAAGGTCGAGCTCGCGGCATACCTTCAGGTTTATGCCTTCGAGAGACTGGATGCCGTCAGGAAACTGGATGCCCAAAATGGCTTGGGTATCAGCCATAGCTTGGCAACCGTCCAGGCAAGTGTCGCCAGTTTGCTCAGTGGTGAGCAGACCTTGGGCTATGGCTATCCCTATGCAGGTAGCAGCCAGGACAAGCTCGCGTGGGCAGATGCTCAGCGCAGCCAAATGGGACTGGTTGAAAACCTGGCCTGGACTCGGGACCGCAGCGTCGACGAGCAGACCTACCTTGATGCCAAGTCCAGCCTGCGCATTGGCGAGCAGCAGCAAGGTTTGGCCAACCTGGGTGATCCTGCGATCTACTTCCTGACCGGCTCTATCGGCAGCACGATCAGGGCTGTAGCGGCGACCAACGGGGCGCTGCAGTTTACCCAGGGTGCCAAGCAAGCGGTTGATGGTGATGGATGGAATGCCGCTGGTAATATGGTGGCCGGCCTGCTGGGGATGGCTACACTGGGGATTCCTGCCATCAAGGGTGGAGCGGGGCCTGTAGTCGTTGCTGACTCGAAATTGGCAGGTGGGGCGAAAGCGACTGGTGCAGCAGAAGTACCGGCTACGTCTGCAATCGCGCGTGTTGGTCTGCGAGACGATCTGGCCGCCCAGGCAGGTATTCCTCGAAATATTGCTGAATCGCCGTCTAGCATGTGGGGTAAATCGATTGATGATATCAAGCAGTCACTAACGCTTGATGGTGCGAGCGTTACGCCGAAAGCACCATTGGCTGGAACTTCAGGTAAAGCAAAGGTCTTTAGCGTTGAAGGACACCCTGCAATAAAAGAGGTAGAGTTCCATCCAGGTGGGGGAACTCACGGTGATAGTCCGTATTATAAAATTATTAGTACTGCAAAGATTGGCAATAAAAATATAGAGATACGGGTAATTGATCCTTCGCCTGATTTTAGTCCTGGCACCATTACGCGTTATCAACAATACTATGATACCCATGGAAATCGTCTGAAATATGAAGGCGGTGAATGGAAAGGGTGGGAGTGATCTATGAGCAATTTGTTCCCTGATTTGTACTCTGATCTTGTCCCGGGTACGTCAGCCGCTGGATTTTCTCTAGGTGAAACGTTTTCCGACGTTGGCAATAAAGTTGGTGCGGTTGAGTGGTACGGTCCGGAAGTGGCTGTTCGTGATATTCTCCTTAAGAATAACTCATGGGTGGGAGTTGAGAGGAAGATTGGTTTTGGTAATGAGCGGTTACTTTCATATAGATTTATGAATGAGATGGTGTCGCTGTACTTTGAGAGTAGCGGAAAGCTTTATAGGATTGCGGTAGGTGAGGGGTATTGTGGGAAATTTAATAATGTCAGTGTGGGGGATGACCTTCGGCGATTGGAAAAGGAATTTGATGTTTTGTTCAATGATGCGGATGATGACTTTCTTTTGGGGAAAAATGGAAGCATATTGACGGGGATTAGTTTTGTGACGGACCATAGGTCTTCTTTGGAAGACGCTCCAGAGCAATTTATTCATTTTATATCAATACATGACTGGACCCTTCGATAAAAAATAGCGGGCAAGCCAAGTTCTTGAAGTTATGGGGTGGGGGTTCCTCTGGAGGAGCAGTCAAACCAGCTTATTACAGCGATTTGTGTAATTCGGGATCAGCTCCAAGGCCGAGAACTGGGCCGAGATGACCGTGAACGCGAAGGCCGGTGAGGTCATCTACCTCAAGCAGGAAGTCGAAGTCGGCGTGGTCATGGGGCGCAACAGTCTCAAGGTGCTGAGCGACCTTGAAGGCCGCTACCTGGTCAAGGATGCGTCGCTGGGCACCCTCGCGAAGGAAAGCAAGTAAGCGCTTTCGATCCATGCGCTGATCCGCAAGTACACAAAGGCGACCCTTGGGTCGCCTTTGTTGTGTGCGCTGTCGGTGCTTGCTTACCCCTGTGCGGGCTGACCCGCAACGGGAGCGCCGTCTCAGATCTCGGAAACGAACGTCCCCGTTCCCTCGAGAATATTGCGCAGCGTCAGCGCCACTTCCTCCAGATCGCTTCCGGCCGACGTAAGCAGGATCTCCAGCGATTCATCACCCCTGAGTGCATCCCGATCCCCTGGTGAAACCTCGATCAGCAGGCGCTCGGCACTCAAGGTCACTTTCAGCCCGTCCAGCGTCGACGGTTCGTCGTCCAGCGTGAGATCGACGGTGTCTTCGTCCGGATAGCGGGTGAGCAGGAACATCTGGCCCTTGTCGCTGTGGCAGCACAGGGTCGCCATGTTGTCTTCCTCGTCATCGCAGGGGGTGGCGAAGAGCAGGGCGGTTTTCAGTTGCATGGGCAGCTCGGTTCAAGGAAATGAAATGCGATTGTGCCAGTCTGGGCCTTGCGCATAAACGCAATGTTACCGCCCTTTGACCGAATATGTCGCAGCGCTGCAAGCCGGGATGACCGCTCAGTCGTTAAGCTGCCCAGTTGATGGACAACCGTAAAGACACAGCCACCGGCAGTCGTCTTTGCAGCTGCCCATCCCTGGAACATGGACGCGAAGGAAGCGTCCTACGCCTTGGTTTTACCGTCTTCCTGCTACGGGTTGGCTATCGTTGATCCGTACATGGCGCACGTACACGACGCTTCACCTATAACAAAGCCCAAGCGGAGTACCACAGATGGCGTTTTTCACCGCAGCCAGCAAAGCCGACTTCCAGCATCAACTGCAGGCGGCCCTGGCGCAGCACATCAGCGAGCAGTCCCTGCCACAAGTGGCGCTGTTCGCCGAACAGTTCTTCGGCATCATCTCTCTGGACGAACTCACCCAGCGTCGGCTGTCCGACCTGGCCGGCTGCACCCTCTCTGCCTGGCGCACCATCGAGCGCTTCGACCCGAACACTGCGCAAGTGCGGGTCTACAACCCTGACTACGAACGCCACGGCTGGCAGTCCACGCACACCGTGGTCGAAGTCCTGCACCATGACCTGCCGTTCCTGGTCGACTCGGTACGCACCGAACTCAACCGCCGCGGCTACAGCATCCACACCCTGCAGACTACCGTGCTCAGCGCCCGCCGCGGGCCGAAGGGCGAGCTGCTCGAACTGCTGCCCAAAGGCACCCAGGGTGAAGGCGTCAGCCACGAGTCGCTGATGTACCTGGAGATCGACCGCTGCGCCAATGCCGCCGAGCTGACCAGCCTGACCCGCGAGCTGGAGCTGGTGCTGGCCGATGTGCGCGTCGTCGTTGCCGACTTCGACCCGATGAAGGCCAAGGTCCGCGACCTGCTGGCGCTGGTGGGCGAAAACGCCTTCGGCCCGGCGCAGAACGACAAGGCCGAGGTGCAGAGCTTCCTCACCTGGCTGCTAGACAACCACTTCACCTTCCTCGGCTATGAAGAGTTCGTGGTCGAGTCCGACGCTGCCGGCGGCAGCCTGGTCTACGACGAATCGTCCTTCCTCGGCCTGCCGCGCGTGCTGCGCAGCGGCCTGAGCAATGAAGACCTGCGCATCGAGGACTACGCCGTCAGCTACCTGCGCGAGCCGCGCCTGCTGTCGTTCGCCAAGGCTTCGCAACCAAGCCGCGTGCACCGTCCGGCCTACCCGGACTACGTGTCGATCCGCCAGATCGATGCCGATGGCAAGGTCATCAAGGAGTGCCGCTTCATGGGCCTGTACACCTCGACGGTGTACGGTGAAAGCGTGTACACCATCCCGTACATCCGCGGGAAAGTCGCCGAGATCGAGCGCCGCTCGCACTTCGACCCCAAGGCGCACCTGGGCAAGGAACTCACGCAGGTGCTCGAAGTGCTGCCGCGCGACGACCTGTTCCAGACCCCGATCGACGAGCTGTTCAACACCGTCATGTCGATCGTGCAGATCCAGGAACGCAACAAGATCCGCGTGTTCCTGCGCAAGGACCCGTACGGCCGCTTCTGCTACTGCCTGGCCTACGTGCCGCGTGAAATCTACTCCACCGAAGTGCGCCAGAAGATCCAGCAGGTGCTGATGGAGCGCCTGAAGGCTACCGACTGCGAGTTCTGGACCTTCTTCTCCGAGTCGGTGCTGGCGCGTGTGCAGTTGATCCTGCGGGTCGACCCGAAGAACCGCATCGACATCGACCCGCAGCAGCTGGAAAACGAAGTGATCCAGGCCTGCCGCTCGTGGCAGGACGACTTCTCCGCGCTGGTGGTGGAGAACTTCGGCGAAGCCCAGGGCACCAACATCCTCGCCGACTTCCCCAAGGGCTTCCCGGCGGGTTACCGCGAGCGCTTCGCCGCGCATTCGGCGGTGGTGGACATGCAGCATGTGCTGGCGTTGTCCGAAGCCAAGCCGCTGGCCATGAGCTTCTACCAGCCACTCACCCAACTGGGCGAGCGCCAGCTGCACTGCAAGCTGTACCACGCCGACACGCCGCTGGCGCTGTCCGACGTGCTGCCGATCCTGGAGAACCTCGGCCTGCGCGTGCTGGGTGAATTCCCGTACCGCCTGCGCCACGCCAACGGTCGCGAGTTCTGGATCCATGACTTCGCCTTCACCTACAGCGAAGGCCTGAACCTGGACCTGCAGCAGCTCAACGACACCCTGCAGGATGCCTTCATCCACATCGTCAAGGGCGACGCCGAGAACGACGCCTTCAACCGCCTGGTGCTCACCGCTGGCCTGCCATGGCGCGATGTGGCACTGCTGCGCGCCTACGCCCGCTACATGAAGCAGATCCGCCTGGGCTTCGATCTGGGCTACATCGCCAGCACCCTGAACAACCACACCGACATCGCCCGCGAACTGACCCGGTTGTTCAAGACCCGCTTCTACCTCGCGCGCAAGCTCGGCCAGGATGACCTGGACGACAAGCAGCAGCGCCTGGAGCAGGCGATCCTCACCGCCCTGGACGACGTCCAGGTGCTCAACGAGGACCGCATCCTGCGTCGCTACCTGGACCTGATCAAGGCCACCCTGCGCACCAACTTCTACCAGCCCGACGCCGCTGGCCAGAGCAAGTCGTACTTCAGCTTCAAGTTCAACCCGCGCCTGATCCCCGAGCTGCCCAAGCCGGTGCCGAAATTCGAGATCTTCGTCTATTCGCCACGGGTCGAGGGCGTGCACCTGCGCTTTGGCAACGTCGCCCGCGGCGGCCTGCGCTGGTCGGACCGCGAGGAAGACTACCGCACCGAAGTGCTGGGCCTGGTCAAGGCGCAGCAGGTGAAGAACTCGGTGATCGTACCGGTCGGCGCCAAGGGTGGCTTCCTGCCGCGTCGCCTGCCGCTGGGTGGCGGCCGCGACGAGATCGCCGCCGAGGGTATCGCCTGCTACCGCATCTTCATCAGTGGCCTGCTCGACATCACCGACAACCTCAAGGACGGTGGCGTGGTGCCGCCGGCCAACGTGGTGCGTCATGACGACGACGACCCCTACCTGGTAGTAGCTGCAGACAAAGGCACCGCGACCTTCTCCGACATCGCCAACGGCATCGCCAACGACTACGGCTTCTGGCTCGGCGATGCCTTCGCCTCCGGTGGCTCGGCTGGCTACGACCACAAAGGCATGGGCATCACTGCCCGTGGCGCCTGGGTGGGCGTGCAGCGCCACTTCCGTGAGCGCGGCATCAACGTGCAGGAAGACCCGATCACTGTGGTCGGCATCGGCGACATGGCCGGCGACGTGTTCGGCAACGGCCTGCTGATGTCCGACAAGCTGCAACTGGTAGCCGCATTCAACCACCTGCACATCTTCGTCGACCCGAATCCGGACCCGGCCACCAGCTTCGCCGAGCGCAAGCGCCTGTTCGAGCTGCCGCGTTCGGCCTGGACCGACTACAACAGCGCGATCATGTCCGAAGGCGGCGGGATTTTCCCGCGTAGCGCCAAGAGCATCGCCATCAGCCCGCAGATGAAGGAACGCTTCGCCATCGAAGCCGATCGCCTGACCCCGACCGAACTGCTGCACGCACTGCTGCAGGCGCCGGTCGACCTGCTGTGGAATGGCGGTATCGGCACCTACGTCAAGGCCAGCAGCGAGAGCCACGCCGATGTCGGCGACAAGGCCAACGACGCCCTGCGCGTCAACGGCAACGAGCTGCGCTGCAAGGTGGTGGGCGAGGGCGGCAACCTGGGCATGACCCAGCTCGGTCGCGTCGAGTTCGGCCTGCATGGCGGCGCCACTAACACCGACTTCATCGACAACGCCGGTGGCGTGGACTGCTCCGACCACGAGGTCAACATCAAGATCCTGCTCAACGAAGTGGTGCAGGCTGGCGACATGACCGAGAAGCAGCGCAACCAGCTGCTGGGCAGCATGACCGAGGAAGTCTCCTCGCTGGTGCTCGGCAACAACTACAAGCAGACCCAGGCCCTGTCGCTTGCGGCCCGCCGCGCCCGCGAGCGGATCGCCGAGTACAAGCGCCTGATGGCCGACCTCGAGTCGCGGGGCAAGCTGGACCGCGCCATCGAGTTCCTGCCGACCGAAGAGCAACTGGCCGAACGCCTGGCGGCTGGCCAGGGCCTGACCCGTGCCGAGCTGTCGGTGCTGATTTCGTACAGCAAGATCGACCTCAAGGAGCAACTGCTCAAGTCGCTGGTGCCGGACGACGACTACCTGACCCGTGACATGGAGACGGCGTTCCCGCCGTCACTGGTCAGCAAGTTCGCCGAGGCCATGCGCCGTCACCGCCTCAAGCGCGAGATCGTCAGCAACCAGATCGCCAACGACCTGGTCAACAACATGGGCATCACCTTCGTGCAGCGCCTGAAGGAGTCCACCGGCATGAGCCCGGCCAACGTTGCCGGTGCGTATGTGATCGTGCGCGACATCTTCCACCTGCCGCACTGGTTCCGCCAGATCGAGGCGCTGGACTACCAGGTGCCCGCCGAGATCCAGCTGACCCTGATGGACGAGCTGATGCGCCTGGGGCGTCGTGCCACCCGCTGGTTCCTGCGCAGCCGTCGCAACGAGCAGGATGCCGGTCGTGACGCTGCCCATTTCGGGCCGAAGATCGCGCAACTGGGGCTCAAGCTCGACGAACTGCTGGAAGGGCCGACCCGCGAACGCTGGCAGGCGCGCTACCAGGGCTTCGTCGAAGCCGGGGTGCCGGAGTTGCTGGCGCGTATGGTGGCAGGCACTACTCACCTGTACACCCTGCTGCCGATCATCGAAGCTTCGGATGTCACCGGTCACGATCCGGCGCAGGTGGCCAAGGCGTTCTTCGCCGTGGGCAGCGCGCTCGACCTGACCTGGTACCTGCAGGAAATCAGCAACCTGCCGGTGGAGAACAACTGGCAGGCGCTGGCCCGCGAAGCGTTCCGCGACGACATCGACCTGCAGCAGCGCGCGATCACCATTTCCGTGTTGCAGATGGCCGATGCACCGGACGACATGGACGCCCGCGTGGCCCTGTGGGCCGAGCAGCACCGGGTGATGGTCGAGCGCTGGCGCGCCATGCTCGACGACCTGCGCAACGCCACAGGCACCGACTATGCGATGTACGCGGTGGCCAACCGCGAGCTGGTCGACCTGGCGCTGAGTGGGCAGTCGGTTGTGATTCCGTCCTGACCTTGGCCCTGAAATGAAAAAGCCCCGGCAGCAATGCCGGGGCTTTTTTGTTCGTCTCTAGCGGCCCTGTGGGCTGTGGCTCGCCGCTGCGACTTGCCCGCTAAAAGGCTTCCGCGGACCTTACTTGAACCGCCGCTCCACGCCTTTCTCCACGAGAATCTTCGCCGAAATCTCTTCCACCGAAAAATGCGTGGAGTTGATGTTGGGAATGTTCTCCCGGCGGAACAGGTTCTCCACCTCGCGCACTTCGAATTCGCACTGGGCAAAGCTCGAATAGCGGCTGTTGGGTTTGCGTTCGTGGCGAATGGCGGTCAGGCGGTCGGGGTCGATGGTCAGGCCGAACAGCTTGTTGTGGTGCTTTTTCAGCACCGCTGGCAACTGCAGGCGCTCCATGTCGTCTTCGGTCAGCGGGTAGTTGGCGGCGCGGATGCCGAACTGCATGGCCATGTACAGGCAGGTTGGTGTCTTGCCGCAGCGCGACACACCCACCAGGATCAGGTCGGCCTTGTCGTAGTAATGGGTGCGCGCACCATCGTCGTTGTCCAGGGCGAAGTTGACCGCCTCGATGCGCTCCATGTAGTTGGAATTGCCACCGATCGAGTGGGATTTGCCCACGGAATACGACGAATGGGCGGTCAATTCCTGCTCGAGCGGGGATAAAAACGTCGAAAAGATGTCGATCATGAAGCCATTGGACGTAGCCATGACCTCGCGGATGTCCTGGTTGACGATGGTATCGAAGATAATGGGGCGCACACCGTCGCGCTCGGCCGCGGCATTGATCTGCTGGACCATGGCGCGTGCCTTGTCCAGCGTATCGATGTAGGGGCGGGTGAATTTGGCGAAGGGAATGCTTTCGAACTGCGCCAGCAGGCTTTGGCCCAGTGTTTCGGCCGTGATGCCGGTACCGTCGGAGATGAAGAACGCGGATCGTTTCATTTGCACCTGAGGCCTTAAGCTGCCGAATGTTTCTGGATATGATAGGTTCGGTTTGCCGAACGCGGTCGTTCGGCATTCTCACTTATTTTCCAGGTCCAGGCCACAAGCGTCCCGGCCCAGCCGCTGAGTCGACAGGCGGGCGCCCTTGAGCTTTTCCAATACAGTTAGTGGAGAGATCACCTTGGTAGAGTACGTAGTTTCCCTCGATAAGCTCGGCGTCCATGATGTAGAGCATGTGGGGGGCAAGAACGCATCCCTGGGCGAGATGATCAGTAATCTTGCCGGTGCCGGCGTATCGGTGCCGGGCGGCTTTGCCACTACGGCTCAGGCGTATCGCGACTTTCTCGAACAAAGTGGCCTGAACGACCGCATCCATGCCGCGCTCGACGCGCTGGATGTCGACGATGTCAACGCCTTGGCCAAGACCGGCGCACAGATTCGCCAGTGGGTGATGGAGGCCGATTTCCCGGCACGCCTGGACGCCGAAATCCGCACCGCCTTCGCCGAAATGGCTGCCGGCAACGACAACATGGCCGTGGCCGTGCGCTCTTCGGCGACTGCCGAAGACTTGCCGGATGCTTCGTTCGCCGGCCAGCAGGAAACCTTCCTCAATATCCGTGGCGTAGACAACGTGATCCGCGCGGCCAAGGAAGTGTTCGCCTCGCTGTTCAACGACCGCGCCATTTCCTACCGCGTGCACCAGGGCTTCGACCACAAGCTGGTCGCCCTGTCGGCCGGCGTGCAGCGCATGGTGCGTTCGGAAACCGGCACCGCTGGCGTCATGTTCACCCTCGACACCGAGTCGGGCTTCCGCGATGTGGTGTTCATCACCGGCGCCTACGGCCTGGGTGAAACCGTCGTGCAGGGTGCGGTCAACCCTGACGAATTCTACGTGCACAAGAACACCCTGCAGGCAGGCCGCCCGGCCATCCTGCGCCGCAACCTGGGCAGCAAGGCGATCAAGATGGTCTACGGCGACGAAGCCAAGGCCGGTCGTTCGGTCAAGACTGTCGAGGTCGACCGTGCCGAGCGTGCGCGCTTCTGCCTGAGCGACGCCGAGGTCAACGAACTGGCCAAGCAGGCGATGATCATCGAGCAGCACTACCAGCGCCCGATGGACATCGAATGGGCCAAGGACGGTGACGACGGCAAGCTGTACATCGTGCAGGCTCGCCCCGAGACCGTGAAGAGCCGCGCCAGCGCCAATGTCATGGAGCGCTACCTGCTTAAAGAGAAGGGCACGGTACTGGTCGAAGGTCGTGCCATTGGCCAGCGTATCGGCGCTGGCAAGGTCCGCGTGATCCACGATGTGTCCGAAATGGACAAGGTGCAGCCAGGCGACGTACTGGTTTCCGACATGACCGACCCGGACTGGGAACCGGTCATGAAGCGCGCCAGCGCCATCGTCACCAACCGCGGTGGCCGCACCTGCCACGCCGCGATCATCGCCCGTGAGCTGGGTATCCCGGCCGTGGTCGGTTGCGGCAACGCCACCCAGGTGTTGAAAGATGGCCAGGGCGTGACCGTATCCTGCGCCGAAGGCGACACCGGCTTCATCTTCGAGGGCGAGCTGGGCTTCGACGTCAAGCAGAACTCGGTGGATGCCATGCCGGAACTGCCATTCAAGATCATGATGAACGTCGGCAACCCCGACCGCGCCTTCGATTTCGCCCAACTGCCCAATGCGGGCGTAGGCCTGGCGCGCCTGGAGTTCATCATCAACCGCATGATCGGCGTGCATCCCAAGGCCCTGCTCAACTACGCGGGCCTGCCGCCTGAGCTGAAAGAGAGCGTCGACAAGCGCATCGCTGGCTACAGCGATCCGGTGGGCTTCTATGTCGAGAAGCTGGTCGAGGGCATCAGCACCCTGGCCGCAGCCTTCTACCCGAAAAAGGTGATCGTGCGCCTGTCGGACTTCAAGTCCAACGAGTACGCCAACCTGATCGGCGGCAAGCTCTACGAGCCTGAAGAAGAAAACCCGATGCTGGGCTTCCGCGGTGCCTCGCGCTACATCAGCGAGTCGTTCCGTGACTGCTTCGAGCTCGAGTGCCGCGCCCTCAAGCGCGTGCGCAACGAGATGGGCCTGACCAATGTCGAGATCATGGTGCCGTTCGTGCGCACCCTGGGCGAAGCCAGCCAGGTCGTCGACCTGCTCGCCGAGAATGGCCTGGCTCGCGGCGACAATGGCCTGCGCGTGATCATGATGTGCGAGCTGCCGTCCAACGCCATCCTCGCCGAAGAGTTCCTGGAATATTTCGACGGCTTCTCGATCGGCTCCAACGACCTGACCCAGCTTACCCTGGGTCTGGACCGCGACTCGGGGATCATCGCCCACCTGTTCGACGAGCGAAATCCTGCGGTCAAGAAGCTGCTGGCCAATGCCATCGCCGCGTGCAACAAGGCCGGCAAGTACATCGGCATCTGCGGCCAGGGCCCATCGGACCACCCTGACCTCGCCAAGTGGCTGATGGAGCAGGGCATCGAGAGCGTCTCGCTGAACCCGGACTCGGTACTCGAGACCTGGTTCTTCCTGGCCGAAGGTCAGGGCGCCGCTTGATGTAACCCGCGCGGGGCGCGTCCTGACGCGCTCCGCGTTTCTGCCTTTTCGCGGGCAAACCCGCTGCCACCGAGCCCTGTGGCAGCGGGTTTGCCCGCGAATGCGCTGCAGCCCAGGTTCAGCGTGGCAGTTCCCCATCCTGTTTCCTCTTTTCATTCTGTGAATCCATGCAAAGCAGCAGCACCCTTTTTCCCGTGGCCCTGCTCAGTGCCGAGCGCCGCGGCGACCTCTGTGAAGACGTTTACCGGATCAAGGCGGGCAACAGCCCCGACGCCAGTGTCGAACTGGCCCTGACCCGTCTCGGGCTTGCCGATCAACACTCCACCCCCGGAGTGCCGGTGATTCTCCTGCACGGCAGTTTCTCCAATCGTCGTTTCTGGTATTCGCCCAAGGGCATTGGCCTGGGGGCTTTCCTCGCACGTGCCGGTTTCGACGTGTGGATTCCGGAAATGCGCGGGCATGGCCTGTCGCCGCGCAATCGCCAGTGGCGACAGAACACCGTGGCCGACTACGCGCGTTTCGACCTGCCGGTGATCGGCGCCTTCGTCCAGGAAATGGCCGGCCAGGCGCCGCACTGGATTGGCCATTCGCTGGGCGGCACCACCTTGGCGGCCGCACTGGGTGGCGGCTACCTGGACAGCGCCTGCGTGGCCAGCGTGGCGTTGTTCGGCACCCAGGTCAGCCGGGTCTACTGGCCGTTGAAAGTGCCGCCAGTGGCGTGGGGTGCGCGCTTGCTGGTCAAGCGTTTTGCCCAGCTCTCCGGCCCCAGGTTGAAGCGTGGGCCGGAGGACGAGCCGATCGGGCTGGCCCTGGAAAGCTTGCGTTGGCATGGTCTGTTCGGCCGTTTCGGAGTCAAGGACCGAGACTGGTGGGCGGGGTTGGCGCAGATGGATGTACCGCTGCTGGCGGTCGCGGGTGCGGCGGATTTCCAGGATCCGGTGTGGGCCTGTCGCAAACTGTTCGAGCAGTGGGGCGATGAGCGCAAGCAGTTCCTGCGCCTGGGCCGTGAAGAGGGCTTCGAAGCCTTCGGGCATGTCGACATGCTGGTGAGCAAGGCGGCGCAGACGCAGGTGTGGCCGCTGGTGGCGCGCTGGCTGAGCGACGTTCAGGCGCCGCCCGCCACAATTGAGTAAGCAGGTCATTCGCGGGCAAGTCGTAGCGCCGAACTGACTGCCTGGTCCCGGATGACTGCAACGGCCTTCAGGGTGTAGCCTTGCCCGATATCCGCTTTCGTTGTGACTGACAGGAGCTTCTCATGCAGCATTACGTAACGCCCGACCTGTGCGACGCCTACCCGGACCTGGTCCAGGTGCTGGAGCCGATGTTCAGCAATTTCGGCGGCCGCGATTCCTTCGGCGGCCAGATCGTCACCATCAAGTGCTTCGAGGACAACTCCCTGGTCAAGGAGCAGGTCGAGCTCGACGGCAAGGGCAAGGTCCTGGTGGTCGATGGCGGCGGATCGCTGCGCCGGGCGCTGCTGGGCGACATGCTCGCGGAAAAAGCGGCGAAGAATGGCTGGGAAGGCCTGGTGATCTACGGCTGTGTGCGTGACGTGGATGTGCTGGTGCAGACCGATGTCGGCGTGCAGGCCCTGGCCAGCCATCCGATGAAGACCGACAAGCGCGGCATTGGCGACCTCGACGTCGTGGTCAGCTTTGCCGGCGTGACTTTTCGCCCCGGCGAATACATCTACGCCGACAACAATGGCGTGATCGTCTCGCCAAGCCCCCTGAAAATGCCGGAGTGATGCGCCGCGCGCGCTGATGGAGCATTGATGTTCGAGGAAGACAACGCGCAGTGGGGGCTGGTCCATGCCCTGGTGCTCGACGGCAAGGGAGGCGCGCGCGCCATTGCCCGTACCGAGTTGGACAACCTGCAATTGCAGGCGCAAGAGAGCCTGTGGTTGCACTGGGACCGCAGTCATCCGCAAACCCGCACCTGGCTGCTGCACGACAGCGGCCTGAGCGAGTTCGCCTGCGACCTGCTGCTCGAGGAGAACACTCGCCCACGCCTGCTGCCGTTGGCCAACGAGCAGTTGCTGCTGTTTCTGCGCGGGGTCAACCTCAACCCTGGCGCAGAGCCGGAAGACATGGTTTCGGTGCGCATCTTCGCCGAAGCGCAGCGCGTCATTTCATTGCGGCTGCGGCCTTTGCGCGCGAGCGATGAAGTCTTGCAGCAACTGGATGAGGGCAGGGGGCCGAAATCGGCCTCCGAACTGCTGCTGCTGATGGGTGAACTGTTGACCGAAAAGGTCCAGGCACTGGTCAGCGACCTGTCCGAAGCGGTCGATCTCGAGGAAGAAAAGGTAGAATCCGACGAACGGTATAGCCCGGCCCAGGGCAACCTGCAGCAGATTCGTCGTCGTGCCGCCGGCCTGCGTCGCTTCCTGGCGCCGCAGCGTGACATCTATGCTCAGCTTTCGCGCAACAAGTGGAGTTGGTTCGCCGACGCCGATGCCGATTACTGGAACGAGCTGAACAACAGCCTGATCCGTTATCTCGAGGAGCTGGAACTGGCCCGAGAGCGCGCTGCGCTGGTGCTGGAAGGCGAGGACCGGCGGCGCAGCGAGCGGATGAACCGGACCATGTACCGCTTCGGCATCATCACCTGCATCTTCCTGCCGATGAGCTTCATCACCGGCCTGCTCGGCATCAATGTCGGTGGTATTCCGGGGGCCGAGAATCCCTACGGCTTCCTGTTCGCCTGCCTGGTGGTGCTGGGTCTGGCCGCAGGGCAATGGTGGTTGTTGCGCAAGTTGCGCTGGGTCTGAGCGACGATCACGTATGTATTTTGAAACATTCGTCCCACATCGCTGTGTGACCCGTTGGCCAGAGCTCTCGTCTTTGACTGACATCACGCGAGGTGCCCATGCACGATCCGTTTGAAGAATCCTTGCGCGACCTGCTCAAGGCGTCGCCGTCCGGCCATGACCGAGATGACGATGCCTGCCTGGGTCGCGTGCTGAAAACCGCCAACCGTCAGGTTGGCGCGGGCGATCTGTTCAGCCTGCTGGGCCGCTGGAGCCAGGCGCTGCTGATCGCTGTCAACAATGGCTCGGCGCATGTCGCGCCGGTGCGCCGTACCCCTGCCGCTGGCAGACAGAAAGCTGATAAGGCCGATTGAATATGGAACTCGATCTCTGGACCCAGAGCCTGGTCACCGCCATGACTGCCCTTTGGACCAAGGTGGCGAACTTCATCCCCAACCTGTTCGGCGCGCTGGTCGTGGTGCTGCTCGGTTTCGTGGTGGCCAAGCTGCTCGACACACTGCTGTCCAAGCTGCTCGCCAAGTTCGGTCTCGACCGCCTGATGAGCGGGACCGGGCTGACCAAGATGCTCGGCCGGGTCGGTATCCAGGTGCCGATCTCGACCTTGATCGGCAAGATCGTCTACTGGTTCATCCTGCTGATTTTCCTGGTTTCCGCCGCCGAATCGCTGGGCCTGGAGCGGGTTTCCGCCACCCTCGACATGCTTGCCCTCTACCTGCCCAAAGTATTTGGTGCGGCGCTGGTATTGCTGGCCGGTGTACTGCTGGCGCAGCTGGTCAACGGCCTGGTGCGCGGCGCTGCCGAAGGCATCGGCCTGGAATACGCAGCGGGCGTCGGGCGCATTGCCCAGGGGCTGGTCATCATCATCGCGATCTCGGTGGCGATCAGCCAGCTTGAGGTCAAGACCGACTTGCTCAACCATGTGATCGTCATCGGACTGATTACCGTTGGTCTGGCCGTGGCCTTGGCAATGGGCCTGGGCAGCCGGGAAATCGCCGGACAGATCCTTGCCGGGATCTACGTGCGCGAGTTGTATCAGGTTGGCCAGCAGGTGCGGATTGG
This sequence comes from Pseudomonas putida, assembly GCF_001636055.1. Classification (NCBI taxonomy): domain Bacteria; kingdom Pseudomonadati; phylum Pseudomonadota; class Gammaproteobacteria; order Pseudomonadales; family Pseudomonadaceae; genus Pseudomonas; species Pseudomonas putida. Next base: position 2,397,321 of record NZ_CP011789.1, read on the forward strand.
AGAGGTCGAAGGGCATATCGAAGAGATCGGGACGGTCAAGACGACGCTGCTGACCGATGATGGCGAGTTGGTGTCGCTGTCCAATCGGGTGCTGCTCGAGCAGCGCGTCAATAGCCGCTAACCGCACAAAGCTGTTAATGTATGCCGCCGCAAAAATCGGCCCAAGGGCTGAGCGGCGACATTGACCTGACTGTCGGCCAGATCCGTTTTGAATAAAGTCTATTCGCCGCCCATGCGTTACGACCCCCGCGAGCTCACCGACGAGGAGTTGGTGGCGCGTTCGCATGAGGAGCTGTTTCATGTTACCCGCGCCTATGAGGAGCTCATGCGGCGCTACCAACGGACCCTGTTCAACGTCTGTGCACGTTATCTGGGGAACGATCGGGATGCTGACGATGTCTGTCAGGAGGTCATGCTGAAAGTGTTGTACGGCCTGAAGAATTTCGAGGGCAAATCGAAGTTCAAGACCTGGCTCTACAGCATCACCTACAACGAATGTATCACCCAGTACCGCAAGGAGCGTCGCAAGAGAAGGTTGATGGATGCCCTGAGCCTGGACCCCGTCGAAGAGGCGTCCGAGGACAAGGCTCCGAAAGCTGAAGAAAAAGGCGGGCTGGATAAATGGCTGGTGTATGTGAACCCGATCGACCGGGAGATTCTGGTGCTACGTTTTGTCGCAGAGCTGGAGTTTCAGGAGATCGCCGACATCATGCACATGGGCCTGAGCGCCACGAAAATGCGTTACAAGCGTGCGCTCGACAAGCTTCGTGAGAAATTTGCGGACTCGGTTGAAACTTAGTCTTATGCAAATGGCTCAAACGAATCGGCAAGGTCTGCTAGACTTGCCGTCGAGTTGTCCCCCCGGATTTTGGTGGGGCTGCTTAACTATCACCAGATGGGGATTTAACGGATGAAATTGAAAAATACCTTGGGCTTGGCCATTGGTTCGCTCGTAGCCGCCACCTCGATTGGCGCTATGGCACAAGGCCAAGGCGCCGTCGAAACCGAGATCTTCTACAAGAAGGAGTTCTTCGACAGCCAGCGCGACTTCAAGAACGACGGCAACCTGTTCGGCGGCTCGATCGGTTACTTCCTGACCGACGACGTTGAACTGCGTCTGGGCTACGACGAAGTTCACAACGCTCGTGGCGACGACGGCAAGAACATCAAGGGCTCGAACACCGCCCTGGATGCCGTTTACCACTTCAACAACCCGTACGACGCTATCCGTCCGTACGTTTCGGCTGGTTTCTCCCACCAGTCGCTGGGCCAGACCGGCCGTGGCGGTCGTGACCACTCCACCTTCGCCAACCTGGGCGCTGGTGCCAAGTGGTACATCACCGACATGTTCTACGCCCGTGCCGGCGTTGAAGCCCAGTACAACATCGACAAAGGTGACACCGAGTGGGCACCGAGCGTCGGCGTTGGCCTGAACTTCGGCGGTAGCCCGAAGCAGTCCGCAGCTCCTGCTCCTGCTCCGGTTGCCGAAGTCTGCACCGACAGCGACAACGACGGCGTCTGCGACAACGTCGACAAGTGCCCTGACACCCCGGCCAACGTTACCGTTGACGCCGACGGCTGCCCGGCTGCCGCTGAAAACGTCCGCGTTGAGCTGGACGTGAAGTTCGACTTCGACAAGTCGGTCGTCAAGCCTAACAGCTACGGCGACATCAAGAACCTGGCTGACTTCATGAAGCAGTACCCACAAACCACCACCGTGGTTGAAGGTCACACTGACTCCGTAGGTCCAGACGCTTACAACCAGAAGCTGTCCGAGCGTCGTGCCAATGCTGTCAAGCAGGTTCTGACCCAGCAGTACGGCATCGAATCCAACCGTGTTGACTCGGTTGGCTACGGTGAGACCCGTCCAGTTGCTGACAACGCCACCGAAGCTGGCCGCGCCGTTAACCGTCGCGTAGAAGCTCAGGTAGAAGCCCAGGCCAAGTAATTGGTTTGAAGCTTCACGAAAAACCCGGCCTCGGCCGGGTTTTTCTTTGCCTGTGATTTGGGTGTGCCGCACGGGCGTGCATCTGTGGGAGCGGGCTTGCCCGCGAAGAGGTTCGCTCAGGCTTACCTTTTAAGCAGGATGTACAGCAGCACCAGGTTCAACACCATCGACAACAGCGCCAAGGTTCGCCAGACCTTCAGCGGCTCGCGCTCCAGCAGGGGGCGAGGGCGCATGGCCAACTCCTGGCGGTCACCGCGTTCGAGCAGCAGCAGCCATTGTTCGGCAGTTTCGAAACGTTGTGCAGGGTCCACCGAGACGGCTTTTTCCAGGCTGCGCTGCAACCATTCCGGCAGGTCGGGACGATAGCGCGCAGCGTTGACTGGCGTTGCGAAGCGTGGGCGCTGGAACGCCTCGACTTCGCCGTACGGATAGTGCCCGGTCAGCAGGTAGTACAGGGTCACGCCAACGGCATAGAGATCCTGGCGGGGTGTCGGTGGCTCACCATCGAAGGCTTCCGGGGCAATGAACGAAGGCGTGCCGGGCAGATCGTGCGGCTGATCCTCTGATAGCCCTGGGCAATACGCCAGGCCGAAATCCAGCAGGCGCAGTTGACCATCTCCACCCAGGTGCAGGTTTTCCGGCTTGATATCGCGGTGCAGCAGGTTGCGCCGGTGCAGCACACCCACCGCCTGCAGCAACTGGCGCGTCAGTTCCAGCCATTGCGGTAGTGGCAAGGGCCCATGCTCGGCGAACAAGCTGGCAAGCGTCTGGCCGGGATATTGGCGCATGAGGTAGTACAGGTGCTGGCGCTGGCTGGCGGCATTCACCTCGGGGAAGTGTCGGCCAGCAACCCGGCGCAGAAACCATTCTTCGAGCAGCAGCCGTTGGGCGGCGCCTTGATCGGTTTCGCGGGCCGGTGGGAGGGTCTTGAGCAGCCATGTCTGGCCCTGGGTATCCTTGACCTGGTAGAGCAAGGATTGTCGGCTCTGGGCGAGCAGCGCCTCAACACACCAGCCATCGATGCGCTGGCCCGTACGCAGGGCGGTTGGTATCGGCCATTCCTGCAACTGCGCAAGGGTATCGCCCAGATTCGCCGAGCCCGGTTGTTCGACCCTGACCAGCAATGCGCTGGCGTTGTCCTGGCTGCCACACAGGTGCGCGGTGGCGACCAGGGTATCGGCGGCCACCTGCAAGTCAGGCTGCTCACGCAGGATCGAGAGGATCTGCTGATCGCTCAGGCTTGACCAGACACCATCGCTGAGCAGCACGAAGCACTCGCCTGGCTGCAGTTCACCCTCCCGGTAATCGACCAGCAGGTGTTGGTCCAGACCCAAGGCGCGCTTGAGCACATGATGCATCCCAGGCTGGTCCCAGACATGGTCATCGCTCAGGCACGACAGGCGACCGTTGTGCCAGTGGTAGGCGCGGCAGTCGCCGACATGGGCGAGGGTGAACCGCTTGCCGCGCAGCACCAGGGCGGTCAGCGTGGTCATCAGCGGTTGACCGTTGCCCTGGGCGCGCAGCCAGCGGTTCTGCGCCAGCAGCAGCCGATCCAAGGCCTGGGCCACCCCCCAAGTGGCGGGAGTGGAATAGTAGTCCAGTGCCAAGGCTTGCAGGCTGGCCCTGGCGGCCAGGCCACCATCGGCGCACTGGCTGACGCCGTCGGCGAGGGCGAACAGGTAGCCCTTGCTGGCGGCCAGCTCTGCGGCCGGGGTGACCAGGCGCAGGGCATCCTGGTTTTCCGGGCGCGGGCCGGTGGCGCTGGCCTGGGCGAACGCCAGTTGCAAGCTCATGCGGTCAGACCCGCGCCGCCGTTACGGCAGCCGAACCCCATGTGGTGCGCCAGCGACGCTTGACCCCATACAGGCCGAACCAGGCGAGCAACCCCAGGCTGGCGAACAGCCACAGGCCAAGCTGATAGTCGCCGCTGTGCTGCTTGATTGCACCCAGGCCTGCCGCCAGCAGGAAGCCGCCGATACCACCGGCCATGCCGATCAGGCCGGTCATGACCCCGATTTCCTGGCGGAAGCGTTGCGGCACCAATTGGAACACCGCACCGTTGCCAGCGCCCAGGCCAAGCATGGCGCTGACGAACAGGGCCAGGGCTGCCGCGGCGCTGGACAGGTTGAAGCCGACCGCGGCGATGCACACCGCCGCCACACTGTACATCCCGAGCAACGTGCGGATGCCACCGAAACGGTCGGCGAGGGCCCCGCCCAGCGGGCGCATGAGGCTACCGGCGAATACGCAGGCCGCCGTGTAGTAGCCGGCGGTGATCGGGCTCAGGCCATACTGGTCGCTGAAGTAGCCCGGCAGGGCGCTGGCCAGGCCGATGAAGCCACCGAAGGTGACGCTGTAGAAGAACATGAACCACCAGCTGTCTCGGTCGCCCAGGGCCTTGAAATAGTCGGCCATCGCCTTGGGCTTGGGGCGCTGTGGGGCATTGCGTGCCAGCAGGGCAAAGGCCACGAGAGTGATCACCAGCGGGATGACGGCGAAACCGAACACGTTGTTCCAGCCGAAACCTGCGGCCAGCACCGGGGCGAGCAGGGCTGCGAACACCGTTCCGGAATTACCCGCACCGGCGATGCCCATGGCCTTGCCCTGGTGCTGAGGTGGATACCACTGCGACGCCAACGGCAGCGACACGGCGAACGAGGCACCTGCAACGCCGAGGAACACGCCCAGCAGCAGCGCCTGTTCGTAACTGTGGATGCCCATGAACCAGGCACAGGCCAGGGCGACGATCACCACGACCTGGCCGATCAGCCCGGCAGTCTTGGGAGACAGTCGGTCGACCAGCATGCCCATGATAAAGCGCAATATGGCACCGGCCAGGATCGGTGTTGCCACCATCAGGCCCCGTTGCTGGGCAGTCAGCTGCAGGTCGGCGGAGATCTGCACTGCCAAGGGACCGAGCAGGTACCAGACCATGAAGCTCAGGTCGAAGTAGAGGAAGGCGGCAAACAGCGTAGGCACATGCCCGGATTTCCAGAAGCTCGTATTCATTGAACACCTCGCGCGGCTTGCAACGGTTGTCATGCCCTGCCTGCGCAGGGCGCAAATGAAAAAGACGTCGCTACCCGGTCCATCAGCGTGGAGGGGAGAGCGACGTCTTTGTCGGGATGATGTGGCAACCGCCGTTGGCTGCCTGAGCTATTGGCTGAGCAAGAGCCGGGCCAACATCGACTCAGCCAAGCATCTCGGACATGGCGATGATCTGCTCGGCCACCTGAATCAGCTTCTGCTGACGGCTCATGGCCTGGCGACGCATCAGGGTGTAGGCCTGCTCTTCATTGCAGTCCTTCATCTTCATCAGCAGGCCCTTGGCCTGTTCGATGCGCTTGCGTTCGGCCAATTGCTGGTCGCGAGCCAGCAGCTGCGCCTTGAGCGCCTGGTCGCTCTCGAAGCGGACCATGGCCACGTCCAGTATCGGCTGCAGGCGCGCTGCATGGATGCCTTCGACGATGTAGGCGCTGACGCCGGCCTGGATCGCCTGGCGCATCACCCCCGGATCATGCTCGTCGGTGAACAGCACGATGGGCCGTGGCTGGTCGCGACTGACCAGCACCACCTGTTCCATCACATCGCGACCCGGTGACTCGGTATCGATCAGCACGACATCCGGGCGCACCGTTTCGACGCAGGTGGGCAGGTCGATGGTCAGCCCCGGCGCCTCGATCACATCGAAGCCAGTTTCGATCAGAGCAGCCTTGAGGCGACCGACCTTCTTCTCGGTATCATCGATCAGCAGAATACGCAGCATGGTGGCCACCTTCACGAACCAACCCGCATGTGCGGGGCGTCATCCAGGGCGTGCAGGCGGAAACTGCGGGCATAGGCATGGGGGTCGCTGCCGTCCCAGCGGATGCCGTCGATCAGCAGGCTGCTGCGCATCGGTTCATCTGCGCAGGGCACGCCCACGGCCTGGGCTGCTTCACGGTACAGCGCCAGTTGTTGCACACGCGTGGCCACCGCCAGGTAGTCCGGATCCTCGCGCAGCAGGCCCCAGCGTCGGAACTGGGTCATGAACCACATGCCGTCGGACAGATAGGGCAGGTTCGCCCGACCTTGATCATGCACGCGCAGGGCGTGACGATCCTGCCACCGGTTGCCCAGCCCGTCGTGGTAGTCGCCCAGCAGGCGCGGTTCGATGTTGCTGACTGGCGTATCCAGGTAGGCCCTGCCGCTGAGCAGCTGCGCCGTGCCTCGGCGATTTTCCGCGCTTTGCTCGATGAAGCGGCTGGCGGCGAGTATCGCCTTGACCAGCGCGCGGGCGCTGTTGGGGTAGTGCTCGACGAAAGCGCGGGTGCTGGCCAGGACCTTTTCTGGATGGTCCGGCCAGATCGATTGACTGGTTGCCAGGGTGAAACCCTGGTTCTGCCCCACGGCGTCTGCCGACCAGGGCTCGCCGGCACAGAAGCCGTCGATACGCCCGGCCTGCAGGTGTGCGACCATCTGTGCCGGTGGCACCACCACGCTGTCGACATCGTGCAGCGGGTGGATACCCTGGCTGGCCAGCCAGTAGTACAGCCACATGGCGTGAGTGCCGGTGGGAAACGTCTGGGCGAAGGTCAGGCGTGCGCCACGCTGGTGCACCAGCCGTGCCAGTGCTTCAGGGCTGGTCACGCCCTTGCGCTGCAGTTCCGGGGAAAGGTTGATGGCCTGGGCATTCTGGTTCAGGCCCATGAGCACCGCCATATCGTTGGCCACGGCACCGCCCATGCCCAGGTGCATGGCGTAGACCAGCCCGTACAGGCAGTGGGCAGCATCCAGTTCGCCGCTGGCGAGTTTGTCTCGGGTCCCGGCCCAGGAGGCCTGACGCTGCAGATTGAGGGTCAGACCCTGGAGTTGGGCGAAGCCCTGCGTGGCCGCGACCACCACCGAGGCGCAGTCGGTCAGGGCCATGAAGCCGATGTTCAGGCTGGGTTTCTCGGGTGCATCGCTGCCGTTGACCCAGGCCAAGGGTGTTGTCGGAGGGGCTGTGTTCACGAAATATCCTCACCCGTACCGATCGGGTTGCCAGCGCTTCGAAGCAACCCATGTGCCAAGGCCCTGTCGCGCGGACGGCGCGCTGGCTATAATCGCATCCCTCACTCACCCCCGAGTCCTGCCTGCCCATGTATACCCTGGCCCGCCAGCTGCTGTTCAAGCTCTCCCCGGAAACCTCCCACGACCTGTCGCTCGACCTCATCGGCGCCGGTGGCCGCCTTGGCCTCAATGGCCTGCTGTGCAAGCGCCCGGCCTCGGTGCCGGTGACCGTCATGGGCTTGAACTTCGCGAACCCCGTGGGCCTTGCCGCAGGCCTGGACAAGAACGGCGCGGCCATCGATGGCTTCGCCCAGCTGGGCTTCGGCTTCGTCGAGATCGGCACTGTCACCCCGCGGCCACAGCCTGGCAATCCGAAGCCACGGTTGTTCCGCCTGCCGGAAGCGACTGCGATCATCAACCGCATGGGCTTCAACAACCTGGGTGTGGATCACCTGCTGGAACGGGTGCGCGCGGCGCGTTATGACGGCGTGCTGGGCATCAACATCGGCAAGAATTTCGACACGCCAGTCGAGCGTGCCCAGGACGACTACCTGATCTGCCTCGAAAAAGTCTACACCCAGGCCAGCTACATCACGGTCAACGTCAGCTCGCCCAACACTCCCGGCCTGCGCAGCCTGCAATTCGGTGATTCGCTCAAGCAACTGCTCGACGCGCTGGCCGAGCGTCGTGAGCAGCTGGCGAGCGAGCACGGCAAACGCGTGCCGCTGGCGATCAAGATCGCACCGGACATGAGCGATGAGGAAACCGCGCTGGTGGCGGCAGCCCTGGTCGAGTCGGGCATGGATGCGGTAATCGCGACCAATACCACTTTGGGGCGCGAAGGGGTCGAAGGGCTGCCGTTCGGGGGCGAGGCGGGTGGGTTGTCCGGCGCGCCGGTGCTGGAGAAGAGCACTCACATCGTCAAGGTGCTGGCTGCTGAACTGGGCGGCAAGTTGCCGATCATCGCTGCGGGCGGGATCACCGAAGGTCGCCATGCCGCCGAGAAAATCGCAGCCGGTGCGAGCCTGGTGCAGATCTATTCGGGCTTCATCTACAAGGGCCCTGCACTGATTCGCGAAGCGGTGGATGCAATTGCGGCGCTGCCCCGCTAACAAAGACGCGGCCCAATAAAAAGGGCCCCTTCAAGGGGCCCCTGGGCCGCAGCCCGCCGCCCGGATGGGGCGTGCATGGTGACTCGAATTCAGTGTCCTCGTTCAGCCAACGGCGTGATTTTCGTTGAGTCTCTGGATGCCAGCGGTGCCGGTCATGCCGTCCCAGTTGTCGCCGCGACCTTCACGCCAACCGTTGATCCATGCCTGGCGAACGGATGGCAGATTGAAGGGGCAAAGTTCGCGGGATTTGCCGGTTACCCCGTATTGGTAGCCACGTGAATATGCTCTTTCCAACGGATCACGCTTAAGTCTTCTCATAGGGTGTTGCCCTCACTTGTTGACTGTAATGTCCCGTCGGCCTCTCCGAGGCCGGGCAGAATCTTTCTGCCGGTTTTGCGCTCGCTGCCGGCGTGGCGAGCTGAAAGTGCCGCCTCGTTGCGAAGCGGCCTGAGGTCAGTTCTAACCAATGCGGGTCACAGTGTGAATGATCAATTTGTCATAAGGACGTAACCTTTCCAGGGGTGAGGGGATAAGTAAATAAATGCGACTCAACCTTGTTTAGGTTTTGTCCCGCTATGATGAGGGTTTGCCGATGATTGAAATCATTTGGCCATTGGCGCCATCGAACTGACGCAACATCTGGTAATGCGACGAAGGGTCACATCGATGCCTTCGTTAGACGAAATTTTCACACTGCCCGACGATCAAACCGCCTTGCGCCACCTGGCGCTGGATGTCGATCGGGTGGCCCGGTTTGCCGAATGATCGGCACGCCACCCGGATACCTGCTGGAAGGGTATCCGGCAAACTCAGGCAACAGCGATGCGTCGCGTTGCCAGCACACAGCCCAGAGGCTCTGGAATCTACATGTCGGACTCACTCGAACTCTATCTCACCTGTCCCAAAGGCCTGGAAGGGCTGCTTGCGGAAGAAGCCCGCGGCCTGGGCCTGGCCGACGTGCGCGAGCACACCTCGGCGATCCGCGGCGCGGCCGACATGGAAACTGCCTACCGGCTGTGCCTCTGGTCGCGCCTGGCCAACCGCGTGCTGTTGGTGGTCAAGCGCTTCGCCATGAAAAACGCCGACGACCTCTATGATGGCGTGCACGGTGTCGACTGGCAGGACCACCTGGCCGCCGACGGCACCCTGGCGGTGGAGTTCAGTGGCCATGGATCGGGCATCGACAACACCCACTTCGGTGCGCTCAAGGTCAAGGACGCCATTGTCGACAAGCTGCGCAACCGTGAAGGCCAGCGACCATCCGTGGACAAGATCGACCCTGACCTGCGTGTCCACCTGCGCCTGGACCGCGGCGAAGCCATCCTGTCCATCGACCTTTCCGGCCACAGCCTGCACCAACGCGGCTATCGCCTGCAGCAGGGTGCTGCACCGCTCAAGGAAAACCTGGCTGCCGCGGTGTTGATCCGCGCCGGTTGGCCGCGTATTGCCGCCGAGGGCGGCGCGTTGGCCGACCCCATGTGCGGTGTCGGGACCTTCCTCGTCGAAGCTGCGATGATTGCCGCCGATATTGCACCGAACCTCAAGCGCGAGCGTTGGGGCTTCAGTGCCTGGCAGGGCCATGTCCCAGCGCTGTGGCGCAAGGTGCATGACGAGGCCCAGGCCCGTGCCCAGGCGGGCCTGGCCAAGCCGCCATTGTGGATTCGCGGCTACGAGGCCGATCCCCGGTTGATTCAGCCCGGACGCAACAACGTCGAGCGTGCAGGCCTGGGTGACTGGGTGAAGATCTACCAGGGCGAAGTCGCCAGCTTCGAGCCGCGCCCGGACCAGAACCAGAAAGGCCTGGTCATCAGCAACCCGCCCTATGGCGAGCGTCTGGGGGACGAGGCGAGCCTGCTGTACCTCTACCAGAACCTCGGCGAGCGCCTGCGCCAGGCCTGCATGGGCTGGGAAGCGGCGGTGTTCACCGGCGCACCCGAACTGGGCAAGCGCATGGGCATCCGCAGCCACAAGCAGTATGCGTTCTGGAACGGTGCGCTGCCGTGCAAGCTGTTGCTGTTCAAGGTCCAGCCCGACCAGTTCGTGACGGGTGAGCGTCGCCCCACCGATGATCAGGCCGGCGACTCGCGTGCGGCACCGGCCGTGGCCCATGAACCGGCACGCCTTTCCGAAGGCGCGCAGATGTTCGCCAACCGCTTGCAGAAGAATCTGAAGCAGCTGGGCAAGTGGGCCCGCCGCGAGCAGGTCGACTGCTACCGTCTGTACGATGCCGACATGCCCGAATATGCCCTGGCGGTCGATCTGTATCATGATTGGGTGCACGTTCAGGAATACGCAGCGCCGCGTTCGGTCGACCCGGACAAGGCCCAGGCGCGCCTGCTCGATGCCTTGGCTGCGATTCCCCAGGCCCTGGGTGTCGATCCTCAGCGCGTGGTGCTCAAGCGCCGCGAGCGTCAGGGCGGTACACGCCAGTATGAGCGTCAGGCCACGGAAGGGCGCTTCCAGGAAGTCAGCGAAGGCGGCGTCAAGCTGCTGGTCAACCTGACCGACTACCTGGACACCGGCCTGTTCCTCGATCACCGTCCGATTCGTCTGCGTATCCAGCGCGAAGCATCGGGCAAGCGCTTCCTCAACCTGTTCTGCTACACCGCTACCGCCACCGTGCATGCGGCCAAGGGGGGGGCGCGCAGTACCACCAGCGTCGACCTGTCGAAAACCTACCTGGATTGGGCGCGGCGCAACCTGTCGCTCAATGGCTTCTCCGAGCGCAACCGCCTGGAACAGAGCGATGTGATGGCCTGGCTGGAGAATGCCCAGGACAGCTACGACCTGATCTTCATCGACCCACCGACCTTCTCCAACTCCAAGCGCATGGAGGGGGTGTTCGACGTGCAGCGTGACCACGTGCGTCTGCTGGACCTGGCGATGGCGCGTCTGGCGCCGGGGGGCGTGTTGTACTTCTCCAACAACTTCCGCAAGTTCCAGCTCGACGAGCACCTGCTCGAGCGCTATGCGGTGGAAGAGATCAGCGCACAGACCCTGGATCCGGATTTTGCCCGCAATAACCGCATCCACCGGGCCTGGCGCCTGCAGCTACGCTGAAGAGAAGAAGTGCATTGCAGCGCTGATGGCTAATGGCTATAAATCAGCTCAGGGCCGAACAATTCGCAGGACGCTGACGTGGTGAGAATGCTCTATGTCGAGGGTGCGTGCGAAGATGTTCGGCCTGATCAGCGAGGCGCTCTCGGCCTGGGCCGTTGCGCTGGTCGCGCTGGTGGCCGGCGGGTTGCTCACTGCTGCGCTGGCCTTCGCCGCCCACGCCTTCTACAAGCAGCAGTTGCGTCAGCGCTTCGAACTGCTGGCCAGTGAGCGCTATAGCCGTATCGCCGAACGCTTCGAGGAGCAGGAACAGCGCCTGGACGGTCTGCGGCGCTTCTTCACCTATTCCAGTGACATTCTCCCCGAGGAGTTCGACGGTTACGCCCGCCCCTTGTTGCACCGTACCCAGGCATATTCCTGGGCGCCGCGGGTCGAAGCCGACGAGCGCGATGCCTTCGAGCGCCGCGCCAGCACCTGGCTGGGGCGCCCCTATCAGATTCGTGATTTCGATGCCCAAGGCCTTTGGCAGGCATCGCCGTCACGGGCCTTCTATTATCCGGTGCTCTACACCCAGGCCACCCGCCAGCACGACCAGCCTTACGGGCTCGACCTGCGTAGCCAGCCTCAGCGCCAGGATGCGTTGGACCGCGCCACCACGCCCGGCAGCCTGGCGGTTTCCTCCCCACTGGACATGATCGATGTCGAGCCGGCCTACACCCGTGGCCTGCTGATCGTCGCACCGGTGTTCACCGCGTCGGCGCCGAGCGGGCCGCCTGCCGGTTATGTCATGGCCTTGTTGAGCATGCGTCAGCTGATTGGCGAGGGGCTGCCGACCGCGTCGGACGATAACCTGGTGGTACGTATCCTCGATCTGTCGGGCAGCCAGGGCCATGAGACGTTGTACGATTCGGGCAACCTAAGCGCGCCATTGCCTTTGACCAGCAGCCAATTGCTGCATCTGGCCGACCACCACTATCAGCTCGATATTCGCCCCAGCGAAGCCTTCCTCCAGGCCAACCGTTCCTCGGCGGTGTTCACCGTGACGCTGCTCGGTGGCTTGTTGAGCCTGTTGCTCAGCGCCTTGCTCTACAGCCTGTTCAGCCAGCGTCAACGTGCTTTGACCCTGGTAGAGCAGCGCACGGCGGCACTGCGCGTGAGCGAGCAGTCGCTGCGTGAGACTCACAACCAGCTACGCAGCGTGCTGGATGCCGCGACCCAGGTAGCGATCATTGCCACCAGCCTGCGGGGCGTGATCAGCACCTTCAATGCCGGAGCCCAGCGCATGCTGGGGTACTCGGCCGACGAAGCGCTCGGTCACCTGACGCTGGAGGATCTGGTCCAGCCGGACGAACTGCGCCAGCGTGCCCATGCCTTGAGTCTGCGCTATGGGCGCGAGATCACGGCAGGCCAGGCGATGTTCGCCGAAACCGTGCAGGGTGGTGCAGGGGAGCCCGCGGAGTGGACCCTGATGCGCAAGGACGGCAGTCATTTGCTGGCCAACATGCTGGTGACGGCGGTGCTCGACGAGCAAGGCTTGTGGGTGGGTTACCTGGCCATTTGCATCGATGTCACCGAGCGTCGTCGTGTTCATGAAGCGTTGGCCGCCCGTGATCGGCTGCTGGAGAAGCTCAGTGCCGAGGTGCCGGGCGGCATCTACCAATATCGTCTGGATGCCGACGGCCATTCGTGTTTTCCCTACGCCAGCGCCGGGCTGCTGGACATTTATGAAGTGGATCTGCAGCTGCTGCGCCAAGACGCATCGACGGTGTTCGAGCGCATTCATCCGGACGATCTTGATCGGGTGCGCCGTTCGGTGCGCCAGTCGGCCGAGCGTATGACGCCCTGGCGCGAGGAGTACCGCGTCTGCCTGCCCCGCGCCGGTCTGCGTTGGGTGCGGGGGGAGGCAACGCCGGAGATCGGGGAGGAGGGCTGTACCCTTTGGCATGGCTATCTGACGGACATCTCCGATCTCAAGCGGGTGGAGGAGGAGTTGCGTGCATTGTCGGTGACTGATGTCCTTACCGGCATCCACAATCGGCGTTACTTCCAGGAGCGACTCAAGGTCGAGCTGGAGCGGGCCCAGCGTGATGATCTGGACCTGGCAGTGATCATGCTCGATATCGACCACTTCAAATGCATAAACGACCAGTTTGGCCATGCTGTCGGCGATCGCGTGTTGCGCAGCCTTTGCCAGCGCATTGGCCATCGCTTGCGGCGGACCGATGTGTTCTGCCGGCTGGGAGGCGAGGAGTTCATGGTGCTGTGCCCGGGCAGCAATGCCGAGCAGGCCCGCAAGCTTGCGTTGGAGCTGTGGCAGGGAGTACGCGGTGTGCCGGTCGAGGGGGTCGGCCGGGTGACGGCCAGTTTCGGCGTGGCGGGATGGCGTGTCGGTGAAGGGGCTGATGCCTTGTTGCTGCGAGCGGATGCGGGGGTCTATGCGGCCAAGCAGGCCGGGCGCGATCGCGTGGAAGCGGAGTTGCCTTGAGGTGGCCGGGGCTGGGTGACAGCCCCGGTTTGTCCGTTTCTGTCAGGGCACTACGCCGACAGTCCCGGTGCCGACCTTGGGCTGGCGGTAGAGCTCCAGCAACACCTGATCCAGGACCTGGGAGGCGCCCCACGGCTTTGGATCATTGAGAATCGCCGACACGGCCCAGGTATGACCGTTGCTGTCGCGACTGAAGCCTGCGATCGCGCGTACGGTGTTGAGGGTGCCGGTCTTGATGTGCGCCTCGCCGGTCATGGCGGTGCGCTTCAGGCGCTTGCGCATGGTGCCATCCATGCCCACCAATGGCATCGAGCTGATGAATTCGGCCGCATAGGGGCTCTTCCACGCGGCTTGTAGCAAAGCCGCCATTTCACGTGTGCTGACACGCTCGGCGCGTGAAAGGCCAGAGCCGTTCTCCATCACGAGGTGCGGTGCGGTGATGCCTTTCTTGGCCAGCCACTGGCGCACGACACGCTGTGCCGCGCGGGCATCGTCGCCGTCGGCATCGGTGCGAAATTGCGCGCCCAGGCTGAGGAACAGTTGCTGGGCCATGGTGTTGTTGCTGTATTTGTTGATATCGCGGATCACCTCGACCAGGTCTGGCGAGAAGGCCCGGGCCAGCAGGCGTGCGCTCTTGGGCACGTTTTCGATGCGGTCACGGCCCTGGATGCTGCCGCCGAGCTCGTTCCAGATCGCCCTGACTGCACCGGCCGCATAGGCGGGGTGGTCGAGCAGGGCCAGATAAGTTTGCGAGTTGCAGCCGTCGCCGAGCTGCCCACTGACCGTGACGCTCACGCCATCGGGCTGCACCACGGGGTTGTAGCGTACATCGCCGGTGCATTGCTTCGAGGCCACGGCCTTGACCTGATTGTCGATGCGGATGCTGGCGATGGGCGGCTCGACCGAAACCACGACCTTGCCGCCATCGTTGCGGGCCACGAAGCGCAGGGCCTTGAGGTTGACCAGCAGCGAGTCCGGCTTGACCAGGAAGGGCTTGTTGACGTCGCCACCATCATCGTCGAAATGCGGCAGGGTGGGTTGAACGAAATGGCTGCGGTCCAGTACCAGGTCCCCGGTGACGGTGCGCACACCGTTGGCACGCAGGTCACGCATCAGTAACCAGAGCTTTTCCATGTTCAGTTTCGGATCGCCGCCACCCTTGAGGTAGAGGTTACCGTTGAGCACGCCGTTGTTCAGGGTGCCATCGGTGTAGAACTCGGTCTTCCACTGAAAGGTCGGGCCGAGCAATTCGAGGGCGGCGTAGGTGGTCACCAGCTTCATGGTCGAGGCCGGGTTGACCGAGACATCGGCATTGAAGACGGTCGGCGTGCCCGGTCCATCGAGTGGCAGCATCACCAGCGACAGGGCATTGTCCTGCAGCTTGTTGGTCTTGAGTGCCTGCTGCACCTTCGGTGGCAAGCTGGTGTTGACGGCGGCAGCCTGGCTGGGCAAGGCGATGGGAAGGAGTAGGCCGGCGAAAAGCAGTGGGCGAAGCGTCTTGATCATGAGTGCTGTAACCCTGCGGGCGAGGGAAAGGGACGATGGGGCTGTAAGAGATGATGGCCCCTTGGCGAAATATAGTGCGCATTATGCCCCAAGCGTGCAGTTTGTGGGCAGGTTCGACACAAAAGCGCCGCTCTGGCGCGGAAACTGGTAAAGTGCCGCGCGTAATTACTCAAGAGGATTGTTTCAATGGCTACCAACCGTTCCCGTCGTCTGCGCAAGAAGCTGTGCGTGGATGAATTCCAGGAATTGGGTTTCGAACTGAACCTGGACTTCAAGGAAGACCTGTCCGACGAAGCCATCGATGCCTTCCTCGACGCCTTCCTGGCAGAAGCCATGGACGCCAACGGCCTGGACTATGTCGGTGGTGATGACTTCGGCCTGGTCTGCCTGGCCAAGCGTGGCTCGGTCAGCGAAGAGCAGCGCGCCACTGTCGAGGCGTGGCTCAAGGGCCGCAGCGAGCTCACCAAGATCGAAGTCAGCCCGCTGCTGGATGCCTGGTATCCGGACAAGCCGATCAACTCGGCTTCCTGATCCCGCGTCACTGTGCCTTGGCTGGTCGGCAACGCTGACCGGCCAAGGCCTTCTCTATGCGGCGCATCTGCCGCGCCAGTGCCTGGCGACGCAGTTTCAGTTGCGTCGACGACAGACCCTCTGTTTCCAGCGCCTGACAAGCCTCCATCAATCCCTTTGCATCCAACATGCGTGCCACGCCAAGAATCTTGTGCGCTTGGTCGACGATGGCCTGTGCGTCGTGCTCGGGGTCCAGGGCCATCAGTAGAGTGAAGTCCTGCTCGAGACTCAGTTGCAGAGTAGCCAGCATTCTTGCCCGGTCTTCGCAGCGGTCACCGACGATCTTCGCCAGTGCGTCGAGGTCGAAAGGTTCTTGTGCTTGCCGCCGTTGCGAGGGGCTCACGCTGGCCAGATGCAAGCCGAGGGTTTGCAGGCTGATGGGCTTGAGCAGGCAGTCGTTCATGCCGGCGTTCAGGCAGCGCTGGCGCACTTCCGGTTGGGCGTTGGCGGTGTAGCCGAGAATGGTGCAAGGCGTCTTGCCCCGTTGGCGTTCTTCACTGCGCAGGACTTCTGCCAGCTGGTAGCCATTCATGCGCGGCATATTGCAGTCCAGGATCAGCACGTCGAAATCTGTGTGCCGCCATTTTTCCAGCCCTTCCTGACCGTCGCGGGCGCTGTCATGCCAGAGCCCCAGGTAGGTCAGTTGCTGGGCCATCAACAGCAGGTTGGCGGGATGGTCGTCGATGACAAGAACCCTGAGCCGCGTGTCGGGTGCCTCTATGTGCGGGGGCTGCACGACGCTGTCCGGGGGCGGTGCCACGCGCTGCAGCGGCATCAGTAGTCGCACCTGGGTACCCACGCCCTGCAGGCTCTTGATCGCCAGTTGGCCGCCCATCATTTCGCACAGGGTGCGACAGATCGCCAGGCCCAGCCCGGTGCCGGCACGGGCGCTTTCGCTCTGAGGGTCGACCTGTACGAAGGGGGTGAACAACCGTCGCAGGTCGTCATCGTGAATGCCGATCCCGCTGTCGCGCACTTCCAGCTCGAGCATGTCGCGCTCGCTCTTCTGTACCGAGGCTTTGATGCGTACATGGCCGTCGTTGGTGAATTTGATCGAGTTGCTCACCAGGTTGGAGAGCACCTGCTTGAAGCGCAGTGGATCGAGCAGGGCGTGGCAACGTGCCGAGGGATCTATGACCACTTCCAGCAGCAGGCCTTTTTCTCGTGCCTGACCTTCGAATACCCGTCGCACCGATTCGATCAGGGATGCCAGATCGATCGGTTCAGGGCTCAGGGACATATGCCCGGACTCTATTCTGACGATGTCGAGAATATCGCCGATCAGCCCGAGCAGGTCCCTGGCCGAATGATAGGCGACCTCGATCGACGCTTTGTCCAACTGTCCCTGATCGGCGCGTCTGGCCGCGAGTTCGAGCATGCCGATGACGGCGTTCATCGGCGTGCGGATTTCATGGCTGATGGTCGCCAGGAAGGTGCTCTTGGCCCGGTTGGCATCGTCGGCCTGCTGTTTCGCGAGGCGTAGGTCCTGGATCAGCTTGCGGCGTTCGCTGATGTCGATCCAGCCGCCGATGATGCCTTGCACTTCGCCCAGCGAGTCGCGGTAGGGAAGGATCCAGTGGTAGATGGTCAGTTCGCGGTCTTTAAGGCGCAGGGGGCGGTCGATGATCAGCGGCGTGCCTGCTTCCATTACCTGCAGATAGTCGGTTTGGATCTGCCGGGTATAGTCGCAGTTGCTGAACAGGCTTTCATGGAGCAGTTTGCCCATGACCGCGTCGGCACTCGCGTCGACGGCCTCCAGATAGCTGTCGTTACAGCTTTGCAACCGTCCTTCGCGATCGCGTACGTACATCGGGTGAGGGGTTCCATTGAGCAGGGCGCGCATGAACTCGAGCTGGTCGTTCAAGGCGCGTTCTGCCCGGCGACGCTGCCGTATCTGGCGTCGCAAGTAGGCGTTCCAGGCCAGCGCCAGTAACAGCAGGATGCCGATCCCCAGCACGACCTGCAGCACCAGACGCTGGTACTCGCGCCATTGGCCACCATCGTGCAATGCATAACCGCGCCAGCGACTGTTGATGACACCCAGCTCTTCAGGCGTGATGCTCAGCAAGGCTTTGTCGAGGATGGAGGCCAGGGGGCTGGCGTCCTTGACGCTGGCCATGGAGAAGGTGGCCGGGTCGTTGCCGACGGTGCTGCGGATCACCAGATCGTTGTTGGCGGCGATGGCGTGATTGGCATCCAGCAGCGTGGTGATGGCTGCGTCCACGGCGCCGCTGCCCAGCAGGGCCATGGAGTAGGAAGTGCTTTCGGTCTCGATCAGTCGGATCTTCGGGTGTGCCGTCGCCAGCAGGACGGAGGGGGAGGTATGTCGTGTAACGGCGACCCGGCGGCCATTCAGATGTTCCAGCGACGTGTACGGTCGGCCGCTGCGGGTAACCAGTACATAGGGGCTCTCGAGATACGGGCGACTGAGTTGCAGGTCTGTTCGGGCAGGCGATGCGATGGCAAGTGCGGCAATCAGGTCAGCACTGCCCTGCGCGAGTGACTGGATCATTTCCTTTATCCCGGTAGCGCGTTGGATCTCGAAACGCAAGCCGGTGCGCAGTCGAACCAGCTCCAGCAGGTCGGCAGTGATGCCGCGGAAATGGCCGTTGCCGTCGAAGAATGACAGGGGAGCCGAGGTATCGTTTACCACCACGCGCATGCTCGGATGATCAAGTAGCCATTGCTGCTCGCGCGGCGTCAGTTGCAGCCGACGATCGGTAAGCAGCAGGTCGCTGCCCGCGCTCCAGCGCTTGAAGATCGAATTCCTGACGCTGGCCGGCTGGCTGTCCAGGATGGTGTTGATCAGGCTCATCAACAGCTGATCCTGGGCACGCACGGCAAAGCTGAAGCCCACGGCTTCGTGCTTGCCGAAATTGCTCATGCGCAGTTGTGGCAGATGACCGCGGGTAAGCTGGAAGTGAGTCGAAATGGTATCGCCGAGAAAGACGTCGGCCTGGCCAAATGCGACAGCGTTCAGCGCTTCGGAGGTGGAACCGAAGGTTTTCAGCTGGGCTTGCGGGTAAAGCGCATGTATATCCTCGAGCGGCAGGTAATGATAGAGCGTGCTCAGGCGCAAGTCGGCGAGCCCCAGGTCGAGGGGGCGTGTCTCGTCTTCGCGGGTGACCAGAACGGGGCGATCTACAGCGTAGGGTTTGGACAGCGCCACCCCCTCGACCGCGGCCTCATAGCCGTTTGCACTGCCAAGCAGATCGATGCGCCCGGCCTTGAGTGCTTCCACTGCGTCCTGGCGGTGATTAAAGCGCAGCACCTTTATTTCCAGCCCCAGTGCCCTGCCGATCAGGCCGGCATACTCCGCTGTCAAGCCTTGATATTCGTTGCCATTGGTGACGTCGAAGGGCGGATTGTTGGGCGTTGAGGTTCCCAGTGTCAGGCTGGTGCGGCATTGCAGCCATTGCTGCTGCGCGGTCGAAAAAGCTGGCACGGTTGCTTCGGAGGTGGAGCGGACCAGCAGGTTGAGTTTCCTGGGGGCGGGCTCCTGCTTCGTTTGAGCCTGGCAACCCAGGCTGAGCAGGGTCAGCAGCACGCAGACGATGTACCTCGGCATGATCCACCTCAGACCAGCGCGTTGCGCTTGGCCACTTCGATCAGGTCGACCAAGGTATCGACCCTTAACTTCTGCATCAGGCGTTTTTTGTAGGTGCTGACCGTCTTGTTGCTGAGGAACATGCCTTTGGCTATTTCCTTGTTGCTGCGCCCCTGTGCGAAAAGTTGAAGAACCATCAACTCTCTGTCGTTAACTTGTCGGAAAAGATCCATGTCACGAGCGGATATTTCCTGGTGGGGGTTCATTGCCTGGCTGGGGAAGTAGTTGTAACCAGAAAGTACGGCCTTGACTGCGCTGAGCAATTCACTCAGATCTTCCTGCTTGCATACGAATCCGGCAGCGCCTGAGTGCATGCAACGGATCGCGAACAACGCAGGCGACTGTGCCGTCAATACCAGCACTTTCAGTGGCAGCCCCATGGTCTGAAAACGTGCCAGGACTTCCAAACCGTCGAGCTTGGGGATGCTGATGTCGAGGATGACCAGGTCAGGCTGGGTCTCACGGATCATCTGCATGGCCTCGACGCCGTTGTCAGACTCGCCAATGACCTTGTAGCTCTGATTTTCCAGCAACATGCGAATGGCCAGGCGAATCACGGGGTGGTCATCAACAATAAATATGGAGCTCATATCAACTTCCCAGTCGGCGATTGTCAGATGCAAACAAAACCTTATCGCAGTTGACCGCCTTCGCGTATGAGAGGCTAGGCGTAACGCCATATATGGGAAAAGACCTACGTCCAAGTACTACACGCAGCTTGGATTTGTATGAGTTTTGTAAGGAGTCAAGACGAGAAAGTCACTAAATCTCAAATTATTCTTCTGAGCATTTAATGGCGCAGTGGTTGCGTAGGAAGTTTCTCTCAAGAGGGACGGCAAGCTGCGGCTGACCGTCCCTCGTTGTCTGTCAATGAGGGCTGGAGCGTCCTGTCATTTCTCCAGCCATTTCACTGGCGTAGCTGTCGGTCATGCCAGCGATGAAGTCGATCATGCGCAGGAAGGCGTTGTGCAAGGTGCCGTGTGGATCGGGGGCGTGGTTGCCGATCAGGTCCAGCACACGCCGACTCTTGAATGACGGCGCGCGCCCGCCGTGTTGCTCCAGCGCTGCGCCGCAGAAGGCATTGAGGAGGATCTCCAGCGTGGTATAGGCGCCGATCTCGTGCAGGGTCTTGCGCTTGTCCTGGAAGATCTTCTTGCGCGCGATATCCTTGGCCTGCAGCACACAGTGCTTGGCCGGTCCGTGCATGTGCTCGACCAGGTCCCCTGCCAGATGCCCGGCCAGCAGTGCCTGTTGCTGTTCGACGAAGGCCTCGGCGGCGGCGTTGGTCAAGTGCTCGATGGCCTTGCCGCGCAGAATGGCCAGCTTGCGCCGACGAGAATCCGCCGGGCCCAGTTGCCGATAGGTGTCGGGCAGGTCGTCACCGACCAGGTCCAGCAGCAGCGCCTCGACCTCGGCGTACTGCAGCAGCTCCATCTCCAGGCCGTCCTCCAGGTCGATCAGCGCGTAGCAGATGTCGTCCGCGGCCTCCATCAGGTACACCAGCGGGTGACGAGCCCAGCGTTGTTCCTCGAGCTGTGGCAGGCCCAGCTTGTGAGCGATCTGCTGCAGCAGCGGCAGTTCGCTCTGGTAGCAGCCGAACTTGTGTTTCTTGTACCCCAGCGCGTCGGCATGACGGGCGCTCCATGGGTACTTGAGGTAGGTGCCGAGGGTGGCGTAGGTCAGGCGGGTGCCGCCGTCGAACTGGTGGTATTCCAGCTGGGTGAGCACGCGAAAACCCTGGGCGTTTCCTTCGAAGTTGAGGAAGTCGGCACGTTGGTCGTCGCTCATGTCGTCGAGCCACCCACGGCCCGCTGCCTGCTGAAACCAGTGGCGGATGGCGTCTTCACCGGAGTGGCCGAACGGTGGATTGCCGATGTCGTGAGCCAGGCAGGCCGATTGCACGATCATGCCCAGGTCGCTTGGTGCACACCAGTCGGGCAGGTTGGCGCGCAAGGTCTCGCCGACCCTCATGCCCAGCGAGCGGCCTACGCAACTGACTTCGAGGGAGTGGGTGAGGCGGGTGTGGATGTGGTCGTTGCTGGACACCGGGTGGACCTGGGTCTTGCGCCCCAGGCGGCGGAAGGCGCCGGAGAAGATGATGCGGTCATGGTCCTTGTGGAATGGGCTGCGGCCCAGTTCTTCGGGGCTGTACAAGGCTTTGCCGAGGCGTTCGCGGTTGAGCAGGGTATGCCAGTCCAAGGCTCGATCTCCCGTCAGATGGTGGCCATAGCTTCCCGTGTCACGGGCGCCCGCGCAAGCGGCGGGCGCCTCGTTTCAGCGATGACGGCCGTTCTGCAGGAACAGGCGCACCAGAGGGGCCAGGCTGCCACCCAGGCGCACCAGGCGCGCCAGGTTGCCGCTGCGCACGCCCTTTCCGGTCAGAAAGCCCATGGCGACCACGACACCCAGGCCCCACAGCGGAGCGTGCTTGATGCCGAGGCCGTTTTGGACTGATGCGCCCATGCCGCGCAGGCGCTGGACCGGCTCGAGCAGTTGACGGGACTCGTGGCGGATCTCCTGGCGGTGCATTTCCAGACGCAGGCGTAGCAGCGCCTTGCGCAGTTCGCGAGGATTACGGGTATTAGGCAGTTCAGGCAGGCTCATGGCAACAGGCGCTCCCGGTCCTTGGCGAGTTCTTCGAGGGTGCTGTTGAACGGTGAAGATTCATCGAACACAGCGGCCTTCAGGCGCAAGCCGCAAAAGAGTGCCGCGGCGCTGTAGAACACGCAAAGGCCGACGATGCCGGCCAATCGGTAGCTGTCCCACAGCAGTACCAGGATCAGCCCGGACAGCGCGGTCAGCAGGAGCAGGGCGAATACCAGTGCCAGGCCGGCGAACAGCAGCAGGCGAAGGGTTCGGCCTTTCTGCTCTTGCAATTCGATGCCGAACAGTTCGATGTGGCTGTGCAGCAGCCCCAGGATGGCCGCGCCGAGGCGTCTGCCGGAAACGCCGGCGCCGATGGCATCGTTGTCCATGCGTCCTCCTCAGCGGCGGCTGGCGAGCAGGCCGACCAGCAGCCCGACACCGGCTGCGATGCCGATGGCCTGCCATGGGTTTTCCTGTACGTACTCCTCGGCACTGCCCAGCGCTGCCTGACCGCGCTCGCGGACCGAGTCCTGGGTCAGTTGCAGGCTTTCGCGGGCCTGCTGCAGGCGGTCGTGGATCTGGCCACGCAGCTCGTCGGCCTGGTCGCCCGCCAGATTGGCGGTGTCGGCGAGCAATTTCTCGGTGTCGCGCACCAGTGCCTGGAAGTCAGCCATCAAGATCTCTTGTGCAGTCTTTGCCGATTTGCTGGCCATGGGGTCTCTCCCTGTCGATGTGTGTGGCTATTTCGAGTGATGAGTGTGGCGGAAGGTTCACCACTTGTCGCTGGTACGGCGTTTGCTTTGTTCTGCCGTGTCGCGGGGCGTCGATGCCGGGCGCTGCCCCGTCTGCGTGCAAGGCCCTGGCCGACACCGATAAACCTTAACCCAATCCACGACAAACCCAAGAAAAAACCACTCCCTGTGTAGCCGCTCCCCCAAAACGGGGCGCACGGCAGGCACCGATCAGGTGCGCGAGCAAGGTTTCTGAACTGTCCTGGTGCACTTTTCAGCAGGTCTGCCCATTCCATGGAAAACATGCATAGCGCGATGGACTCACTGGTCCATGGCTCCAACACCCTGTTCATCCTCATGGGGGCCATTCTGGTCCTGGCCATGCACGCGGGTTTCGCCTTTCTCGAGGTCGGTACCGTGCGGCACAAGAACCAGGTCAATGCCCTGTGCAAGATTCTCAGCGACTTCGCCGTCTCGGCGCTGGTGTATTTCTTCATCGGCTACTGGATCGCCTATGGCGTCAGCTTCTTCCAGCCGGCTGCGCAGTTGGCCAGCGATCATGGCTATGCCTTGGTCAAGTGCTTCTTCCTGCTGACCTTCGCTGCGGCGATTCCGGCAATCATCTCCGGAGGCATCGCCGAGCGTGCGCGTTTTGCCCCGCAGTTATGTGCCACCGCGCTGATCGTGGCCTTCGTCTACCCCTTCTTCGAAGGGGCGGTGTGGAACGGCAACCTGGGCGTCCAGGCCTGGTTGCAAGCCCGGTTTGGCGCACCATTCCATGACTTTGCCGGTTCGGTGGTGGTGCATGCCATGGGCGGCTGGCTCGCGCTGGCTGCCGTCATCCTGCTCGGTGCCCGTCGCGGACGGTACCGTGATGGACGGCTGGTGGCTTTCGCTCCTTCCAGTATTCCGTTCCTCGCGCTGGGGTCGTGGATCCTGATCATCGGCTGGTTCGGCTTCAACGTCATGAGTGCACAAACCCTGGAGGGTGTCAGCGGCCTGGTGGCGATCAATTCGCTGATGGCGATGGTGGGCGGCACGCTCTCGGCCTTGCTGGTCGGGCGCAATGACCCGGGCTTCCTGCACAATGGCCCGCTGGCCGGATTGGTGGCGGTGTGTGCCGGTTCCGATCTCATGCACCCGGTTGGCGCGCTGGTGACCGGGCTGGTGGCGGGAGCACTGTTCGTGTGGTGCTTCACTGCCTCGCAGAATCGCTGGAAAGTCGACGATGTACTTGGCGTATGGCCGCTACATGGTGTATGCGGCGTTTGGGGCGGTTTGGCGTGCGGTATCTTCGGCCAGTCGGCGCTCGGAGGGCTGGGCGGTGTCAGCCTGGCGAGCCAGTTGTTTGGCAGCCTGGCAGGCGTACTGGTGGCCTTGGCTGGTGGCTTTGCCGTGTACGGTCTAGTCAGGGCGGTACATGGTTTGCGCTTGAGCCATGAGCAGGAGTTCCAGGGGGCGGACCTGTCCCTGCACCGTATCGGCGCTACCAGTCAGGATTGAGCAGCAGATGCAGGCGGCTCCCGGCGGGCCTAGAATGAGCGTCTCTTCACTGGGCCCGGGAACTGATAATGCTGCCTGAATGCCAATTGTTCGGCACCTTGGGGTGCCATTTGTGTGAAGTCGCCGAGGCTGTGTTGATGCCGTTCGTCGAGCACGGGCTGTGGGTCGAATTGGTTGATATCGCCGATGATGAAGCCATGTTCGAGCGTTACGGCTTGATCATCCCTGTCTTGCGTCGCTGCGACAGCGGCACCGAACTGCTCTGGCCGTTCGACGCGCAGCAGGTGGCGGCGTTCCTCAAGTGACAGGTAGGGGGGAGCGTTTCCTTCATCCCGTCCGGTGTGGTCCTGGTCGATGATACTGGCCCGATACAGTCGATCACCCGGGGACACATCATGTTTCTTACGCCGAACTTCACGCTCGAAGAGATGACGTTTTCGCTGGCCGCCGCGCACAACGCTATACCCAACGATCCCGGTCCCGAGGCTTTGGCCAATCTGCGCTTGCTGTGCGGGGTGCTCGAAGAGGTGCGAGCCTTGATCGACTCCCCGATCCAGATCACCAGCGGTTTTCGCAATGAAACCGTCAACCAGCTTGTGGGCGGCGTGCGCAACAGTGCGCATTGCCTCGGCCTGGCGGCCGACATGTGCGTGAAAACGATGACGCCCCGGCAACTGGCCGAATGCATTCGCGACAGTTCCATTGTGTTCGATCAACTGATCCTGGAGTTCGACACCTGGGTTCACCTGGCCATTTCACGCGACAACCCCAGGCGCCAGGTAATGACTGTTCGCAAGGGGACCGGCCACCTGCCAGGCTTGCAATGAGCTGTTGCGAATTGACGGAATGGCCACGGTATTCGTATGCTGTATAAAGATACAGTATTTGGGGTGAGGCGATGCACAATGTCGAGCAACTGAAGTACAGCGTCAACCGCATGCCCCCGGAAGCGGTGTGCGATGCGGTGCTCGAGCTGCGCATGGAGGGCTTGGTGACCGACGACCGTACTCCGTTCGGCAAGGTCCATTTCAATACCTGCTTTGCCGAGATCGAGGCACTGTTCCAGCGCGCAGGGTTTCATCGCCCGCTGGATGTCGTTGGCTACGAGGGGGTGGTCTACGCCCTTTATGATGCCGGACGCTGGGAGGCGGTGCAGGTGTTGCGCTGGCTCAAGTCGCGTTGTGAGCAAGTTGGCGAGGCTGGTTGAGTGAGCGGGCATTGGCGATAATGCCCGCTCATTGATTACAGAGCCTGCCATGTCCACGCCGTTCGACCCCGCTCACCAGCAAGCCAGTACCGTTTGTTTGCCGCCTGGCGATTGGAGCACGGTCCTCGATTGCCTGTGCGATCACTTCAAGGCGATTGGTCGTGACCAATGGCTCGATCGCTTCAGTCGAGGGCGAGTGCTGGATGCCGAGGGCAGGGCAGTGGCGGCCGATCTGCCTTATCGACGTGGCATGCGTCTGCATTACTTTCGTGAAGTCCCCAATGAAAAGCCCATTGCGGCGCAGGAAACGATCCTGCATTGCGATGAGCACCTGGTGGTGGCGGACAAGCCGCATTTCCTGCCAGTCACACCCACGGGCGAATATGTCGAGCACACCCTGCTTCGACGCCTGATCCGTCGTCTGGACAATCCCCATCTGGTGCCGCTGCACCGCATCGACCGGCATACGGCGGGGTTGGTGCTGTTCTCGTCCAATCCGCAGTCGCGCAGCGCCTATCAGCGGCTGTTTCCCGAGCGACGCATCGACAAACGCTACCAGGCCATCGCTGCACCGCTGCCGACGCGGGAATTTCCGTTGGTGCACCGTAGTCGGCTGGAGCATGGTGAGCCGTTCTTTCGCATGCGTGAGGTCGAAGGGGTGGCGAACAGCGAGACCCTGGCCGAAGTCCTGGAGAAGAACGGTAACCTGTGGCGTTACGGGCTCTCGCCCGTGACCGGCAAGACCCATCAGTTGAGAGTGCACATGGCGGCACTGGGCGCCGCGATCAGCAACGACCCGTTCTACCCGACATTGCTCGAGGGCGAGGACGACTACGAGCGGCCATTGAAACTGCTGGCGCAAAGTCTCGAGTTCGACGATCCGCTGACGGGTGAAAAGCGGTATTTCCAGAGCCGTTTGAGTCTGGACTGGTAAAAAAAGGGGCTGCCTCACGCAGCCCCTTTTTTGTCACTCAGCGGTTGAACCGCTCCACTAGCGAGTACTGCGTTCCAGCCGTACTGGTCAGTTCTTCACTGAGCAGTGCCGAATGCTGCGCCTGCTCTGCCGTCTGGTCGGCCAGATCGGCTATGGTGCTGATGTTACGGCTGATCTCGTCCGCCACTGCAGTCTGCTCTTCGGTGGCAGCAGCGATCTGGGTAGCCATGTCGGTGATGTTGGCCACCGCTTCGCTGATCCCTACCAGCGCCTGGTCGGCTTGCATCACTCGCTCGACGCCTTCCTCGGCCTGACGGTGGCCGGTCTCCATGGTTTGCACGGCATTGCTGGCAGTCTGCTGCAGCTTGGCGATCAGGCCGTGGATCTGTCCGGTGGATTCGGCGGTACGTTGCGCCAACTGGCGCACTTCGTCGGCAACCACAGCGAAGCCCCGGCCCATTTCGCCGGCGCGGGCCGCTTCGATGGCAGCATTGAGCGCCAGCAGGTTGGTCTGGTCGGCGATGCCCTTGATCACATCGACCACACCACCGATCTCGTCGCTGTCCTTGGCCAACTGGGTGACGGTCTGGCCGGTTTCACCCACCGCTGCGGAGAGGCGTTCGATGGCTTCGCGGGTTTCCCCGGCGATCTGACGGCCCTCGCTGGTCAGGCGATTGGCTTCCTGGGTAGCGTCGGCGGTGCGCTGCACGTGGTTGGCCACTTCTTGCGTGGTAGCAGCCATCTGGTTGACGGCAGCGGCGACTTGCTCGGTCTCCACGCGCTGGCGCTCCAGCCCCGAAGAACTCTTGTGCGCCAGCACATCGGACTGGCGCGCCTGCTCGCTCAGGTGCTCGGCACTGTCCTGCAGCCGGGTGAGGCAGGTTTTCAGGCGGGATTCCTGGCTGAGCATGGCCATTTCCAGGCGTGCCTGCACGCCACGGCTGTCGGTGAACATCTGCGCGATCAGCGGATCGGAAGTGGTCTGTTCGGCCAGGCGCAACAGGCGCTTGAGGCCGCGCTGCTGCCAGGTGAGGCCAAGCAGGCCGAGGGGGACGGAAACGGCAGCAGCCAGGGCAAAGCCCCAGGAGTGGCCGAGCCAGTTGCCGATGAGGAAGCCGATCTGGCTGATGAGAATGAACGGCAGCCAGTCCTGCAGTACCGGCAACCACTTGTCACGACGCGGCACCGCCGGCTTGCCCTGGTTCAGACGCTGGTAAAGCGCTTCGGCGCGACGGATCTGTTCGGCCGTGGGCTTGACCCGCACCGACTCGAAACCGATTACCTGGTTGTTGTCGAAGATCGGCGTGACGTAGGCATTGACCCAGTAATGGTCGCCCGACTTGCAGCGGTTCTTGACGATCCCCATCCACGGCAGGCCCTGCTTGAGGGTCTGCCACATGTGGGCGAACACTGCTGGGGGCACGTCAGGGTGGCGTACCAGATTGTGTGGCGCTCCCGTGAGCTCTTCGCGTGAGAAACCGCTGATTTCGATGAAAGCATCGTTGCAGTAGGTGATCACGCCTTTGGCGTTGGTGGTGGAAATCAACCGCTGCTGGGCAGGGAAAGTCCGTTCTCTCTGGGTAATCGGCTGGTTGTTACGCATTGGCTGTTCAATCCGCAAGGCTTTCGACAGGTATCGGCAAGCCCATGGTTTTATTGAATGAATATTTAACTTGCTTGATCTGGAGCAATAAGTGGCCATGAGCCATCAGCTAGGGAAGCGGCTCGTTGGTTGCATTTGCACTCAAGATGTCAGCATTTTTAACGATTTATGACGTTATGGTCCGATCATGACTCGGTGTTCAGCCTGGGGCCAGCATCGGATAGGTAAACAGGGCGAAATGTGTCAGGTTGACAGCGAAATGGCACACGACCGCAGCGCTCAAGCCGCCGAGTCGATACGCCAGGCCGTAGCCGATACCCGCAAGGCTTGCCAGGTAGAACCACTGCCATCCGCTCCCCAGATGCGCCAGGCCGAACAACAGCGCGGCCACGATCAATGCAAGCCCCTGGTGCCTGAACAGGCGTTGCAGCCCACCTTGGATATAGCCGCGGAACAGCAGCTCTTCGGTCAGGCTGACCAGCAGCAGGTTGTTCAGGGCCCAGATCCAGGTCTGTTCCGGCCATTTCGGTGCCCAACCCACCATTCCAAGCAACCAGGCGCCACCCAGGCAAGCCAGCAGTGTCAGCGGCAAGACCAGCCCGAGGCTTGGCAGTAGACCGTGCCCGCGCAGGCTCAGGATCCAGGGGCAAGCCAGCAGAATCCAGAGGCCGATCAGCGGCTTGTCCAGGTTCAGGTACATGGAGAACGGCAGCGCGCCCTCGCTGAACACCACCTTGTCGATGACCTTTGCCCCCTGGAAACCGGGCAACCAGTGCAGCGCCAGGGCAAGGGCCAGGACGATGAACAAGCCATGCCCGAGCACTCTTTGCCAACCTGCGGGTCGTCGCACCAGCAGTGCGGTACAACACAGGGCGAGCAAGGCGGGCAGGGCGGCGAGTCCCAGGTGGCCGTGGAACAGGGCCAGGGCATAGCCCAGACCAAGCAGGGCGAGGACGATCCAGTGGGCAGGCGACATCGGAAATCCGGTGGGTGGCAAATCGATATGATGCTTTGACTCACCCCGAAGGCGCCAGGACACGTCGCGGAGGCATCGCGGGCGAACCCGCGATGCCTTCCCTTCAACCGGCGATCAGTTGTCGCAGCACGTAGTGCAGAATCCCGCCCGACTTGAAGTACTCGACTTCATTGAGTGTGTCGATCCGGCACAGCACCTCGATCTCCTGTTGCTGGCCATCCTCGCGCAGGATGCGCAACTGCAGGTTCATGCCCGGGCGGATCTGCGCGCCACTGAGCCCCAGCACATCGATGCGCTCCTTGCCGGTCAGGCCCAGGCGCTTGCGATCGTCGCCAGCCTTGAACTGCAGGGGCAGAACGCCCATGCCTACCAGGTTGGAGCGGTGGATACGCTCGAAGCTCTCGGCCAACACTGCCTTGACCCCCAGCAGGTTGGTGCCCTTGGCGGCCCAGTCGCGGCTGGAGCCGGTGCCGTATTCCTGCCCGGCGATCACCACCAGCGGCGTGCCTTCCGCCTGATAGCGCATGGCGGCATCGTAGATCGACAGTTTTTCGCCGCTGGGCACATGCAGCGTATTGCCGCCTTCCTCGCCGCCGAGCATTTCGTTGCGTATGCGGATATTGGCAAAGGTGCCGCGCATCATCACTTCGTGGTTGCCGCGACGTGAACCATAGGAGTTGAAGTCGCGCGGCTCCACGCCCTTGTCGCGCAGGTAGCGACCGGCAGGGCTGTCGGCCTTGATGTTGCCGGCTGGAGAGATGTGGTCGGTGGTCACCGAGTCGCCGAGCAGCGCGAGAATGCGCGCCCCGTGCACGTCGGCTATTTCCGGCAGCGGGCCGCCGATATCGTCGAAGAACGGCGGGTGCTGGATGTAGGTGGAGTCGTCCTGCCAGACATAGGTAGCGGCCTGGGGTACTTCGATGGCCTGCCATTGGGCGTCACCGGCAAACACCTCGGCATACTCCTTGTGGAACATGGCGGTATCGACCTTGGCCACTGCGTCGGCGATTTCCTGTTGGCTGGGCCAGATATCGCGCAGGTATACCGGCTGGCCGTCCTTGCCAGTGCCCAGGGCATCCTGGGTGAGATCCACGCGCACGCTGCCGGCCAGGGCATAGGCCACCACCAGCGGTGGCGAGGCCAGCCAGTTGGTCTTGACCAGCGGGTGCACCCGGCCTTCGAAGTTGCGGTTACCCGACAGCACCGACGCCACGGTCAGGTCGGCACTGCCGATCGCTTTCTCGATGGCCTCGTCCAGCGGCCCCGAGTTGCCGATGCAGGTGGTGCAGCCATAGCCGACCAGGTCGAAGCCCAACTGATCGAGGTAGGGGGTAAGGCCGGCCGCCTTGAAGTAGTCAGTGACCACTTTCGAACCTGGGGCCAGTGAACTCTTGACCCAGGGTTTGCGAGCCAGGCCTTTCTCGATGGCTTTCTTGGCGACCAGCCCGGCGGCCATCATCACGCTGGGGTTGGAGGTGTTGGTACAGGAGGTGATGGCCGCGATCACCACGGCGCCGTCGCGCAGCTTGTGGGTCTGGCCGTTGTGCGTGTAGTCGATCTCGCCGGCCTGGTCGGCGTTACCCACGGCAACACCGCCACCCCCTTCGCTTTCCAGGCGTCCGACCTCCTTGGCCAAGGGCTTGGGCTGCAGTTCGATGAAGCCGTCGAAGGCCTGGCTGACCTTGGACAGCGCCACTCGGTCCTGCGGGCGCTTGGGCCCGGCGAGGCTGGCTTCGACCTCATGCATGTCCAGCGCCAGGCTGTCGCTGAACAGCGGTTCCTGGCCAGGCAGGCGCCACAGGCCCTGGGCCTTGCAGTAGGCCTCGACCAGTTGCACGGTCTCGTCGGGGCGACCGGACAAGCGCAGGTAGTCGAGGGTGACGTCATCGACCGGGAAGAAGCCGCAGGTGGCGCCATATTCCGGCGCCATGTTGGCGATGGTGGCGCGGTCGGCCAGCGGCAGGTCGGCCAGGCCGTCGCCATAGAATTCGACGAACTTGCCGACCACGCCCTTCTTGCGCAGCATCTGCGTGACCGTCAGCACCAGGTCGGTGGCGGTGATGCCTTCGCGCAGCTTGCCGGTGAGCTTGAAACCGATCACCTCTGGGATCAGCATCGACACCGGCTGGCCTAGCATCGCCGCCTCCGCCTCGATGCCACCGACACCCCAGCCGAGCACGCCCAGGCCGTTGATCATGGTGGTGTGCGAGTCGGTGCCGACCAGGGTGTCGGGGAAGGCGTAGGTGCGCCCGTCTTCCTCGCGGGTCCACACGGTGCGGCCAAGGTATTCCAGGTTGACCTGGTGGCAGATCCCCGTGCCCGGTGGCACCACCCGGAAGTTGTCGAAGGCACTCTGGCCCCAGCGCAGGAAGGCGTAGCGTTCGCCGTTGCGCTGCATCTCGATGTCGACGTTCTGTTCGAAGGCTTCGGCGGTGGCGTAGCGGTCGACCATCACCGAGTGGTCGATCACCAGGTCAACCGGCGACAGCGGGTTGATCCGCTGGGGATCGCCGCCCGCCTTGGCCATGGCCGCGCGCATGGCGGCGAGGTCGACCACGGCGGGCACGCCGGTGAAGTCCTGCATCAGTACCCGCGCAGGTCGATACTGGATCTCGCGGTCGGAGCGTCGCTCTTGCAGCCAGCCGGCCAGGGCTCGCAAGTCGTCGCCGGTGACGGTTTCACCGTCCTCCCAGCGCAGCAGGTTTTCCAGCAGGACCTTGAGCGACATGGGCAGGCGTTGCAGGTCGCCCAACTGGCTGGCGGCCTCGGTGAGGCTGAAATAGTGGTAGGCGCGGTCGGCCACCTGGAGGGTCTTGAGGGTTTTCAGGCTATCGAGCGAGGGCATTGCCAACTCCTTGTGCTCCGGTGCCCGGCAGTCGTGGTTACCGGTATCACCGCTCTGTATCGGCCCGCACGGCACGGGCCAGGCTGAACAATCAGGTTAGACCGCTTTGGCGGGCCTGACGTTGTTCTGGACCTGCGGGGCATGTCGCAGGTTCCGAACTTCCTTTATCATTCGCCGCCCTGGCGCTGTCTGCGCCAGTGATGTGGAGTAAGAGATGAATACCCTGTTCATGCATTGCCGGCCCGGCTTCGAGGGCGAGGTCTGCGCCGAAATCAGCGAACACGCCGCGCACCTGGGCGTGGCCGGCTATGCCAAGGGCAAGCCGCAGAGCGCCAGCGCCGAATTCGTTTGCCTCGACGAAGGCGGTGCCGAACGCCTGATGCGTGAGCTGCGCTTCGACCGGCTGATCTTCCCGCGCCAATGGGCGCGCGGCGACTTCGTCGAGCTGCCGGAGACTGACCGGATCAGTGTGCTGCTCGAGCACCTGGCGGGCCTGCCGGTGTGTGGCAGCCTGTGGCTGGAGGTGCTCGACAGCAACGAAGGCAAGGAGCTGTCGACCTTCTGCCGCAAATTCGAGGTGCCGCTGCGCAAGGCGCTGGAGAAGGCCGGGCGTCTGGTCGAGGATGCCAGCAAGCCACGCCTGCTGCTGACGTTCATCAGTGGCCGACGGGTGTTTCTCGGCCTGGCCGAAGCGGGCAATTCGGCACTGTGGCCGATGGGCATCCCGCGCCTGAAGTTCCCGCGCGAGGCGCCGAGCCGCTCGACCCTCAAGCTTGAGGAAGCCTGGCACCAGTTCATCCCGCGCGATCAATGGGACCAACGCCTGAACGACGACATGACCGGCGTCGACCTGGGCGCTTCACCGGGCGGCTGGACCTACCAGCTGGTCAAGCGTGGCATGCTGGTCACCGCCATCGACAACGGCCCGATGGCTGAAAGCCTGATGGATACGGGGCTGGTGCAGCATTTGATGGCCGACGGCTTTACCTGGAAGCCCAAGCAGACCGTTGACTGGATGGTCTGCGACATCGTCGAGAAGCCCGCACGCACGGCCTCGCTGATCGAAACCTGGCTGGGCGAGGGGTTGTGCCGCGAGGCCGTGGTCAACCTCAAGCTGCCGATGAAGCAGCGTCACGCCGAGGTGCGCAAGCTGCTCGATCGCATCGAGGCCTCGTTCAAGGCGCGCAAGGTCAAGGTGTCGATAGCCTGCAAACAGCTGTACCACGACCGCGAAGAGGTCACTTGCCACCTTCGCCGGCTCGACCTCAAGCCGCGCTGAGACGATCGGGGCCGTGCTGCGGCCCCTGTTTGACCTGCACGCGGTTTGCGCGACAATACCCCACAATTTGCGGAGCCCACCATGACCGACTTCACTCCAGACGCGACCCTCGACGCCACCGGCCTGAACTGTCCGGAGCCGGTGATGATGCTGCACCAACACGTGCGCAACCTCGCTGCCGGCGGCCTGCTCAAGGTCATCGCCACCGACCCCTCGACCCGTCGCGACATCCCCAAGTTCTGCACCTTCCTCGGCCATGAGCTGGTGCAACAGCAGGAAGACGCCGGCACCTACCTGTACTGGATTCGCAAGAAGGCCGACTGAGCTGGATCGCACAGGCCACAGCGCCTACACTGCGCTCCCCTGAAAGGAGAGCGCCCATGCTGATCGTTGCCGACGAAAATATCCCGCTGCTCGATGCCTTCTTCGCCGGATTCGGCGAAATCCGCCGTTACCCTGGCCGGGCCATCGATGCAGCCTGTGTCAGGGATGCCGATCTGCTGCTGGTGCGCTCGGTCACCCGCGTCGACCGGCAACTGCTCGAAGGCAGCAAGGTGCGCTTCGTCGGCACCTGCACCATCGGCACCGACCACCTTGATCTCGAATACTTCGCTCAGGCCGACATCCACTGGAGCAGCGCGCCTGGCTGCAACGCCCGCGGCGTGGTGGACTACGTGCTGGGCAGCCTGCTGACCCTGGCCGAGCTCGATGGCGTGGAGCTGCCCAAGCGGGTGTATGGCGTGGTCGGAGCCGGTGAGGTGGGCGGGCGTCTGGTCCGTGTACTGCGAGGCCTGGGCTGGCGGGTGCTGGTGTGCGATCCGCTGCGCGCGGCCAGCGAAGAGGGCGATTTCGTCAGCCTGGACACGTTGCTTGAGCAATGTGACACCATCAGCCTGCATACCCCGCTGCAACGCGGCGGCGAACATCCGACCTGGCATCTGCTCGGTGCGCGGCAACTGGCCCGCCTGCGCCCAGGGGCCTGGCTGATCAATGCCAGCCGCGGGCCGGTAGTGGACAACGACGCCCTGCGCGAGCTGCTGCTGGACCGCGAGGATGTCCACGCGGTGCTGGATGTCTGGGAGGGCGAGCCGCAGGTCGACCTGGCGCTGGCCGACCTGTGCACCCTGGCCACGCCGCATATCGCCGGCTACAGCCTCGATGGCAAGCAGCGCGGGACCGCGCAGATCTACCAGGCCTTCTGCCGTTCGCAAGGTTTGCCGGAGCAGGTGCACCTGGCCGACTTGCTGCCGTCGCCAGCGCTGGCACGCCTGGACTTCGATGCCAACGCCGACCCGGCCTGGGCGCTGGCAACCCTGTGCCGTGCGGTCTACGACCCGCGTCGCGACGATGCGGATTTTCGTCGCAGCCTGAGCGAGGATCCTACCGAGCAACGTGCGGCATTCGACCTGCTGCGCAAGCAGTATCCGGTCCGTCGCGAGATCGAAGGGCTGGCGGTACGGGTACAGGGTGACGCGCCACAGCTGGTGCAGGCCATCAATGCTCTGGGCGCGGTGCTGGTCTAGCCCGCGTCGGGTGCGGGTGTCTGCCAGGCGGGTTTACGGGCAATCTGTAAATTTCGTAAATAAGATTTAAACCTATTTGAGAATCGTTATATTCGCCATCCCTGACGGACCCGCCTTTTTGCCGGGCCGGTGGGCGAGGGGCCTGCCGACCGGGGCGCGGCTTGCTTCTCGCACACGATTTCAGGAGATGTACCGATGCACACCCGACCTTCCCCGCACCGCCTGGCGCTGGCCATCGTTGCCCTGGCCGCGCCCGTGGCAACGACTTCAGCATTCGCCGAGCAGGCGCTGGTCATCGAAGACACGCTGGTGACCGCCGAGCGTGAGGCGCGCCAGGCGCTGGGATCGTCGGTCATCACCGAAGAGGACATCAAGCGCCGCCCGCCGGCCAATGACCTGTCCGACATCATCCGCCGCGAACCCGGGGTCAACCTCACCGGCAACAGTGCCAGCGGCGCCCGTGGCAACAACCGGCAGATCGACCTGCGCGGCATGGGCCCGGAAAACACCCTGATCCTGATCGATGGCAAGCCATCGAGTGCACGCAACTCGGTGCGCTATGGCTGGAACGGCGACCGCGATACCCGCGGCGAGACCAACTGGGTGCCGGCCGAAGCGGTCGAGCGCATCGAAATCCTGCGTGGCCCCGCAGCCGCGCGCTATGGCTC
The DNA here is from genome assembly GCF_001636055.1 of Pseudomonas putida. NCBI lineage: Bacteria > Pseudomonadati > Pseudomonadota > Gammaproteobacteria > Pseudomonadales > Pseudomonadaceae > Pseudomonas > Pseudomonas putida. The sequence continues at coordinate 2,432,492 of NZ_CP011789.1, forward strand.
GGGCGCCATGGGCGGGGTGGTCAACATCATCACCAAGCGCCCCAGCGACGCACTCAAGGGCAGCGTCAGCCTGTACACCCTGATGCCGGAGGACAGCGCCGAGGGCGCCAGCCACCGGACCAACTTCAACCTCGGTGGTGGCCTGACCGACACCCTGGGGTTCCGTCTGTATGGCGGCCTGGCCAAGACCGACGCCGACGACCTGGACATCAACGCCGCACACGCTGGCAGCTCGACCGTGGCCGGGCGCGAGGGTGTGCGCAACAAGGATATCAACGGCCTGCTGAGCTGGAAGCTCAACGACGAGCATCGCCTGGAGATGAGCGCAGGCTACAGCCGCCAGGGCAATATCTACGCTGGCGACACCATGAACAGCAACGGCGGTGGCAACGCGCAGCTGATCTCCAGCCTGTATGGCCACGAGACCAACGTGATGCAACGCAACACCTACGACCTGACGCACCTGGGCGACTTCACCTGGGGCACCAGCAAGACCGTGCTGGCTTATGAGTACGTGCGCAACTGGCGCTTGAACGAGGGCATGGCCGGGCGTACCGAAGGGGCGATCGACGGCAACGATGCGGCATTCTCGCGCTTGCGCAACACGCGCCTGTCGAGCGAGGTCAACTTGCCGTTCGCCGTGGGCGCCACGGAGCACGTGCTGACCGTTGGCGGCGAGTACCTCTATGAAACCCTCAACGACCAGGGCTCGTTCCGTCCGCAAAGCTCCGACCCGACAGGCGTTGGCAACGACGTGATCGCAGGCTTCGACCGTAGCGATTCGAAGATGCAGGCGCGCAGCCATGCCTTGTTCGTCGAGGACAACATCATCATCGGCGCGACCACCGTCACGCCGGGCCTGCGTTTCGATCACCACGAGACCTTCGGCGACAACTTCAGCCCTAGCTTGAACCTGTCGCACAAGATCACCGACGAACTGACCTTCAAGGGCGGCATCGCCCGTGCCTACAAGACGCCAAACCTGTACCAGTCCAACCCCAGCTACCTGCTCTACAGCCGCGGCAATGGCTGCAGCGTGCAGCAGACCAACTCCGGCGGCTGCTACCTGCAGGGCAACGCCGACCTCAAGCCTGAGATCAGCGTCAATAAGGAGATCGGCCTGCTGTATGACCGCGGCACCTGGCGCACCAGTGCGACCTATTTCCGCAACGACTACCAGAACAAGATCATTGGCGGCACCGACGTGGTCTACGCGATCAATGGCGGCAGTCGTGTGACCCAGTGGGAAAACGCCGGCAAGGCACGGGTAGAGGGCCTCGAGGGCAACCTGTTCGTCGAGCTCACCCCGAGCCTGGACTGGAACACCAACCTGACCTGGATGCTCGACAACGACAACCGCGAGACCGGCGAGCCGCTGTCGGTGATCCCCGAGTACACGGTCAACACCACCCTGGATTGGCGTGCGACCGACAAGTTGTCGCTGCAGCTGGCCGGTACCTGGTTCGGCAAGCAGAAGTCGCCGACCTGGAACTACCGCACCCAGGAGCGCTATGACGAGTCGGCGCAGAAGGATGTCGAAGCCTATGGGCTGGTGGATGTGAGTGCCGGGTACAAGTTCAACGCCAACTACGATGTGCGGGTGGGGCTAAACAACGTGTTCGACAAGCAGATCCTGCGCGGCGGCAACGCGAGCAGCGCCGGTGCCAACACCTACAACCAGCCGGGCCGGGCGCTGTTTGCGGCGTTGAATATTTCGTTCTGATATCAAAACACAGGCGCCCCCCTGTAGGAGCGGGCTCGTCCCGCGATCGGGCGCGTAGCGGCCGTAGATCAGGCAACCGGGGTATTCCTGAAACACCTCGAAGCCCGGTTTTAAGGCCGCTTCGCGCCCGATCGCGGGACGAGCCCGCTCCTACAGGGTATGTGAAGTTTTTCAGGTCGATCAACGGTGGCGCTTAGCACTCAATTGGGTGCAACAACACCGCGCGCTGCTCCAGCCAGCGCTCGAAGCAGGTGAAGGTCGCGACCGCCGCAGCCACGGTGCGGGCCTGGTTTTCGGGTGACAGGGGGTGCCGATCCAGGCGTTCGAGAAAGCCGCGCCAGTGGCTGGCGGTGGCGCTGCCATACACATCGAGAAAACCACCGCCGCTGTCGGCGTCGATACCCAGGCGCTGCGCCATGGCACGCCTGAGCACCTGACCACCGAGGGTGGAGCCCTCCACTACGTACATCACACCCAGCGCGCTGGCCTCATCGGTGATGGCTGGCAAGTCCCGGCACAGCGGCAGCGCGTCTATCTGCTCGGCGCTCAGCTTGAGCGCCTGCAGGTCGCGGCACAGCGCCCCAGCCTTGTTGCGCTCACTGCCCTGGTGCGTTGCCAGCAATGCTTCGAGCGGTGCGTGAAAGCCGTAGTACGCCTCGATGAGGCGGCGATAAGCGTCGTGGTCGAAACCTTCGCTGAAAAACGGCAGGCGCGCCTCCAGGGCCTTGTGACAGGCCTGCGTACCTTCACGCAGAGCGAGCAGGACAGGACCGGGAGGGGGGCGGGAGGTGATGGTCATCGAATCGACTCTGATGGCTAATTGCCTGGGTTAGACTGACGATCCTAGCGCAGCGTTCCTCGATGCCCTAATCCTCATTTGCCAGAGAAACTCCAAGGTGAAAGCCGTCCGTCTGACCCTGGTCTGCCATGCCCTGACCCACGCCCAGAAAACCGGGCGATTTGCGCTGGCCGACGATCCCGTACTGGGCGATGCCCCGCTGTTGAAGGCTGTGCCCGACGGAGTGCAAGTACTCAGCGCACCCGAACTGCGCGCCCGAGAAACCGCCGCCTGGCTCGGCCCCGAGGTGCGTATCGAGACGGCGCTGGCCGACTGTGGCATGGGGCATTGGCAGGGCGTTGCGCTCAAGCAGTTGCAGCGCGAGCAGAGCGAAGCCCTGGCGTGGTGGCAGGTCGACGTGGACGCGGCGCCCCATGGTGGAGAGTCCTTCGCCGCGTTGCACAAGCGCGTGGCGCAGTGGCTGGAGGCATTCGACACGCCGGGCGACTGGTGGGCGGTCACGCACCCGATGGTGATGCGCGCCGCGATGGTCGAAGTGCTCGGCAGTTCGCTCGGGGCCTACCAGCGTATCGATATCCCGCCGTGCTCACGGCTCGAACTCAGCCGAACCGAGGTCTGGCGCATGCGCCTGGGCCCGGCCTGAGGGGCGGGATCAGAAGGCCAGCTTGTAGCCGATCAGCAGCAGCATGCCCGCCAGGCAGGGACGCAGCACACGATCGGAGATGCGGCCTGTGAGGTGGCTGCCCAGGTAGATGCCCGGCAGCGAGCCGAGCAGCAGGTAGCCGAGCAGCGACCAGTCCATATTGCCCATGCCGGCATGGCCCAGCCCCGCGACCAGGGTCAGTGGCACGGCGTGGGCGATTTCGGTGCCGACCAGGCGCCGTGTCACCAGGAACGGGTAGAGCAGGAACAGCGCCACGGTGCCCAGGGCGCCGGCACCGATCGAGGTCAGGGTGACCATGACCCCGAGCACTACACCGGTGATCACGGTGAGGAGGTTCAGGCTGCGGTCGCTGAGATGGTAGTGATCGCCTGCATGCTTGCTGGCGAAGGCCTGCAGGCGCGACTTGAACAGGATCGCCAGGGCGGTAAGGATCAGCACCACCGCCAGGCCCTGCTTGATGATGGCGTTGAGTGCCGAGGTATCGGCATGCAGGGTGCTGAGGAACCACAGGGTCAGCGCTGCCGCGGGCACGCTGCCCAGGCTCAGCCAGCCGGTGATCTTCCAGTCGATGTTCTTGTTGCGTGCATGCACCCAGACGCCACTGGCCTTGGTGATTGCCGCGTAGAGCAGGTCGGTGCCCACGGCGGTGGCGGGATTGATACCGAACCACAGCAGGATCGGCGTCATCAGCGATCCGCCGCCGACGCCGGTCATGCCAACGATGAAACCCACGACCAGCCCGGCAATGGTGAAACCGAAAGAACCTACATCCATACGCTACTCAATCTGCCCGCTAGCCCGTTGTCGGATGGCAGAAGGATATAGATTGTTCTTTATAGCCAAATAGAATTGTTCGTTATTAGGTTATAACGCGGCAGCGCCACAGGTCTCCTGTAGGAGCGGGCTTGCCCGCGAAAAGAACACCGCGGAGCATGGCACCGGCTGCGCCGGTGATCGCGGGGCAAGCCCGCTCCCACAGGGGATTGGGCTGACCTTTAGATTTTGAGTAAGACAGTGACTCCCACAGGGATTGAGCTGGCTGTCAGATTTTGAATAAGACAGCTGCTCCTCCAAGTGCAGTGAAGCAGTTTCAGATCCTGAAACTGCCCACCAACTGCTTCAAGCGTCCCGCCTGCTGGGTCAGCGCATCGCAGTGGCGCAGGGTTTCGTTGAGGTTCTGCACCCCTTGCTGGTTGAGTGCGTTGATCTGGGTGATATCCAGGTTCAAGCTCTCGACCACCGCGCTCTGCTCCTCGGTCGCTGTGGCCACCGACTGGTTCATGCCATCGATCTCGCCGATGCGCAGGGTCACGCTGGCCAGGCGCTCGCCCGCCTGGTTGGCCACCTGCACGGTCTGCTCGCTGGAGACCTGGCTGGCGTTCATGGTGTGCACCGCCTCGCGCGAGCCAACCTGCAGGCTGGTGATCATGCGGTGGATCTCTTCGGCCGACTCCTGGGTGCGGTGTGCCAGGTTGCGCACCTCGTCGGCGACCACGGCGAAGCCTCGGCCCGCTTCCCCGGCGCGCGCGGCTTCGATGGCGGCGTTGAGCGCCAGCAGGTTGGTCTGCTGGGAGATGCCCTTGATCACGTCGAGGATCTTGCCGATCTCGTCGGTGCTGGCGTTGAGGGTTTCGATCTGCTCGCACGACTCGCTGATCTTGTGCGACAGCGCGGTCATGGCGTTGATCGCATCCTCCACCACCTGGCGCCCGTCGTTGGCCTGATCGCTGGCGCCGCTGGCGTGCTGCGAGGCATCGGCGGCATTGCGTGCGATTTCCTGGGTGGCGGCGCCGAGCTGATTGATCGCTGCCGCCACGCTGTTGGTACGCAGGCTTTGTTCCTCGGAGCCGTTGATCGAGGCGTTGGAAGCACTCATCACCTGTTCGGACAGGTCGTGCACCTGCCGCGTGGCCGAGGCCACTTCACTGATCGAGGCGTGGATACGCTCGACGAAGCGGTTGAAGGCCATGGCCAGCTCGCCGAACTCGTCCTTGTGCTGCACCTGCAAGCGACGGGTGAGGTCGCCTTCGCCTTCGGCGATATCGTGCATGGCGCGGCCCATGGTGGTCAGCGGGCGCATCAGCAGGGGGATCAGCAGGCCGAGCACGGCAGCGATGGCGGCCACGGCAATGATCATGGCGATGATGGCCGAACTGCGGAACTGGCCGAGGGCGGCGTAGGCCTTGTCTTTGTCGATGGACAGGCCGATGTACCACTGCGCCGAGGGTAGCCCCTTGACCTGGGTGAAGGAGACGATCCGCTCTTCGCCGCCGAGGGTCACGTCCTGCATGCCCGGCTCGACCCGCAGGCCGCTGCCGGGGTAGATGTCCTTGAGGTTCTTCATCAGCTGGTCCTTGTCGGGGCTGACGATTACCTGGCCTTCACGGTCGACCAGGAAGGCGTGGCCGATACCGCCGAAGTCCACCGCGTTGATGATGTCGACCAGGCTGTCCAGGCTCAGGTCACCACCGACAACCCCGAGCAGCTCACCATTGTTGCGGGCCTTGACCGGTATGGCGATGGTCACCACCAGGCCGCCCACCGATGCCTGGTAGGGCGGTGTCAGCAGGGTCTGGTTGGCGCTCACCGCAGCGGTGTACCAAGGGCGTTTGCGCGGGTCGTAGCCTTCGGGCATCTGTGCGTCGGGGCGCTGGGTGAACAGCCCGGTGTTCTGGCCGAAGTAGGTGAACTGGAAGTTGCTGGTGTAAGAGGGTTGGTCGACCAGCCCGGCGACCTGATTGCCGGTGCCTTGCTGGGCGATGTCCTGGGCGAGGTTCTCCAGGATCAGGATGCGTCCGCCCATCCAGTTCTGCACGCTGCTGGCGGTGAGCGCGCCGGCCTGCTGGACCGAGGATTCGATGTTCTGGCGGATGGTGTTGCGTTGCAGGTAGTCGTTGTAGAGGGTGAACAATGCGAATGCCAGTACCACGACACCGCAGGCGCTGAGGAGGATCTTGTGGCGGAACTTCAGGTTCATGTTTCGAGACCTTGAGCCGATGCTGGGGAGGCCGCCATGCACTTTTGGCGCGTAGCGGCGCCTGTCGGGATCGGTATCGGCCTGCCGGTCAAAAGGTTGAGTTAGACGTTGTTCTGGCCGACGAGCGGCCATGTGCGGTCAACCGCCAGCCAGCAGCTCCACCAGCGCCCGCGCGGCCTGCCCGAGGGGCTGTTGCTTGAGCCACAGCGCATGCACCGGCAACTGCAGTTCGTTGCGGGTGTTGCGAAACGCCAGGCGCACCAGCCGCCCGGCTTCCACCAAGGGGGCGACCCGCGTTGCCGGCAGGTCGCCCCAGCCGAGGCCTGCTTCGACCATCTGCAGGGCCAGGTCGACGCTGTCGGTACGCCAGTGCGTGGTGCCGATCAGCGAGCGGGTGTCGCGCAGCGGCAGGTCGCGGCTGTGTACCAGGATCTGACGGAGGCTGACCAGGTCTTCGAGGTCGCGGATGCGCCCCTGGCGCAGTGCTGGATGGTTGGGCGACAAGGCTGCCACCAGCGACTCGCTGCCCAGGTGCTGGAAGCTGCGCTGCGGATCGACCTGCAACCCGGCAAAGGCCAGGCACAGCCCGACGCGGCCGCTGTCCAGCAGGTGCAGGGCGTCCTCCTGCGGTGCGCTGAGCAGCTCGATGTCCAGCAACGGATAGCGTTCGCCCAGCCGCGCAATGGCGGCCAGCAGCGGACGCGGGTCGATGTCCGGCACCACGGCGATCGCCAGGCTGCTTTCGAGCCCTCGCGACAGTTCAAGCGCATGCACTTGCAGTAACCCCAGTTGCTCGGCGATCAGCCGTGCGTGCGGCTCCAGAGCGCGGGCGCGGTCTGTGGCGCGGACCTCGCGTGCTCCGCGCTCGAACAGCGCGTAGCCGAGTTCGGCCTCGAGATTGCCGATGGCCATGCTCACCGCCGACGGCACCCGCCCCAGCACCCGTGCGGCAGCGGAGAACGAGCCGCGGTCGAGCACGGCGAGGAACAGTTGGATGTTGTCGCTGGAAAAATTCATGCGATTCTCCTTTCAGTCAATCTGAAAGGTGCTGACTTTTTCTGTCAAGAATATTGACTCATTCTCGTCGCCTTCATTTCCTGCATTCCGAGGTAATCACGGTGCAAGGCGTCAAGCGCAAACTGGTCTACGTGACCTTCTATGAACTGACCGGCCTGGGCATGTCGACTCTGGGGCTGGCCTATCTCTCCGATACCCCGGCCTCGCATACCGGCCCCCTGGCGGTAATGATCACCACCATCGCCATGTTCTGGAATCTGGTCTACAACAGCCTGTTCGAACACTGGGAGAGCCGTCAGGCCAAGCGTGGGCGCAGCCTGGCACGTCGT